>NZ_JBIBIJ010000001.1:0-467957 GCF_042957465.1 Kitasatospora sp. NPDC008050
CGGTCGTGCGCCGACCTGGCACGGCGGCGTGGGGGGGGGCGGGGGGGGGGGGGGGGGGGGGGGGGGCGCGGCCCCCCCCCCCCCCCCCGCCCCCCCCCCCCCGACGCCCCCCCCCACCCCCCCCGCGGGGGCGGGGGGGGGGGGGGGGGCGGGTCCCCCCCCCCGCGGGCCCCGGGGGGGGGGGCGGGGGCCGCGGGGGCGGGGGGGGGGGGCGCCGCGGGGGGGGGGGGGGCGCCGGGCCCCCCCCACGGCCACACAGCGACCGGGGCAAAGCTCAACTGGTCATCGCCCGAAATCCCTTAGCCGATCCGGGGCGGCGGTGGGACCCTGTCCTTCATGACTGTGGCGTCAGAGTTCACCCCGCACGACGTCCGCCTCATGCAGGGGCTCGCGCAGGAGGTCTTCGCGATCGATCCGGCGCTGATGCACGCCGAGACCACCGTCGGCGAGCTGGCCTGGAGCTACGGCAAGGATCACCACGCCAAGGCCGCCGACTGGCGGCATCGGTTCTGGTACGACGGGGACCAGGTCGTCGGGTGGGGGTGGATCCAGCTCGGCAAGTCCGCGCAGCTGGTGCAGTTGGTGCATCCCGGGCGGCCGGAGGTCCTGGACGACGTCCTCGGCTGGTTCGGCGCCGAGTCCCCCGGGCTCCCGCACGTGACGACGCCGTGCGGCACCGACACCAACGTGCTGGCGCGGCTCGCGGCGCACGGGTACGAGGTGGACCGGAGCGCCGAGAGCGGCCTGCTCAAGACGCAGCTCAACATGCGGTCGCTCGACGACCTCGAAGACGTCCCCGCCCTCCCCGACGGGTTCCGGTTCCGCACCGCCGACGAGGTCGGCCCGGCCGCGGTGGTGCAGGGGCACCGCGACGCCTGGGACGGGTCCCGCTACACCGAGCAGAGCTACGAGGGTGTGCGCGTGACCCTCCCCTACCGTGCGGACTTCCACCTCCTGATCGAGGCCCCCGACGGCACGATGGCCGCCTCCACGATCATGTGGCACGACGAGAAGAACCGGACCGCCGAGTTCGAACCCGTGGGCACGCACCGGGACTTCCGCCGGCAGGGCCTCGGCCGGGCGCTGCTGCTCCACGGGATGCACCGGGCCCGGGCGGCGGGCGCGGCCCGGATGCTCGTCGCCTGCTCGACCTCGCCGACGAGGCCGGCCCCGAAGGCGCTGTACTACGGCGTCGGCTTCCGGGAGCTCAACCGGGACCTGCCGCATCGGCAGGTCCCGTCCAGCTGAAAGCCCCTACCGGCCCGCGATCAGCTCGGCAGCTTGCACCGCCCCCCGGCTGCGGACGGCGAGGCGGGTTTCGGTGATGGCCAGGGCGGTTACGGCAAGGAGGAGCACCGCCGAGCCGGCTGCCGTGGCGAGCGAGAGGTGCTCGCCGAGGGTGGTGACGGCGAGGGCGGTGGCGCTGACCGGCTCGATCAGGGCGATCACGGCGGCGGTGGTGGCCCGGACCACGGTGACGCCGGTGAAGTAGAGCGCGTAGCCGAGTGCGGTGGGCACGGCGGCCAGGTAGAGCAGCACCAGCAGCGTGCGGCCGAGGCCGTGCGGGTTGGGCCACAGGCCCTCGGCGGCGGCGAACGGGAGCAGCAGAACCGCGCAGACCAGGAACGAGTGGAGCGTGGTGGTCAGCGCGTCGGTCCGGCCGGCGGCGCGGGCGGAACTGCGGCGGCCGTAGAGGGTGATGCAGGCGTAGCCCGCGGCCGAGAGCAGCGCCCAGGCCACACCGCCCGCCCGCACGGCGGTGGCGCCGCCCGAGGTGCCGCCCAGCAGGAGCACCGCGAGCCCGGCCAGTGCGCCGAGCACGGCCGCCGCGCCCGCTGCGCCGAGCGGTTCGCGCAGTAGCAGCCGGGCGCCGAGGGCGACCAGGACGGGTGCGGCGCCGAGGGTGACCACGGTGCCCACGGCCAGGCCGGTGCCGTGCACCGCCTCGAAGTAGGCGATCTGGAAGAGGGTCAGGCCGAGGCCGTTGACGGCGATGTCGCGCCGGGCGTGGGGGGTGCGAGGACGGCTCGAAGGCCGACCGGCGGGTCCACGGCGGCGGACGGCGAGCGCCACGAGCAGCAGCGCGGAGCCGCCGGCCGAGCGCCAGAAGGTGAGCGCCACCGGGCCGAGGCCGCTGGAGCCGTAGAGCAGGGCGGCGGCGGCCCCGGCGGTGCCCCAGGAGGCGGCCGAGAGCAGCAGGTAGAGCAGACCCCGCCCGGCGGACAAGGGCCGGGACACGAGGTGAGTGGCTGTGGATGCGGACACGGGTGCTTCTCCCACCGAAGACGTGAACTGGTCGCGTGATCCCGTCTGCGGGCAGCACCGACCGGCCCAGGGGCGCACCCCTGGTGGGTCTTCCGTGGCCTTGCCGCCCGCCTAGGCGGCGGGAGGTGGCAGAACAGCGGTCGTCGGCATGGGGTCCACCCTACTCGCGGGCGGGAAGGCCCTGGTGGCCAGGGAGTGGGGCCCTTGTGGGGGCCCGGTAGGCTTCCCCGGTGCGCCGGTGGTGCACGCCGTGCACGCCGTCCACACCATCGGAGGAGACCCCGTTGAGCAGCGCCCTGTCTGAGCCGCCGGTGACGGTCGTGGGCATCGGGGCGGACGGCTGGGACGGGCTCGTGGAGCTCTCGCGCGAGGCGCTGGCGGCGGCCGAGGTGGTGATCGGCGGGCCGCGGCAGCTGGACCTGCTGCCCGCCGCGGTGACCGCCGAGCGCATCGCCTGGCCCTCGCCGCTGCGCCCGTCCGTACCGGGCCTCTTCGCGGCGCACGCCGGGCGGCGGGTGGCCGTGCTGGCCAGCGGCGATCCGATGTTCTTCGGGATCGGGCGCACCCTGGGCGAGGTGCTGGGCGCCGAGCGGCTGCGGGTGCTGCCGCATCCCTCCTCCGTCTCCTACGCCTGTGCGCGGCTCGGCTGGGCGCTGGAGGAGACCGGCACCGTCAGCCTGGTCGGGCGGGACACCGCCACGCTGGTCGGCGCGCTCTTCGACGGTCAGCGACTGCTGGTGCTGAGCCCGAACGCGAGCACCCCGGCCACCGTGGCGGCGCTGCTGCGCGAACACGGCTTCGGGCCGAGCGAGCTGCACGTGCTGGAGCAGCTGGGCGGCCCGGGCGAGCGGACCGTTTCCGGGACGGCCGAGGACTGGGCGCAGCCGCCCGGCGACCCGCTGAACATCGTCGCCGTGCACTGCCGAGCCGATCGGCAGGAGCGCCGGCGGCCCGCCCTGGTGCCCGGCCTGGCGGACGAACTGTACGAGAGCGACGGACAGCTGACGAAGCGTCATGTCCGCGCGGCGACGCTGGCCACGCTGGCCCCGGCCCCCGGCGAGCTGCTCTGGGACATCGGCGGCGGCTCGGGCAGCATCGCGATCGAATGGCTGCGCGCGCACCGCTCCTGCCAGGCCGTCAGCGTGGAGCGGGACCCGGTGCGGGCCGCCCGGATCACCCGCAACGCGGCCGCCCTCGGGGTGCCGCGGCTGCGCGTGGTGACCGGCGCCGCGCCGACGGCGCTGGCCGAACTGCCGCGGCCCGACGTGGTGTTCATCGGCGGCGGGCTGACCGCGCCCGGTCTGCTGGCAGCCTGCTGGGCGGCGCTGGGCCCGGGCGGGCGGCTGGTCGCCAACACCGTGACGCTGGAGTCCGAGGCCCTGCTGACCGAGTGGTACCGGCGCCACGGCGGGGAGTTGCTGCGGCTCGCGGTGGCGCACGCGGTGCCGGTCGGCGGCTTCACCGGGTGGCGGCAGGCGATGCCGGTGACCCAGTGGTCCGTCCGCAAGCCCGTAGAACCTGGAGAGAGTGAGGCGCTGTGACCGTCTACTTCATCGGTGCCGGCCCCGGCGCCGCCGACCTGATCACCGTGCGCGGGGCCCGGAGGCTGGCGAGCTGCCAGGTCTGCCTGTACGCGGGCAGCCTGGTGCCGGTCGAGCTGCTGGCGGAATGCCCGCCCGGGGCCCGCCTGGTGGACACCGCCCGGCTCAACCTGGACGAGATCACGGCCGAGTTGCTCGCCGCGCACCGGGACGGCCATGACGTGGCCCGGCTGCACTCCGGCGACCCGTCGGTGTTCAGCGCGGTGGCCGAGCAGATGCGCCGGCTGGATGCGGCCGGCGTGCCGTACGAGGTGGTCCCGGGCGTGCCCGCCTTCGCCGCCGCGGCGGCAGCGCTGAAGCGGGAGTTGACCGTTCCGACGGTGGGCCAGACGGTGATCCTGACCCGGATCGCCCAGCAGGCCACCCCGATGCCCGCGGGCGAGGACCTGGCCACCCTCGGGCGCAGCGGCGCGCTGCTGGTGCTGCACCTGGCGGCCCGGTACGTCGACCGGGTGGTGGCCGAGCTGCTGCCGCACTACGGCGCCGACTGCCCGGTGGCGGTGGTGGCGATGGCCAGCCGCCCGGACGAACTGGTGCTGCGCGGCACCCTGGACTCGATCGCCGAGCAGGTGCACGCGGCCGGGGTGCTCCGGACCGCGGTGATCATGGTCGGCCGCACGCTGGGCGCCGAGCAGTTCCCGGACAGCCACCTGTACTCGGCCCGGCGCGACCGGTCCTGCCAGCTTCCGTAGAGAGTCGGCCCGTGCGACACATCCTGATCCTGGGCGGCACCACCGAAGGACGCCGGCTCGCCGAGGAGTTGGCCAAGGCGCCCGGCGTCCGGGTGACCAGCTCGCTGGCCGGACGGGTGAGCGAGCCGAGGCTGCCGCCGGGCGAGGTGCGGGTGGGCGGCTTCGGCGGGGCGGACGGGCTGGCCGACTGGCTGCGCGAGCACCGGGTGGACACCCTGGTGGACGCCACCCACCCGTTCGCCCAGGGGATCAGCCGCAACGCCGCCCGGGCGGCGGCCACCGCCGGTGTCCGGCTGCTGGCGCTGCGGCGTCCCGGCTGGCTGCCGGTGCCGGGCGACCGCTGGCATCTGGTCGACTCGCTGGAGCAGGCCGCCGCCGCACTGCCGGCGCTGGGCCGGCGGGCGCTGCTGACCACCGGACGCCAGGGCCTGGCCGCCTTCGCCCGGGTCGAGGACGTGCACCTGGTGGCCCGCTCGGTCGAGCCGCCCGACCCGCCGCTGCCGGCGGACCTGACGGTGCTGCTCAGCCGCGGACCGTTCCACCTGGACGACGAGCGCGCGGTCTTCCGCGAGCACCGGATCGACGTGCTGGTGACCAAGGACAGCGGCGGTGCGGCCACCGCGCCCAAGCTGGCGGTGGCACGCGAGTTGGGCCTGCCGGTGCTGATCGTGCGCCGCCCGGGGCTCCCGGACGGCGTCCCCACGGTGCCTGATGTGGCCGGAGCTCTGGGTGAGTTGGGGCTGGGCTGCGATACCGTCGGCCCGATCGGACCCGAGTGACGGCTGGAGCGCGGCGAGCGCCGACGGCTGGGCCGACGCCGCACGGGAACTGCCCGTGGCGAGGAGAGTCGAGAGGAGCCGGTGATGGGCCGTCGGAGCAAGGAGATCGCGGTCGCGGTACCCGACCAGCGCGGCCGCCTGGCCGTGGTGACCGGGGCGAACAGCGGCATCGGCTTCGAGACCGCGCGGCGCCTGGCCCTGGCGGGCGCGGACGTGCTGCTGGCGGTCCGCGACGGTGACAGGGGCGAGCGGGCCGCCGAGCGGATCAGGGCGGAGACCGGCAGCGCGGGCGGGGTGGGCGGGTCAGGCGGGGCCAGCGGGTCAGGCGGAGCGGGCAGCGGTGGGTCGGTCACGGTGGCCGCGCTGGACCTGGCGAGCCTGGACTCGGTCGCCTCCTTCGCCGACGTCCTGCTGGAGCGCAGCCGGCCGGTCGACCTGCTGGTCAACAACGCCGGCGTGATGGGCGTGCCGTCCCGGCACACCACCAAGGACGGCTTCGAGCTGCAGTTCGGCACCAACTACCTGGGCCACTTCGCGCTCACCGGGCGCCTGTTGCCGCTGCTGCGCGGGGCCGCCGCGCCCCGGGTGGTCAGCGTCGGCAGCCTGACCGCCTGGGGCGCCCGGATCGACCTGACGAACCTCAACAGCGAGCGCCGCTACCACGCGTACTCCGCCTACGGCCGCTCCAAGCTGGCCTGCCTGCTCTTCGCGCAGGAGCTGGACCGCCTCAGCGCGCGAGCCGGCTGGGGCATCCGCAGCACCGCCGCGCACCCCGGCGCCTGCCGCACCAACCTGGCGTACCGCGGTCCGGTGCTCGACCGGGCGCCGGGTGGCGTCAACCTCACCGCGATGGCGATGAGCGTGCCCGGCTTCTCCCAGGAACCGGCCCGCGGGGCGCTGCCGCTGCTGGTGGCCGCGACCAGCGAGCGGGCGGTCGGCGGCGGGTACTACGGCCCGGACGGGCTGGGCGAGTTGACCGGCCTGCCGGCCCGCGCGCGGCTGCCCCGGCGGGCGACGGACCTGACCACGGCGGCCCAGCTGTGGCGGGCCTCGGAGCAGCTGACGGGGGTGGGGTTCCCCACCTGAACCGGGTTGCGGGTAAACCTGGCGGTACGCCGACTCCCCCGGCCGGATGGGGCCGAGGGAGTCGGGGTGGCCCTGGGGAGGCCGTGGAACCCAGCGCTGCCGGTGCTGCCGGTCAGCGCTCCGGGTAGCGGCGCGGGGTCCAGACCACCTCGGTGCCGTCGCCCCGGCGCACCGCCTGGGTCTGCGAGGAGCCGATCAGCAGGATCGTCCGCATGTCCACCTCGGCCGGGTCGAGATCGGCCAGCTTGACGGTGCGCACCCGCTCGGTCGGACCGCCCACGTCCCGGGCCATCACCACCGGGGTGTCCGGCGCCCGGTGTTCGAGCAGGAGGTCGCGGGCCAGCCCGACCTGGGTGGTGCGGCTGCGCGAACCGGGGTTGTAGAGCGCGAGCACCAGGTCGGCGCCGGCCGCCGCGCGCAGTCGCTCCGCCACCACGGACCAGGGCTTGAGCCGGTCGGAGAGCGAGACCACCGCGTAGTCGTGGCCCAGCGGCGCGCCCGCGCGCGAGGCGGCGGCGTGCGCGGCCGTCATACCGGGCACGATCCGCACCGGCACCTCGCGGTACGGGTCCGCGCAGGCCGCCTCCAGCACGGCGGTGGCCATCGCGAAGACGCCCGGGTCACCGGAGGAGACCACCGCGACCCGGCGGCCGCGCCGGGCCAGGTCGAGCGCGAACTCGGCCCGCTCGGCCTCCACCTTGTTGTCCGAGCCGTGCCGGCGCTGACCGGCCCGGACCGGGACCCGGTCCAGGTAGGTGGTGTAGCCCACCAGCTCGTCGGCGGCGGCCAGTTCGCCGCGCGCCTCGGGGGTGAGCCAGAGCGGCCCGGCCGGGCCGAGGCCGACCACGACCACCGAGCCCCCGGCGACCGGGTCAAAGCTCCCGGGCTCCGCGGCCGCACCGGCCGCGCCGGCCACGCCGGACTCGCCTGCCGCGCCGGACTCGGCGGACTCCGGCTCCGGGGCCTGCGGCAGGCCGATCCGGCTGGGCAGCACCGCGAGCGAGAAGTACGGCACCGACTCCGGGTCCACCTCGGCCAGCGGTGCGGTGCGCTCCCCCGCCATGGTGGCGCGCTCGACGAACTGCGCCTCGGCCAGCCGCCCGGAGCGCTCCAGCGCCCGGCGCACGGTCGGGAAGGTGCGGCCGAGCTTCATCACCACGGCCGAGTCGGTGGCGGCCAGGCGGGCCGTCAGCTCCTCCTCGGGCAGCGTGCCCGGCAGGATCGTCAGCACCTCCTCGGCCTCCACCAGCGGCCGCCCCAAACGGGCCGCCGCCGCGCTGACCGAGGTCACCCCGGGCACCACCTCGGTCGGGTAGCGGTGCGCGAGCCGCTTGTGCATGTGCATGTACGAGCCGTAGAACATCGGGTCGCCCTCGGCGAGCACCACCACGGTCCGCCCGGCGTCCAGGTGCGCGGCCAGCCGCTCGGCGGCCTCGGCGTAGAACTCGTCCAACGCGCCCCGGTAGCCGCCCGGGTGGTCGGTGGTCCCGGTGGTGACCGGGTAGACCAGCGGCTCCTCCAGCTGGTCCGCGCGCAGGTGGCGGGCGGCGATCGAGCGGGCGATCGAACGGCCGTGCCGGGCGCTGTGGTACGCCACCACGTCGGCCTTGCTGATGAGCTCGACGGCCCGCACCGTCATCAGGTCCGGGTCGCCGGGACCGAGGCCGACGCCGTAGAGCCGTCCTACGGTGATGTTCTGATGCTCCGTCATTCCACTTCGCTCGCAATCGCGTTGAGTGCGGCTGCGGCTATCGCGCTGCCGCCGCGACGGCCGCGCACCACCAGGTGCTCCAGGCCCGAGGGGTGGTCGGCCAGCGCCTGCTTCGACTCGGCGGCTCCGATGAAGCCGACCGGCACGCCGATCACGGCGGCCGGGCGCGGCGCGCCCGCCTCGATCATCTCCAGCAGCCGGAAGAGCGAGGTCGGCGCGTTGCCGACGGCCACCACCGAGCCCGCCAGCTTGTCCCGCCACAGCTCCATCGCGGCGGCGCTGCGGGTGGTGCCGAGTTCGGCCGCGAGCGCCGGTACGGAGGGGTCGGAGAGCGTGCAGACGACCTCGTTGTCGGCGGGCAGCCGCTTGCGGGTCACCCCGCTGGCCACCATCGAGACGTCGCACAGGATCGGCGCGCCGGCCCGCAGCGCGGCCCGGGCCGAGGCGACCACGTTCGGGGTCCACAGCAGGTCGGCGACCAGGTCGGTCATCCCGCAGGCGTGGATCATCCGCACCGCGACCTGCGAGACGTCGGCGGGCAGCCCCGCCAGGTCCGCCTCGGCGCGGATGGTGGCAAAGGACTCGCGGTAGATCGCCGCGCCGTCCTTCTCGTACTCGATCACGTGGTCCTCCTGGCGGCGGCGACGGCCGCCGCCATCTGTTGGGTCGTCACTTCGGTGGCGCCGTCGGGCTGTTGGCTGTCGGTGATGCGGTAGCTGGTCGGGCCGGTGGCCAGGACGTCCACCCAGTGGCCGACCGGGTGGCCGCAGCGGCGCGCGCAGCCGGACCAGTGGACGGGCAGCGTCGGGCGGGCGGCGGGCGGGGCGGGCAGCGGGTCGGCGGCGGGTGGCAGGTCGGCAGCAGGCGGGGCGGGCGGCAGGTCCAGCGCCGCCGCGGCGTCGGCGCGCACGTCCGCCAGCGACTTGGCGCAACCCGGCGCGCCGGTGCAGGCGGTGGCCCGCTCCCAGGGCGTGGCCGGATCGGTGCGCAGGCCGAGCGCCGCCAGCTCCGGCAGCAGCGCGGGCCCGGCCCCGGGCAGCACCACGCCGCGCCAGGGGGTGACCCGCAGTTCGTCGCCGGCTGCCGCCAGCGCCCGCCACTGCCGGGCGCCGGCCCGCCCGAAGCGCAGGCCCAGCACCAGCCCGCCGCGACCGGCGGCAGAGCCGGCACCGGCACCGGCACCGGCGAATGCGCCGACGGTGGGGCGAGTGCCGGTCAGCTCGGGCAGCGGGCGGCGCCGCAGCCCGAGCCGGTCGGCCAGCGCCGCACCGTCCGGGTCCGCCTCACGCACCCGCCAGGCACCGTCCGCCAGTGCCACGAACGCCTCGGCCGCCGCGAGCGCGGCGCGCGGTCCGTGCGGCACCTCGGCGCACCAGTCGGCGCGGCCGAGGCGCAGCAGCGCGCCCGGCATCGCCTGGCCGTCCTGGTCGGTGGTGGTGTCCCGGTCGGCGGCGCGTGCGATCAAGGTCACATCGGCGTCGAGCGAGGCGACGTCACCGCGCCCGTCGTCCAGCGCGAACAGAAACCGGCCCGACAACTGCCGGGCCAGGTCGCTGCCGCAGAGCAGTGCGTCCAGCTCGTGGACCCAGCCGCGCAGCGCCGGGCCCGCGCCGTCCAGGCCCGCCAGCGGGGAGGCGACGATGTTGCGGATCCGGTCGTGCGGCAGCGACGGCAGCAGGTCGACCGCGCCGAGCCGGGCCGCGAGTTCCGCGCCCGCGTCGGGGTGGAGCCCGCGCAGTTGGACGTTGCCGCGTGAGGTGGTCTCCAGCGCGCCGTCCCCGAGCTCCTCGGCCGCCCGCGCCAGGGCCAGGGCCTGATCCGCCGACAGCAGTCCGCCGGGCACCCGGACTCGCGCGAGCGCCCCGTCGTCGGCCTGGTGCAGTCGCAGCGCCCCCGGGCAGGCGTCGTCACGTCCCCGACCAGCCCGGACGGGGGCAGGCTCGGAGGCGGCGGGTGCGGGAGACATGGGCGCGAGCATACCGATGATCCGACCGTAGGTATGCCCCGCAATCGGCGTGATCCATCTCTCCAACCCGCCGCCGCGCTGACGGTCAGTCCGGGTCCACCGCGGCCGTCCAGGCCTCGCGCAGCTGCTCGGCGGTGTCGGCGGCCTGACGCAGGCCGGCCTGGTAGGACGGGCCCCAGGTGGTGGTGTCGGCCGGGTTCCCGAGGGCGCGGACCGAGGCCGCGTCGGGCCCCACCGTCACCACCGTGCGCGCCCCAACGGCCGCCAGCTCACGCTGGAGCGCCTCGCGCGGGTAGGTGTGCGCCATCGGCTCGAGGACCACCAGCGTCCGCGCCCCCACGGCGAGGTCGGCGTTGGTCCCGCTGCGCAGGGCGCCGTCGATGTACCACCGGCCGTCGATCGCGACCGGTGCCGCGAAGCCGGGGAACGCGCTGCTCGCGGCCACCGCGCGGGCCAGCGGCACGCCGCTGGCGCGGCCCCACACCACGGGCTCGCCGGTGCCGGCGTCCACGCCCGTGATCAGCAGCCCGCGCTCCGGCCAGTGCTCCGCCCCGATCAGCGTGGCCCGCTGGGCGACCAGCGCCTGCTCGGCCTCGGGGTCGGTGTGCTCCAGCACGAGCCGGCCGACCTGCCGGCGCGCCTCCTCCGGCGGGAGGCCCGGCTCCCCGAGCACGGCGAAGACCGCCGCCACCAGAGCGGGGTCGGCGCCGGGGCGCGGGGGCGGGCCGGCGGGGCGGGAGCCGTCCACCGGCCGGACGGGGTCCACGAGCCGCACCGGGTCCGCGAGCCGTCCCGGGTCCTGGCCGGCGGCGAGCAGGGCACCGACGATCGCCCCGGCCGAGGTGCCAACCGTCAGGTCGGCCTCCCCGAGGTCGATCCCGGCGCCCCGCAGTCCGCAGGCCAGTCCGGCCAGCCAGGCCGTGCCGGCCCGGCCGCCACTGCCCAGGACCAGGGCGCGGTTGAACGTGTCCACGGTTCTCCCCCTTCGTCGGTGTCGCGATGCTAACCGGGGCCGGGCAGGAATCCGCGCCGGGGGCGGTCAGAAATCCGCGCGCGCCCCGTGCACCCGCTGTGGCAGGCTCAACCCCGCACTGTGCCACGGCAGATCACTCACCCGGGAGCGTTCGATGACCACCCCCGCACGTCTCGTCACCCTGCTGGAGGAGTTCGACTTCGCCCGCGAGCGCCTCGGCGGACGGCTGGCCGGTCCGACCGTGAACAGCGGCAACGGCGTGGACGTCCCGGTCACGGTGATGACCGACGAGGAGTACTTCTGGGAGCCGGTGCCGAACTGCTGGTCGGTGCGGCGGCGGGCGGACGGCCCCGGCGCGAGCGCGGCGCTGCTGCTCGGTACCGGTGACTGGGGCCGCGACTCCGCGCCCTCCCCGCACCCCGTCCCGCCGCCGTTCACCACCATCGCCTGGCGGCTGAACCACCTCACCGAGATGCTGACCCTGCGCGCGGACCACACGGCCGGCACCCACCGCCTGACCAACGCCGGCTTCCGGGCCGCCGCGGACGCCGCCGGCGCGATCGCCGCCTTCGACACCGGCGCCACGGCCTGGCGGGCGGCCGTGGCCGGTGCCGACGACGCCGCGCTCGACACCGTGGGCCGGTGCAGCTACCCGCACGGCGGCGACCCGGAGGAGGCGTTCATCGACGTCGTCTGGTGGGTCAACCAGGAACTGCTGCACCACGGCGCCGAGATCGCCTTGCTCCGGGACCTGCACCGCGCCCAGCCGTGACCGGGCGGGCGGACGGCACCGGCCGCCGACCCACCGCGACTCAGGCCGTGAAGCCGCCGTCCACCGCGAGGGCCGCGCCGGTGACGTACCGCCCGCCCTCGCCCGCGAGGTGGGCGACCATCGCGGCCACGTCGGCGGGCCGCCCGTAGCGGCCCAGGGCCGTGAAGCCCTTCTGCAGTTCGGCGCCCGGCCCCTCGTCCGGGTTCATGTCCGTGTCGATCGGCCCGGGGTGGATCAGGTTGACGGTGATCCCCCGCGGGCCGAGTTCGCGGGCCAGCGAGGTGGTCAGGCCGGTCAGCGCGGTCTTGCTCATCGCGTACAGCGAGCCGCCGCCGAACGCCGCCCGTGCGGCTTACGGGTCCACGCTGTCGGCCGCAAGGGCCAGCGCCCGGCGCCCCAGCGCCTTGATCCGGTCGACGACCTGCGCCGCCTGCTCCCCGTTGCTCCGGTAGGTCAGCGCCACGTCGGCGCCCTCCTCGGCCAGCCGCAGCGCCACCGCCGCGCCGATGCCCCGGCTGCCGCCGGTCACCAGGGCCGCCTTGCCATCGAGCACTGCCATCATGTTCCGCTCGTCTCTTCGTCGTCATGGGTCCGCCGGCATTCGCTGACACCTCGATCCTCGTGCGTCGTCACCGAACGGTCCGGCGGCAATCGGACGTCGCGTTCGCGGGTCCGGTGGCCGGTCACGTGGCAGGCCCGAACAGGCGGAAACAGGCCGGAACAGGCCAGAACAGGCCGAAGGGCACTGCGCGTTACGCGCAGTGCCCTTCGGTGGAAGCGGTCGGATCAGACGCGCTGGAGGAGCCACGCCCCCTGGCCGCCGCAGCCGCCCGCATTGAAGCTGGTGCTGCGGAAGCCGGCCGGCACCGGCGAGCCGGGGCAGGTCCACAGGCCGGCGCGGGCGGTCATCTGGACCCAGGCGCCGATGCCGTTGCAGCCGCTGCGGTTGTAGTTGGTGGTGACGTAGCCGGAGACGATCGGCGAGCCCGCACAGGTCCACAGGCCGTTCTTGGCGAGCTGGTGGTACCAGGCGCCGATGCCGCTGCAGCCGGAGGAGAGGTAGTTGCTGATGACGTACCCGGACACGATCGGCGAACCGGAACAGGTCCAGATGCCGTCGCGCACCGGCTGCTGGTCCCAGGAGCCGGCCCCGTTGCAGCCGCTGCGGTTGAAGCCGACCAGCACGTAGCCCTTCGGGATGGGCGTCCCGGCGCAGGTCCAGCCGCCTGTCGCGGGCCGCGCGGCGGCGGGGTGGGCGGGCGCGGCAGCGGGTGCGGCGGCCGGCGCGTGGGCGGACAGGGTGACGGACGCGGCGACGGGGGCGGCGCCGGCGGTGCCGACGGCGGCGGTGCCGGTGAGGACGGCCGCCATCAGTGCGACCACGCCCACCACCCCGGCGAGCCGGCTCCGGACAGCGGCCACCGACGAACGGCTCAACAACCGGCGATACTTGCTGTTCACTTCGCACCAGTCCAATCAACAGGTCCACCTGGCGCCGCACGACGGCCGCGCGGCGCCGGACTGTGGAGCTGAAGTGACCCTAGTGGGAACCAACTCAGCCGATCATCACAGAATGGACACATCATCAACTTGGCCGGAAACAGTCCTGAAAGCCCGTCAGCCGTCGGACCCGTCCGCTGTCCGCCGGCGCCACCGATTTGCGCCTCCCCCGCACCACGGCCCCTGACCGCGCCTGACCTCGCCCGTTAGGATGACGCCGGACCGGCCGTCAGGCCGGTGCACGCCAGCGACGGCACAGGGGCCTCACCGATGGGTCCCCAGGGGAGGAAACCGGTGCGACGCCGGTGCGGTCCCGCCACTGTGACCACGAGCCACCACCGCTCGTGGGAGCCAGGAACTCCTGCCGTCCCGCCCACCTCTCCCGGTCTGGGGCCGGGGGATCCCCCACGGGGCGCGGACCCCGAGGAAGGCTGCCGAATGCGCACCGTCATGCCCGCTTCCGCCCACCACCGCGGGAGGGCCGCCGCGTGATCCTGCTCCTGTCGACCTCCGACACCGATCTGCTCTCCGCCCGCGCCAGCAACGGCCCGGTCGGCTACCGGCTGGGCAACCCGGCCCGGCTCGGCCCCGACGACCTGCCGGCGCTGCTGGAGGGCACCGACCTCGTGGTGGTGCGCCTGCTCGGCGGCCGCCGCGCCTGGGAGGAGGGCCTCACCACGCTGCTGGCCGGCCCGCGCCCGGTGATCGTGCTCAGCGGTGAGCAGGCACCGGACGCGCAGCTGATGGAGCTCTCCACCGTGCCGGCCGGGCTGGCCGCCGAGGCGCACGCCTACCTCGCGCACGGCGGCGCGGCCAACCTGGCGGAGCTGGGCGCCTTCCTCTCCGACACCGTGCTGCTCACCGGCCACGGCTTCGCGGCGCCGGCCTCCGCGCCCGACTGGGGCCCGCTGGCTCGCACGCCCCGCCGCACCGCGACTGCCTCCGGGGGACCGACGGTGGCCGTCCTCTACTACCGCGCGCACCACATGAGCGGCAACACCGGTTTCGTGGACGCCCTGTGCGGCGCGATCGAGGACGCGGGCGGGCAGGCCAAGCCGCTGTACTGCTCCTCGCTGCGCGGCGCGCCCGCCGAGCTGCTGGCCGAACTCGGCCAGGCCGACGCGATCGTGACCACCGTGCTGGCCGCCGGCGGCACCCGGCCCGCCGACGCCTCGGCGGGCGGCGACGAGGAGGCCTGGGACGCGGGCGCGCTGGCCGCGCTCGACCGGCCGATCCTGCAGGCGCTCTGCCTGACCTGGTCGCGGGAGACCTGGGCGGGCAGCGACGACGGCCTCTCGCCGCTGGACACCGCCACTCAGGTCGCCGTGCCGGAGTTCGACGGGCGGCTGATCACCGTGCCGTTCTCCTTCAAGGAGCTGGACGAGGACGGTCTGACGGTCTACGTCGCCGACCCCGAGCGCTGCGCCCGGGTGGCCGGGATCGCGGTCCGCCACGCGCGGCTGCGCCACATCCCGGCCGCCGAGCGGCGGTTGGCGCTGGTGCTGTCCGCCTACCCGACCAAGCATGCCCGGGTGGGCAACGCGGTGGGCCTGGACACCCCGGCCAGCGCGGCCCGGCTGCTGCGCCGGCTGCGCGCGGAGGGCTGGGACCTGGGCGAGGGCCTGCCGGGCATGGAGCCGGTCGAGGGCGAGCACGAGGGCGACGCGCTGATCAAGGCGCTGATCGAGGCCGGCGGCTACGACCAGGACTGGCTCACCGAGGACCAGTTGGCCCGCAACCCGGTGCGGATCCCGGCCGCCGACTACCGCCGCTGGTACGCCACGCTGCCCGCGGGCCTGCGCGCCCAGGTCGAGGAGCACTGGGGCCCGGCACCCGGCGAGCTGTATGTGGACCGCAGCCGGAACCCGGACGGCGACATCGTGCTGGCGGGTCTGCGGGCCGGCAACCTGCTGGTGCTGGTGCAGCCGCCGCGCGGCTTCGGCGCCAACCCGGTGGCGATCTACCACGACCCGGACCTGCCGCCGAGCCACCACTACCTGGCCGCCTACCGCTGGATCGCGGCCGACCGGAACGACGGCGGCTTCGGCGCCGACGCCCTGGTGCACCTGGGCAAGCACGGCAACCTGGAGTGGCTGCCGGGCAAGACGGCCGCGCTGTCGGCCGACTGCGGCCCGGACGCGGCCCTCGGCGACCTGCCGCTGATCTACCCGTTCCTGGTCAACGACCCGGGCGAGGGCACCCAGGCCAAGCGCCGCGCGCACGCCACCCTGGTCGACCACCTGGTGCCGCCGATGGCCCGCGCCGACTCCTACGGCGACATCGCCCGCCTGGAGCAGCTGCTGGACGAGCACGCCAACATCGCCGCGATGGACCCGGCCAAGCTGCCGGCCGTCCGCGCCCAGATCTGGACGCTGATCCAGGCGGCCCGCCTCGACCACGACCTGGGCCTGGACGAGCGGCCCGAGGACGACGGATTCGACGACTTCCTGCTCCATGTCGACGGCTGGCTCTGCGAGGTGAAGGACGCCCAGATCCGTGACGGCCTGCACGTGCTGGGCCAGGCACCCAGCGGCGAGGACCGGGTCAACCTGGTGCTCTCAATTCTGAGGGCCCGTCAGATCTGGGGCGGCGTCTCGGCGTTGCCCGGCCTGCGGGAGGCGCTCGGACTGGACGAGGCGGCGCTGACGCTGGGCGCCACCGATGCCGCCGAGGCCAAGGCGCGCGAGCTGGTCGAGGCGATGGAGGCGGCCGACTGGGATCCGGCGGCCGTCGAGCGGGTGGCCGCGGGGCTGCCCGCCGCCGTCGCCGAGGTGCTGACCTTCGGCGCACACCAGGTGGTGCCGCGCCTGGCCGCCACCACCGACGAGTTGGACGCCGTGGTGCACGCCCTGAAGGGCGGCTTCGTGCCGGCCGGGCCGTCCGGTTCGCCGCTGCGCGGGCTGGTCAACGTGCTGCCGACCGGGCGCAACTTCTACTCGGTGGACCCCAAGGCGGTGCCCAGCCGGCTGGCCTGGGAGACCGGGCAGGCACTGGCGGCCTCGCTGATCGAGCGCTACCAGGCCGACAACGACGGCGCCTGCCCGCCCTCGGTCGGCCTCTCGCTCTGGGGCACCAGCGCGATGCGCACCGCCGGTGACGACATCGCCGAGGCCTTCGCCCTGCTGGGCATCCGGCCGGTCTGGGACGACGCCTCGCGCCGGGTCACCGGCCTGGAACCGATCCCGCTGGCCGAACTCGGCCGCCCGCGCGTCGATGTGACGCTGCGCATCTCGGGCTTCTTCCGCGACGCCTTCCCGCACGTGGTCGCGCTGCTGGACGACGCGGTGCGCCTGGCGGCCGCCCAGCAGGAGGCCGACGAGGACAACTTCGTCCGCGCCCACGTGCAGGCCGACCTGGCCGCGCACGGGGACGAACGCCGGGCCACCATCCGGGTGTTCGGCTCCCGCCCGGGCACCTACGGCGCCGGGCTGCTGCAGCTGATCGACAGCCGGGACTGGCGCACCGACGCCGACCTCGCCGAGGTCTACACGGTCTGGGGCGGCTACGCCTACGGCCGCGACCTGGGCGGGCGCCCGGCCCGCGAGGAGATGGAGACCGCCTACAAGCGGATCACCGTCGCGGCGAAGAACACCGACACCCGCGAGCACGACATCGCCGACTCGGACGACTACTTCCAGTACCACGGCGGCATGGTGGCCACCGTGCGCGCGCTGACCGGCCGGGCGCCGGCCGCCTACATCGGCGACTCGACCCGTCCGGAGACGGTGAAGACCCGCACCCTGACCGAGGAGGCGGCGCGCGTCTTCCGGGCCCGGGTGGTCAACCCGCGCTGGCTGGAGGCGATGCGGCGGCACGGCTACAAGGGCGCCTTCGAGATGGCCGCCACCGTCGACTACCTGTTCGGCTACGACGCGACCACCGGCGTGGTGGCGGACTGGATGTACGAGCGGCTGACCCAGGAGTACGTACTCGACCCGGTCAACCGCGAGTTCCTCACCTCGGCCAACCCCTGGGCGCTGCACGGGATCAGCGAGCGGCTGCTGGAGGCGGCCGAGCGCGGGCTGTGGGCGGCGCCCGACCCGGCGCTGCTGGCCGAGCTGCAGGCGGCCTTCCTGGAGGCGGAGGGCGACCTGGAGGAGGGCGGCGAGGCCTGAGCACCCGGTGGGTGGCCGACCGGGGAGTCCTCCCGGTCAGCCACCCGGCAGCACCGGGATCGTCAGCAGCAGTTGACCGTCCGTCAGATCGCGCAGCTCGAAGTGGCCGATCTCGCCCGGCTGGTAGCCGGTGCCGCCGGAGATCCGCAACTCCGGGGCGGCCGGTGTGCCGTAGCCGGCGGCGGGGACGGTCCAGCTGCTGACCGTCTGGTGCCCGCCCTGGGTGGAGACGGCCACCAGCGCGCAGCTGCGCGGGCCGTTCACGCCGGCCAGCCGGAGGGCGACCGCGCTGCCCCAGCGCTGCCCCGTCACCCCGACGGTGGCGCTGATCCCGTTCGCCGCGGTGGCACTGTGGTCGGCCGTGGCGACGGCCGGCGCGGTGACCGCCGCGCCCGGGTCCAGCACGGTGATGCCAACCGCCACACCGCCGAGCGCCAGTGCGGCGGCGCCCACCGCCACCAGGACGCGCCGGCGCACCCGGCCGTGCTGCCGGGCCGAGGTGGCGGCGGCCACCTCGGCGAGCACCGCGTCGAGCAGCCGCGGGCCCGGGCCGGCCACCCGCGATCCGTGCGGCCCGGCCCGGCCCGTACGCGCTGCGGCCGGCCCGGCCCCGACCGGCTCCGCGTCCGGTTCGGCGAGCGGGTCGACGACCGGCTCGACGACCGGCTCGACGAGGGTCGCGCCGTCGGCCCTGAACTCCGCGAGCAGCGGTGCCAGTCCGCCCAGGTGCGCGATCTCCTCGGTGCACCGCGGGCAGTGCGCCAGGTGCTCCTCGAACCGGGCCTGCTCCAACTCTCCGAGCAGGCCGAGCACATAGGCGCCGGCATCGAGGTGCCGGTCCCGCCCTTCCTGCGGGCCCCAGCGGGCCGGGGGCGCGGTCACGACGTCACCCCTCGTTCCTCCAGGGCGATCCTCAGCGAGCGCAGCGCGTAGAAGATCCGCGACCGCACCGTCCCCTCCGGGATGCCCAGGTCCGCGGCCACCTCGGCGATGCCGCGCCCCTTGAGGTAGGCCTCCACGATGACCTCCCGGTGCGCCCGGGTGAGTGCGCCGAGCGCGTCGGTGATCGCCATCATCCGCAGCGCGCGGTCGAGTTCGTCCTCGGCGGGGAGCAGCTCCAGTGCTCCCGCGTCGGTCTCCGGCGGGCGGGCGGCGCTGCGCCGGTGCCCGTCGATGACGATCCGGCGGGCCACCGTGACCAGCCAGGGGCGCACCGAACCGGCCTCGATCTCCAGCCGGTCGGCGTTGCGCCAGGCCCGCACCAAGGTCTCCTGGACCACGTCCTCCGCGCGCTGCCGGTCCCCGCCGACCAGCTGCAGCACGAAACCGAAGAGCGGGCCCGCGTGCTCCCGGTAGAGGGCCCGGATCAGCTCCTCGTCCGGGCCGACGGCGCCGCCGCCCCGGGGCTTCTCGGTCACAAGGCCATCCTGGCGCACCCGTGCCTCCGGGTCGAGTAGCAGCGCTCCGTGCTCACCGGCCGCACTCAGTAGCCGTTGCCGGTGTTGTTGGTGACACCGTTGGAGGGCATGTCGGGCGCGTTGGAATTGGTGGGGGTGGCGGGCTTGGCCTCACCACCGCTGGGGTTCACCGCCCACCAGCTGCTGTCGACGCCCTCGCCCTTGGCCTCGCCGGCCTTGGTGTCCGGCGCGTAGCGGTAGAGCGGCCAGCCGTTCAGGGTGAGCTGCTCGGTGCCGTCGGCGCGGGTGACCGTGCCGATCAGCGCGGGGCTGACGCCGTTGCCGGTCAGTTGGCTCGGCGCGGCGGCGCCCGGCCACAGGGTGGCGCAGGAGCCGGTGCAGGTGGCCTTGGACGGGTTCGCGCTGTCCTGGTCGAAGCGGTAGAGCGTGAAGCCGTTGCTGTCGGTGACGATCTGGCCGAGCCCGCTGACCGTGGTGACCTTGACCGCCGCGTTCGCGGGCGTGCCCGGTGGCGGTGTGGCCGGCGCGGTGGCGGCGGGCGCCTGGGTGGTGCCGCTGGAGGTCATACCGGGCGAGGCGGTGCCCGAGGAGGCGGCGGTCGAACCACAGGCGCTGGCGAAGGCGAGGACGGCGGCGCCGGCGGCGGTCAGCACCCCGACGCGGCGGCTGTTCGGCATGGCGGCCCTCCTGAGCGCTGGGCGGCGGGACCTCCCACAGGGCGGCCGGGCGACCGCTCCACCCGGGGGTACGCAGCCCGCGCCGCCGCCGTTCAACGGCCGATGGCCGGGTTGCCTCACCCGGTGCGCGGGTCGCCCTCGCCGTCCCCCAGGGCGAGCAGCACGGCCCGCAGGGTCTGCGCCAGCCCGGCCCGTTCGCCGCCGTCGAGGGCGGCCAGCAGGCGCTGCTCGGTGGCCAGGTGGTCGGGCAGCGCCCGGTCGATCAGCTCGCGTCCGGCCGCGGTGAGCGCGACGTGCACCACCCGTCCGTCCGTGGTGCTGGGCCGCCGGCTGACCAGGCCGCGCTCCTCCAGCCGCTCCAGGCGCTGGCTGATCGCACCGGAGGTGACCATCGCCGAGCGCATCAGCTCGGCGGGGGTCAGCAGGTGCGGCGGATCGCTGCGGCGCAGGGTGGCCAGCACGTCGAAGGCGGCGGCGTCCAGCCCGTGCGCGGCGAAGGTACGGCGCTGCTCGCCCTCGACCAGGCGGGCCAGGCGCTTGAGCCGGCCCAGCACGGCCATCGGCGAGACGTCGAGGTCGGGTCGCTGCGCGGCCCACTGGGCGAGGATCCGGTCCACCTGGTCGCAGGGCCGGTCGTGCGGGTCACCGTTCGGGGCCGAGGCGTCTGTCATGGAAACAGGCTAGCAATTCTCTTAGCGCTGAGATACTTTATCTTAGTGCTAAGGAATCGAGCGGGCACGGTCCTGCTGACCGCGCTGGCCCCCGCCCTGTGGGGGACCACCTACTACGTGACCACCCAGTTCCTGCCGCCCGACCGCCCGCTGCTCGCCGGGGCGGCCCGCGCGCTGCCCGCGGGTCTGCTGCTGCTCGTGATCACCCGCCGGTTGCCCCACGGCAGTTGGTGGTGGCGCTCACTCGTGCTCGGGACGCTCAACATCGGCGCGTCCTTCGCCCTGCTCTTCGTCGCGGCCTACCGGCTGCCCGGCGGCGTGGCCGCCACCATCGGCGCCCTGCAACCCCTGCTGGTCGCCGCGCTCTCCAGCGGCCTGCTCGGTGAGCGGCTGTCGACCAGAACACTGCTGACCGGGCTCGCGGGCGTGGCCGGGGTGAGCCTGCTGGTCCTGCGCGCCAACGCGCAGTTGGACGGCTGGGGGCTGCTGGCAGCGCTCGGCAACACGGTGGCGATGGCCACCGGCGTGGTGCTGAGCAAGCGCTGGTCCTCCCCCGCACCGCTGGCCGGCGTCGGGTGGCAACTGATCGCGGGCGGGCTGCTCCTGGTGCCGCTCGCGCTGCTCACCGAGGGCCTGCCGCCGGACGGGCTCACCGGCCGCAACCTGGTCGGCTACGGCTATCTGACGCTGGTGGGCGGCGCGTTCACCTATGCGCTGTGGTTCCGCGGCATCCGCTCGCTGGCCCCGACCCAGGTGGCCTTCCTGGTGCTGCTCTCCCCGCTGGTCGCCACCCTGGTGGGCTGGCTGGCCCTCGGGCAGAGCCTGACCATCGCCCAACTCCTGGGCGCCCTGGTGATCGTGGCCGCCCTGGTGCTCGCCCAGGTCCGCCCCCGGCGGAACGGCGCCCAGCCGCACCGCCGGATACGGAGCCGGATACCGGGCCCGTCCCGGGCCGGTGGCTCGCGGCTCAGGTGGTGAGCGGCCCGATGGTCAGCGAGTGGATGCTCGCACCGGCGCAGTGCTGGGTGTCCCAGGGCAGGAAGAGCGCCGCCTTCTCGCCGGGCGGGTAGATCCGCAGGCCCTTGACGCTGGTGAGCTGGCACTGGCCCGGGTCGTAGCCGGCCATGCCGTTGGCGTCGTGCAGGGTGGCCTTCGCGGTGCCGTGCGGGGCCAGCGTCACGGTGCGGTACGAATCGCCGGTGCGGGTCGCGGGGTTGCCGGACTGCTGGCCGTCGGCGGCCACGTAGGAGACCCCGGGGAAGCCGGTCAGCGTGCAGCTGTGGCCGGAGGTGTTGGTGAAGACCAGGTTCGCGTAGTACTGGCCCGCTCCCACGCCCGGATCGCTCTGCGCCACGGTCAGTTCGGAGCTGGTGCAGCCGCCGGGGCCGGCCGGGCCGGGCGAGCCGAGCGAGGCGGTGGTGGTCCCCGGGGAGGTGGCGGTGGGCCCGCCGGTGGTGCTCGTGCCGCCACCGGAGGTTGCTGCTCCGCCTGAGGAGGCACCCGGCGCGGACGTGCCCGGCGCGGAGGTGACGGGCGCCGACGTGACGGGCGCCGAACTCCCGGACGCGCCACCGCTGCCGCTGCCGCTCCCGCTCGAGGAGGCGGTGCCGCCGGCGGTGGTCCCGGCCGTGGTCCCGGCGGGCGGGTTGGCGGAGGTGGCGGACGACGAACAGCCGGCCAGGGTGAGAGTTGCCGCCGCGGCCACCAGAGTTGCGGCGGCGAGAGAGGTCCGAGCAAGCCTGCGGGACATCGTGGTGCTCCTTCGCCGAGTCAGTCGGGGTCAACTGGGTTGACACGCTCACTGTGCCCGACACGCCTGTCCGCTATCCGCGTTGATACACGCCTGTGGCAGAACCCGGGCGGCCCCGTGACGGGGCCGCCCGCAATTCCCGCCTCAGATGAGGGTCTTCCAGTAGTACCAGAACCTGTTCAGGATCAGCAGTGCGATCACGGCGTACCAGAGCACCGGAACCACCCAGTGGTACCGGTGCAACTCCCGTACCACCGGCTTCATCCGGTCACCGACCGGGATGACTCCGCTGCGCAGGTTGAAGAGTGTGGTGTACCAGAAGATCGCGATGGTCACCACCCAGACCACCATGCAGTACGGGCAGAGCGCGCCGATCACGTAGAGCGTCTGGGTCATCAGCCAGGTGATCAGCACCACGGCCAGCAGCGACACGAACTGCAGGCCGAGCCAGAACCACGGCCGGAACCGGGCCCCCGCCAGCACGGCGGCGGCGATGGTCAGCACCACGCCGAAACCCACCAGCCCCAACAGCGAGTTGGGGAACCCGAAGATCGCCGCCTGGTGGGTGCGCATCACCGAACCACAGCTGATGATCGGGTTGATGTTGCAGCTGGGTACGTAGTTCGGGTTCTCCAGCAGCCGGATCTTGTCGATCGTGAGCACCGACGATCCGTACAGTCCCAGCGCGCCGGCGATCGCCAGCAGCCAGGTGAACGCGCGTCCGGGCCGGTACTCGGCCACTGGCCCTCTCTCCTCGGCGGCGGTGGTCACTTGGTACCTGTGCCCTGCTGGATGAGCGTGGTGTACTGGTCGGCGCTGATCGGGTTGCCCGCGTTGTCGAAGAGCGTGAGCGCCTTGCCGTCCAGCTTCATGGTCGGGGTCCCCTGGACACCGCTGCTGTTGAAGGCGTCGGCCACCTTCTGCGCCCACGGCAGGTAGGTGCCGTCCTGGACCGCCTTGACGAAGGCGTCGGTCTTCAGGCCCGGCACCTTGGCCGCGACATCGAGGATCGTGTTGACGCTGCCGTAGCCGTCGGTCTCCTCGCTGGGCTGGTTCGCGTAGAGCTCGTCGTGGAACTTCTTGAAGTCGTCCACGCTCTGGTTCAGCGCCGCACCGGCCGCCGCCAGCGCGGTGATCGAGCCCTTGCCGCCGAGGTTGTTGTCCAGGAAAGCGGCCATGTGGTACTGGATCTTGTACGTGCCGCTGTCGGCCAGCTGCTGCACGGTCGGGCCGTCGGAGGTCTCGAACTTCTTGCAGATCGGGCAGCGGAAGTCCTCGTAGACGTCCAGGGTGTGCGCGGCGTCGGCCTTGCCGTAGGTCACCACGGTCCCGTCCGTGCCGCTGGTGTTGGCGGGCACCACCAGCGGGGCGCTGCTGCCGGAGGAGGCGGAGGTGCCGTGGCCACTGCCGCTGTTGACGGCGATCGCCACCCCGCCGGCCAGCGCGATCACCACGGCCATCGAGGCGCCGATGACGATCCGGCGCCGGATCTTCTCGGCGCGCAGCTCGCGCGCCCGCGCCTCGGCCAGCCGCTCGCGGCGCGCGGCGCTCTTCTGGTCGTTGCTCTGCTTACCGTTCGACTTGCTGCTCATGGGGAGGTCCTGTCCGCGTCACCCGGGCATACGGCTCTCGGGGACGCTTGAAGCGGGGAGTGGGCGTCGACGGCGCACACACCACTGGCCGACGGCCCCCGCGAGGCGGGAGGACGGGCTCAGCAGGCGAGTGCGAAGGACGCCGGCGGTCCGCGGTGACGGGACGTGGCGAGCGGCAGGTCCTCGGTGGGCGCGTGCTCCGGGCGGGGCTCGGGCAGCGGTGATCCGGGGGCGGGCCGGGCCGGGACGGGGGCGAGCAGCAGCAGGGCGCGCAGCGCGTCCGGCGCCAGCCGGGCCAGCGCGCCGAGCAGTTCGGGCAGCCGCACCAGGGCGGCGTCGGCCAGTCGCAGGCAGAGCGCGGCGACCATGGTGACCACCGCCTGCACGGTCAGCAGCACCAGTTCCAGCACGGTCGGGGCGAGCGACAGTGCTCCCCCGCCGCCGCCCACCGAGCCGCCGCCGCAGACCATCAGGTCCAGGCCGTGGCCGCCGCCCACGTGTTGGGCGGCCCTCGGTGAGCCACAGGTGTCCTGGCCCAGGTTGAAGGTGGTGTTGAGCATCAGCTCGACCGGCAGCATCACTGCGGCGATCTGGAAGAAGCCGCGATCGGCCCCGGCCAGCACCGCGGCCACCGCGAAGACCACCACACCGGCGGCGACGACCACGGTCAGCGGCAACGGCCGCCCGGTCACCACCACCTGGCCGGCCGCGGCCAGCGGAACGGCCAGCGCGGCGAAGAGCAGCGCGCGCAGCGTCCGGGTCAGGCGGCAGGTGGTCACGGTTCCGGAGTATGTCATGCGACGGTCGACCGCGACGAGGGTGCGAACGGGGCCTCGGGGTGAGAAAAACCGCAGAATCCGGCGGAACTCTTGATCACCTGTCCCTTCCGGCACGGGGAACCCACCCGTCCCCTTGTGTCGAAGCCGCCATGGGCCGGGAAGGGCCGGGGAAACCCCGGCACCACCCAGGGTCGCCGTGCGAGCATGCCCCGGTGACAACGGGGATATCGCGCACGCGGGGAGCGGACCGGCCGGCCTGGCTCAGGTCGAGGTGGCTCCGGCCGCGCACAGTGATCATGGTGGCGGGGGCGCTGGTCTTCGCGCTGCTCCTCTACTTCGAGTTCGCGGCCTCGAAGAGCAGGGTCGATCCGGTCGGCGCGGTGCTGAGCGCCGACCCGGGCTGGGCGCTGCTGGGCGTGCTCGCGATGGTGGCCAGCTATCCGGCGGCCACCCTGGGGTTCCTCGGCTTCGTGCCCGAGCGGATCGGCTTCGCCCGGGCGGGCCTGGCCCAGCTGGCCGGCTCCTTCGTGAAGCTGGTGGCGCCCAGCGGCCTGGGCGGCATGGCGCTCAACACCCGGCTGCTGCTGCGCGCCGGGGTGGCACCGGGCCCGGCGGCCTCCAGCGTGGGGGCCGGGCAGCTGATCGGCCTGCTGCTGCACCTGCTCCAGCTCGCCTTCTTCCTCTGGCTCACCGGGTTCCACCCCGACCAGGAGTCGGACGGCGACGGCGAGCTGGCGGTGCTCGGCGGCGCGGGGGTCCTGCTGACCGTCGTCCTGGTCCTGCTGGCCGTGCCGCACTGGCGGCGCTGGGCGCTGGGGCGGCTGCGCCCGCTGACCGAGGGGTCGCTGACCCGGCTGCGCGACCTGGCCCGCCACCCGCGCCACCTGGCCGTCGGGGTGCTGGGGCAGCTGCTGGTCTCGATGACACTGGCCGCCTGCCTCTACTCCTGCGTGCGGGCGACGGGCGGCGACGCGCGGTTCGCCACCGTGGCGGTGGCCTTCCTGCTCGGCAACGCGCTGGGCTCCACCGCGCCGACCCCGGCCGGCGTGGGCGGCGTGGAGTTCGCCACCGCGACGCTGCTGACGGCCACCAGCGGACTGGACGGCACCCGGGCGGCGGCGGCCGTGGTGCTGTTCCGGCTGATCACCGTGGTGCTGCCGGTGCTGCCGGGCTGGGCCGCCCTCGGGATCCTGCAGCGCCGCCAGGCGGTCTGAACGGGTCGCGGCGCACCCCTTTCCGGCTTCCGGTGCCCATTTCCGGCCTCCGGTGCCCGAGGATGACTGACGGAACGTCACCCGTCCGCGAGGGAGTGTGTGCAGATGACCACCGAGGCCAGCGAGTATGACGTGATCGTGGTGGGCGCCGGGCCGACCGGCGAGAACCTGGCGGACCGGACCACGGCCGCCGGGCTGAGCACCGCCGTGGTGGAGAGCGAGCTGGTCGGCGGCGAGTGCTCGTACTGGGCGTGCATGCCCAGCAAGGCGCTGCTGCGCCCGCCCGCCGCGCTGAGCGCCGCCCGCGCGGTGGCCGGCTCGCGCGAGGCGGCCACCGGGCAGCTGGACGTGGCCGCCGTGCTGGCCCGCCGCGACTCCTTCGCCTCCCACTGGAAGGACGACGGCCAGGTCGCCTGGGTGACCGGCATCGGCGCCGAGCTGGTGCGCGGCGAGGGCCGCCTGGACGGCCCGCGCCGGGTGCTGGTGCGCACCCCCGAGGGCGGCGAGCGGCTGCTCACCGCCCGGCACGCGGTGGCGCTGTGCACCGGCAGCCGCGCGGTGCTGCCCGCCGACCTGCCGGGGCTGGCCGGGGCCCGGCCGTGGACCAGCCGGGAGGCCGTCAGCGCCCAGGCCGTGCCCGCGCGACTGGTGGTGGTGGGCGGCGGCGTGGTCGGCGTGGAGATGGCCACGGCCTGGCAGGCGCTGGGCGCCCAGGTCACCCTGCTGGTGCGCGGTGCGCGACTGCTGCCGCGCCTGGAGCCGTTCGCCGGCGAGCTGGTCGCGGCCGGGCTGCGCGCGGCGGGCGTGGTGGTGCGCACCGGTGTGCAGCCGACGGCCGTGCGGCGGGACGGCGCGCAGGTCACCGTCACGCTCGACGACGGCGGCTCGCTCGTCGCCGAGGAGCTGCTGCTCGCCACCGGCCGGGCCCCGCGCACCGAGGGCCTCGGCCTGGCGAGCGTGGGGCTGGTCGACGGCGGCTGGCTGACGGTGGACGACAGCTGCGCGGTGCGCGGGGTGGCCGGCGACTGGCTGTACGCGGCCGGTGACGTCAACCACCGCGCCCTCCTCACCCACCAGGGCAAGTACCAGGCGCGGATCGCGGGCGCCGCGATCGCCGCCCGCGCGCTGGGGCGCCCGCTGGAGCTGGGCGCCTGGGGCGCGCACGCGGCCACCGCCGACCTGACCGCGGTGCCGCAGGTGGTGTTCACCGAGCCGGAGGTGGCGGCCGTGGGCCTGAGTGCCGAGCAGGCCGAGCGGGCCGGGCACCGGGTGCGGGTGGTCGACTACGAGCTGGGCCGGGTGGCCGGCGCATCCCTGGCGGCCGACGACTACCAGGGGCGGGCCCGGATGGTGGTCGACCTGGAGCGCGAGGTGCTGCTGGGCGTCACCTTCGTCGGTCCCGGGGTGGGCGAGCTGCTGCACGCGGCGACCGTCGCGGTGGTCGGCCAGGTGCCGATCGACCGGCTCTGGCACGCGGTGCCCTCGTACCCCACGGTCAGCGAGATCTGGCTGCGGCTGCTGGAGACCTACCGGGACTCGGAATAGGCATGGAGCGAAGGTGGTTGCCCGCAGCATGACTACCGTGGAACTCACCAAGGACAACTTCGACGAGGTCGTCACCGCGGATTCCTTCGTGCTGATCGACTTCTGGGCGGCCTGGTGCGGTCCCTGCCGCAGCTTCGCGCCTGTCTACGACAAGGCCGCGCAGAACCACCCCGACCTGGTCTTCGGCAAGGTGGACACCGAGGCGCAGCAGGAGCTGGCCGGCGCGTTCGGCATCACCTCGATCCCCACCCTGGCGATCATCCGCGAGAACGTGATGATCTTCGCCCAGCCCGGCGCGCTGCCCCCGGCCGCGCTGGAGGACGTGATCCAGCAGGCGAAGAAGCTGGACATGGCCGAGGTGCACGCGAAGATCGCGGCCGAGCAGTCCTGAGGCGCAGCGGCCCGGTGCCGGCGGCCGGTGGTGGGCCGCCGGCACCGGGTTGGCGTTGTGTCCGGTCACTGCGGCCGGTCACTTTGGCTGGTCACTCCGGCCGGTCACTGCGGCCGGTCAGTTTGGCCGGTCTGACTCTCGACGGGCTTCGGCATGCGCCCTCATAATCGCCTGTCATGCAGGTCACACCCCGCTCGCCCCCCTGAGCCATCTACCCTGGTGGACGTGCTCATTCTCGTCAGGCGTCGCCACGTGGACCTGCTCCGCGTCACGAGCATGTCCTGTCGCGGCCACCGCTGACCCCCGATCTCCCTCACCTCCAGGACCCCGGCACCGGGGGCGTGGCGCCATCATCCGCCGCCTCCCCGATCCACCCGGCCACCGCCGGGACCGCCGGGCCGAACCAGCGGATGTCACCCTCATGTCGCAGCAGCACAGCTCCAGCTCCATATCCCCCACCCCCGCCGCCACCGTCCCCGCCGGTGCCCCCGCCGCCGGTCTCCCGGTGATCGACCTCTCGGCCGCCTCGGGCACCCCGGAGCAGCGGGCCGCGCTCCACGCGGACCTCCTCCACGCGGCCACCGAGGTCGGCTTCTTCCACCTGGTCGGCCACGGCGTCACCGAGCGCGAGACCGCCGAGCTGACCGACGCCATGCACGCCTTCTTCGCCCTCCCCGAGGCCGAGCGGCTGGCGATCAGCAACCTCAACTCCCCGCACTTCCGCGGTTACACCCGGATCGGCGACGAACGCACCGGCGGCCGCAGCGACTGGCGCGACCAGCTCGACATCGGCAACGAGCTGACCGAGCACCGCCCCGGCCCCGGCGAGCCGGACTACTGGTGGCTGGAGGGCCCCAACCAGTGGCCGGACGCGCTGCCCGAGCTGCGCACCGCCTCGCTCGCCTGGATCGAGCGGCTGAGCGGGGTCGCCCGGCTGCTGCTGCACGAGCTGCTGACCGCGATCGGCGCCAAGGCCGAGTTCTACGACCCCGCCTTCGCCAACCGGCCGCACCTGCGCCTCAAGCTGGTCCGCTACCCCGGCAGCGCCCCCAACGGCACCGGGCAGGGGGTCGGCGCGCACAAGGACTACGGCTTCCTCACCCTGCTGCTGACCGACGGCGTGGCCGGCCTCCAGGTGGAGATGCCCGACGGCGCCTTCCTGGACGTGCCGCCGATGCCCGGCGCCTTCGTGGTCAACCTCGGCGAGTTGCTGGAGGTGGCCACCGACGGCTACCTGAAGGCCACCAACCACCGGGTGGTCAGCCCGCCCGGCGGCCGGGAGCGCTACTCGGTGCCGTTCTTCTACAACCCGCGCCTGGACGCCCACATCGAACCGCTGGACTTCCCGCACGCGCACCACGCCCCCGGCGCCACCACGGACCCGGCCAACCCGCTCTACGCCGAGTTCGGCCGCAACGAGCTGAAGGGCTACCTGCGCGCCCACCCCGAGGTCGCCCGCCGCCACCACCCGAACCTCTGAGCCGCCGTCGCTGAACGGGCGCCGGCCCTGCCCCTTCGGGCGGGGCCGGCGCCCGTTCGCCGCTTCCGGGCACTGCCGCACTGCTACTGTCACAGCAGGACTGTCGAACCGGGAGCCCCGATGCCTGCCACTGTGCCCCTTCGTCTGACCGTGGACGAACTCGCCGCGCGGGCCGGGGTCACGGTGCGGACGGTGCGCTTCTACAGCGGGCGGGGGCTGCTGCCGCCGCCCGAACTCGGGCCTCGGCGGGTGGGGTTCTACGGGCCCGAGCACCTGGACCGGCTGGAGCTGATCGAGGAGTTGCAGCGGCAGGGCCTGACGCTCGCCGCGATCGAGCGGTACCTGGCCCAACTCACCCCGGACATCGGCTCGCTGGACCTGGCGATTCACCGGGCCCTGGTGGCCGCGTGGACGCCGGAGAGCACCGAGGAGGCCGAGGTCGGGCAGCTCTGCCGCCGCGTGGGGCGGGAGCTGACCGAGGACGACCTGGACCGGCTGGTGGCGATGGGTGCGCTGCAACGCACCGAGCGGGCGGGGGTGTTCCGGGTCGAGCCCGGGCTGCTGCCGCTGGGAGCGCGGCTGTTGGACCTGCCGATACCGCTGGAGACCATCGTCGCGACCCGTGCGGTGGTCCGCCTGCACAGCCAGGCCACCGCACGGGAGTTGCACCGTCTCTTCCGGGAGACGGTGTGGAAGCCGTTCCGGGAGAGCGAGCCGGCCGAGGCCGAGGTCGACCGGATGCGCGAGCTGACCGGGCAGATCGAACCGATGCTGACCCAGGCCCTGGTGACGGCCTTCCACCGATCGCTGGCCGAGCAGTTGGCCGAGGGCCGCTGAACCACGGCCCTCGGCCTGACCGCGAACTTGGCTGTGCCTGAGGTCAGTTGACGTAGAGGTCGGCCTCGCCCATGATGCCGGAGCCGGTGAACGGCGGGTTGAACGGCGTCCAGGTGCAGTAGAACGACGTCCACTGGTGGTTGGCGACACCCTGGTTGCCGGCGTAGGTGCACTGGTCCTGGTAGTAGTACGTGGCGTGCAGGGTGTAGCCGGGCGGGGTGACCGCCGGGGCGGCGGTCGCGGCGGTGGCGGTACCGGCGGTCGCGAGACCGGCGCCGACGGCCAGCGCGAGGGCGGCCGCGGTGCGGATGCGTCGGGTCATGGTCATGGTCATGCCGTGGAGCCTTTCGTGGGGGAGGGAAAGGAACGGAGCACGAGCCCACCGAAGCGGGGCAGGACGAGGCTATTGAACTGGTCTGGACCAGTCAATGGTTTCCGTCCATCTCAGCTCACGTCGCTCCCCTGATGCCGCCTCAGCAGGTCCCCCATTCGGTTGAGCCCGGTGCGCGGTCTCAGCCGTAGAGGCTACGGGACCACCTTCCGGTGGCCGGAGCCCAGTCCTGCCACCGGAAGGTGTCCTTCGCTCCACTCGGTACCTCCACCTCGTCCGAACCGGCCGCTGCCGTCGGCAGTGGCAAGAATGGTGAACTACCAGTGATATCAAGAACATCGACGGCGCTGGCGATGGCTCTCGCAGCGGCGCTGCCGGTCCTCGGCCTGGTGCCGTCGGCCACCGCGGCAACTGCGGCTCCCGCTGCGCCCGGGGCACCCGTGGCGCCGTCCGCCGGTCCGGTGGCGGCTGCCCCGGCCGCCGCCGTCCGCCCGCACCTGGCGGCCACGGACGACGCGGGCAACCCCTCCGGACCGGAGCCCACGGCGAACGGCGGCGGCCCGCTGGTGAACAGCGGCAACGGCCCGGTCCAGACCGCACCCCGGATCTACGTCGACTACTGGGGCTGGACCTCGGACCCGGCGGGCGTGCAGCCCTACCTCAACCGGTTCTACTCCTCGGTCGGCGCCTCGCCCTGGCTGGCCACCCTCGACCAGTACGGCGCTTCCTCCTCCCCCGACATGCTGGCCGGCACCTGGTCGGACCCGACCCCCGTCCCGGCCGTGCCGACCGACGCGCAGCTCCAGGCCGAGGCGGTCAGCGCCGCGCAGCACTTCGGCGCCGGCACCTCGCTGAACACCCAGATCATCGTGGCGACTCCGACCGGCCACTCGACGGCGGGCTTCGGCAGCAGCTACTGCGGCTACCACGGCGCGGTCGCGGCGCTGCCCAGCATCACCTACACCGACCTGCCGTACATGCCGGACGCGGCCGGCTCCTGCGGAGCGGGCAGCGCCAACGGCGCCGCCGGCACCCTGGACGGCGTCAGCATCGTCGCGGGGCACGAGATGGCCGAGACCATCACCGACCCGCTGATCAACGGCTGGCGGGACAGCGCCGGCGCGGAGATCGCCGACAAGTGCGCCTGGGTCAACATCGGGAACACCAATCTCTCCGGCAACAGCTTCGCCATGCAGCCGCTGTGGAGCAACAACTCCGGTGGCTGCGCCATGGGTTCGGGCTCCTGGTCCAACTGGCAGCAGCACAACGCGCCGACTCCGGGGATCGCCGCCGGAGCCTCCCCGGTGGTCTCCTCGTGGGGCCCCAGGCGCCTCGACCTGTTCGTCCGGGGCAAGGACGGGGCCATCTGGCACCAGCCGTACGACACCACCGGCGCGGGCTGGTACCCCTGGGAGTCGATGGGCGGAAGCTTCGTCTCCAACCCCGCCGCCGTCTCCTGGGACTCCTCCCGGCTCGACCTGTTCGGCGTGGGCACCGACGGCAACATCTGGCACCGCTCCTGGAACAACCCGGGCGGCTGGGGCAACTGGACCACCGACTTCGCCGCCCCGCCGCCCGGGCTGGCCGCCGGCGCCACGCCGACCGTGACCTCCTGGGGCACCGGCCGGCTCGACCTGTTCGTGCGCGGCAAGGACAACGCGATCTGGCACCTGGACTACAGCAACGGCTGGAGCAAGTGGGAGAGCCTCGGCGCGAAGATCATCTCCGACCCGGCGGCGACCTCCCCCGACAACGGCCGCATCGATCTCTTCGGCCTCGGCACCAACAACAACATCTGGCACAAGTACTGGACCCCGGCCGCCGGCTGGACCAGCTGGTCGCCGGACCTGCCGGCCCTGCCCGCCGGCATCGCACCCGGCAGCTCGCCGGCGGCCTCCCTGTGGCAGCCGAACTCCGGCGAGATCGAGGTCTACGTCCGCGGCAAGGACGGCGCGATCTGGAACAGCCTCTACAGCAACGGCAGCTGGGGCGCCTGGGCGTCCCAGGGCGGCGCACTGGCCGGCAACACCGCAGCGCTCTCCCCCGGCCCCAACATGATCGACCTGTTCGCGACCGGCACGAACGGCTCGCTGGAGGAGAGGACCTGGGCCTGACGTAGCGGCAGCCTGCCCGGGCCGGACACTGACCTCGTCAGGGCGAGGCGGGGCGGGCAGGGCGAGGCGGGGCAGGGCGAGGCGGGGCTGTACCTTCGGGTGCGGTCCCGCCGCTCCTCGGTCGGGAACATGGTCTCTCCTGGGAACCGGGAGTGCTGAGCGGACAGACAGGGGTGTGGAACTGACACTGCGATCACGGCTGCGCGCCGGAGACCAGAGCGCCTTCGGGGAGCTCTTCGACGAACAGGCACAGGCGATCCATCGCTACGCGAACCGCGTGCTGGGGGATTCGACGGCGGCTGAGGACGTGGTCTCGCTGACCTTCCTGGAGGCCTGGCGGCTGCGCGCCAAGCTGCACGAGGAGGGCGAGAGTGTGCGGCCCTGGCTGTTCGGAATCGCCACCAACGTGCTGCGCAACACCACCCGAGCCGCCCGCCGGCACCGGGCGGCGCTGAACCGGCTGCCTGCCCGCGAGGACGTCCCGGACTTCGCCGACGAGCTGGTCGGCCGACTGGACGACGGTGACCGGCTGGCCGCCGCGCACCGCGCACTGGCTCGGCTGCGGCGCGCCGAACGGGAGGTCTTCACCCTCTGCGTCTGGTCCGGACTGGGCTACGCGGAGGCTGCCGAGGCGCTGGGCATCCCGGTCGGCACCGTTCGCTCGCGGCTGTCCAGAGCGCGAACTCGACTGCGTGGATTGGCAGATGAGGAAATGCGTCGGGAACCCCAGCCCTTGGGCGGACAGGTACGAGGTGGCCGCGCAATCGCGGTCCGGCCGATCCAGGAGAACGCCTGATGAACCAGAACGATGATCTGACGGAGCTGCGGAACCGGTTTCCCACCCCGTCGACCCCCGTGCTCTCCACCGGCCGCCGACAGCAGTTGAGGGAGTACCTGATGCGCGAGACCAACGAGACCAACGGGACCAACGAGACTGTCAGCACGACAGGGGCGCCGGTCCGCCGACTCGGCTGGGCGGCGCTGCCGGTCCTCGCGGGCGGCCTGGCGCTGGCCCTGGTACTGCCCACCGGCGGCGGCCCGGGGCCCGACAACGCCAAGGCGAGCACCGGGACCGCAGGGCCGAGCGCGTCGCAGGGCACCCCGGGCGCGGTCCGGGCGGTGCCCGCCAACGCCGTGCAGGCGCTCGACCAGGTTGCCACGGTCGCCGCCGCCATGCCGGCCACCAACGGCGGCGACTTCGTCTACGTCAAGCGGGTGATCGGCTCGCTCGGGTTCCAGGCGATGCCGGACGGCGGGAACACGTACCAGTACGCGCAGCCGCACACCCAGGAGATCTGGGAATCGGTCGACGGCAGCAGGACCGGGCTGATCTCCACGGGTGACGGTGCGAACAGCAGCAGTCCCCTGCGCCCGGACGCCGGTTCGGTCGAAAACCCCACCGTGCAGTTCCTGCGCGCCCTGCCCGCCGACCCCGACGCTCTGCTGAAGGTCGTCCACGACGCCACCAAGGGCGAGAAGAACCCGCCGAACCAGGCGGCCTTCAAGGCCCTCACCGGCATGCTGGACTTCGCCCCGCCGCAGGTCGCCGCCACGATCTACAAGGCGGCTCAGAAGATCCCGGGCGTCACGCTGGTGGACGACGTCACGGACGCCACAGGCCGGCACGGCATCGGCGTGGGCGTGGTGGACGGCGGGGCGCAGAACCTGTGGGTCTTCGACAAGGACAGCCTGCACTACCTCGGGCTCAACTGGGAGACCACCTCGGACTCCCAGGTCGGCCCGAAGGGCACCGTCATCAGCCAGGAGTCGGTGCTGCAGCAGGCCTACGTCGACCAGGTCGGCGTGCGCCCCGCGCAGTGACGACCCACGTCCCGGGCCTGACGCAGGCAGGCCACGGTACGCTGCCGGGATGTCTGCTGGGATGTCCGTCGACGGCCGGTACCGGCTGGAGCAGCGGCTCGGGCTGGGCGGGATGGGCGAGGTCTGGCGAGCCCATGACCCCGAACTCGACCGCCCGGTCGCGATCAAGTTCCTCTCCCGACAGGTGGGCGTCGACGACGAACTCCTGGAGCGGTTCCGCCGCGAGGCGAAGGTCACCGCACGGTTCCAGCATCCGGGCATCACCCAGGTCTTCGCCATCGGCGCCCACGACGGGCAGCTCTACCTGGTGATGGAACTGCTCGACGGGCGGGACCTGGGCGCGCTGCTCAAGGAGCAGACGTCCCCGATGCCCGTCGAGCAGGCGGTGGACCTGGCCGCCCAGGTCGCCGACGCGCTGGCGTACGCGCACCGGAAGGACATCGTCCACCGGGACATCAAGCCCGCCAACCTCATGCTGGTCGAGGGCGGCCGGGTCAAGGTCTGCGACTTCGGAATCGCGGGGTACATCCGGGCCGACTCCGACCTCACCCGGACCGGCAACCTGATCGGCACCCCCGCCTACATGGCCCCGGAACAGTGCGAGGGGCGGCGGGTCGACGGACGGGCGGACCTCTACGCGCTGGGCTGCGTGCTGTTCGCGCTGCTCACCGGGCAACCGCCGTTCAGCTCGCTCGGGAGCTACCCGGCGGTGCTGGTGGCCCACCTCCAGACGCCGCCACCGCTGTTGTCCGAGCGCCGGGCGGGGGTGCCGGACGCGCTCCAGCGGATCGTCTCGGCGCTGCTCAGCAAGGACCCGGCGGCGCGGCCCAGGGACGCGGGGGCGGTCGCGGAGCAGCTCAGGCGGGTGGGACAGCCGGGGGGCGGCGGTGCGGCCCTCGCGGCTCTCCCGGTCGCCCCTGCTCTCCCGGAGGTGCCGGTTGGCTCGGGGATCGAGCTGGAGGTGTTCCAGAACGAGTACCTGCTGCCGGAGGCCGTGGAGGCCAACGCCATCCTGACAGTGCGCGGGACGGACGCGGATGCGCCGGACCCGGCGAGCGCGGCGCCGCGCTCGCTCGTCCTGCTGCTCGGGCTCTCAAGTGCCCTGCCCGAGGCCGATTTCCGGGCCGTCAGGCGCAGCGTCGCCGAGGCGATCGAGGGCCTGGACGAGGGCGTCGCCTTCGCGGTGGTGGCCGGCTCGCAGTACGCCCGGATGCTGTATCCGGACAGCATGCGCCTGGTCCGGGCGACCGCCGCGACGAAGGCCGAGGCGCGCGCCGCGCTGGAGCGGTTGGAGCCGATGGCGGCGGCGGCCTTCGGGCGTTGGCTCCGGCTCGCCGATCGGCTGTTCGCCGCCCACGCCGACACGGTGCGCACAGCGATCCTGCTGACGGATGTGGACGCGGCGGCGGAGCGGCCGCAGGAGCTGGCGGCGGCGCTCACCTCCTCGGCCGGGCGCTTCGCCTGCCACGCGCGCGGGATCGGCAGCAACTGGTCGGTGGGACAGCTCAGGTCGGTCACCAGCGCGCTGAGCGGGACGCTGGGCATCGTGGCCGAGCCGGCGGCGCCAGAGGGCGTCCTCGCCCGCGAGTTGGCGTCGATCATCGACAGCACCCGGCAGGCCTTCGCACGCAACCTCGCACTGCGGATCAGGATGCCGGCGGTCGTTCGGCTGCGGTTCCTCAAGCAGGTGTCACCGGTCCTGGAGGACCTGACCGCACGCGGCGAGCCGGTGGGCCCGGGGACGTTCGAGTACCCGATCGACCTCCCGGGCAACGGGTCGAGCGACTACCACCTGTGCCTGGAGGTGCCGCCGGGTCGCGTCGGGGACACCATGCGGGCGGCCGAGCTGAGGGTCGTCCTGCTGCCCCCGGCGGGCGACGGGCAGACGCTCGCCCGGCAGCCGGTGCTGGTGGTGCGGACGGACGGTTCCTGGGCGGAGACCGGCCAGAAGGCCCGGTACGCGGGACAGGAGGAGCTGGCCCGCGCGATCGAGGAGGGACTGGCGGCCCACCGCGGGGGTGGGGACGGGGAGCCTCAGGCACCGCCGCGCCACTGACCTCCACCGGGTGACCCAGCCGCCCCGCGGTGCTTGATGTTGACGGCCGAGGCCTTGGCCAGTGCCACGGGGTTCAAGAAGCGCAGCGGGCCGATCAGGCGGGATGCGAACAGATACGTGTGCCGCGCCATCGATTCATCGCGCGCTGCCGCCGAAAACATCAGCCGCTCCCCGGGGTTGAACGGGCGGGACTTGGCGAAGTCGGCGGCCAGGTACTGGTGGCCGCGCAACCGGCGCCGGTGTCGGCGTCCGTACGCCGCGAGCGACCTGTCGAGGTCACCTTGACCGGTCGCGGCCGAGCCGATCGCCTCGGCCAGCCATTGCGCGGACTGCAGGGCCCACCCGCATCCCACGCCCCACAGGGGGTCGGCGGTCAGGGCCGCGTCGCCGATGAGCGCGACGCCCGGTGCGGTCGGCTTGCGGCTGTGGAGCGGGTAGTTGACGGTGCCGATGAACTTCGTGACGCGTTCGGCGGAGTCGATGGGCGGTGCCTCGGGCAGGGCGCGGACGTAGGCGAAGAAGCTGCCCTCCAGGTCCTCCCGGAAGGCCGGCAGCCACTTCTTGTCCGGCAGCACCGCGACGACCGTCACCCCGTCGTCGTTGGGAAACGCGTACGCCATGTCGGGTTCGAGGAACCAGACGCTGCCGATTCCGCCGTGCAGCGGAAGATTGCGGAAGTGCGCGAGATAGCCGAACCGCGCGTTCTCGTACTGCCGGGCGGACACCCCGGCGAACTTCGCCACGGCCGAGTCCTTGCCGTCGGCGCCGACCACCAGGCGGGCCCGGATCTCACGCTCGCCCTGTGGCGTCGAGGCGCGCACCCCCGAGGTTCGTCCGGCTTCCCGGACCAGCCCGGTCACCTGGTGGCCGAGGAGCAGATCGACGCCAGGGGTCTGCGCCGCGCGGGACCTGATCAACGGGTCGAGGACGCTGCGCCGGATGTTGTAGGCGTACGGCAGCTCGGGGCCCGCCGGCGCTGCCCTCGGCTCGATCCATCCCCAACGGGTGTACAGGCGGGACTCGTTGCGGACAGCTCCCGCCTCCTCAAGAGCGGGTATGAGGCCGAGTTCGTCCAGCACCGGGTAGGCGTTGGCCGTGAGGGAGTGGGTGCAGAGCACCTTGTACGCTTCGGGGTCCGAGCGGCGTTCCAGCAAGGCGACGCGGACGCCGCGTCGAGCGAGCAGGATCGCCGCGGCACTGCCGGCGAGGCTGGCTCCGCTGATGACGACGTCGTAGTCGTGTCCCGTGCTCTCAGGCTTGGTCATGTGCTGATCGCTCCCTTCGGGGGGTGGTGCCGATCGTGGGAGTGGTGCAGTGTCAGTGCTGTCAGGAACATGAGCAGTTGTCAAGAGTTGTGGACTCGGGGTGCTGTCCGATCGGGCCGCGGTGGCCTCCCTCAGGCGCCCTGCCGCACCGAGGCGGGATCCGCTATCCGTTCCCGCTGTGGATCTCCGGACGTTTTCGGATAGCCCCGCCCCCGCACGATTGGTGATCCTTGGCGAGGCTCGCGTCCGTACCGCGGGCGCCGCCGTCCTCAGCACCAACACCCGAGGAACAGTCACATGCGCAGCACACGGAAGACGTCCGGTCCCACGAGCGCCCTCGCCGGGCTCCTCGCCGCAGCCGCCGCTGTGGGGACCCCTGGGTCCGCCAACTAGCCTGGGATCAGCGGCAGATGGTCAGGCCGAGCGGCGGAGCGTCTGGGAGGGCGTCACTCCGTAGCAGTGGCGATAGGTCTGGGAGAACCGCCCCAGGTGGGTGAAGCCCCAGCGGAGCGCCACGTCCGTCACCGTCCCGGTGTCGCGTCCGTCGGCGATCGCCAGCAGGTCACGGTGGGCCAGATCGAGGCGGACCCGGCGGAGATGGGCGAGGGGGGTGGTCTGCAGGTGGGTGCGGAAGCCCGCGCGCAGGCTCTGCGGGCTGACCCGGGCGGCCTGTGCCATGTCCGCCACCGCGATCGGCTCGTGGGCGTGCTCGGCGCAGTAGGCCGTGGCGCGGCGCAGCGCGCTCGGCAGGATGCCGACGCCGCGGTCGGCGAGCGCCTCGGAGAACGAATGCGGCTGGGCGTCCAGCAGGCCGTGGACCAGCACCTGCTCGAAGTGGCCCTGCCCGAGCGGCGACCGGTCGAGCAGACCGGCCTCGGCCCAGTCCGCGAATCCCGAGAGGCCGCGCAGCCACGCACCGGTGGCGCCGTCGTCGGCGAGCACCGACTCGAAACGGGGCGGCCCGGACGGCACCTCACCGAGGCGGGCGGCGAGCGCCTGTTCGATCGCGTCACGGCGGATGATCACCACCCGGGCCAGCGTGTCCGCGCTCCAGGCCATCGACAGCCGCTGCCCGGGACCGGCCATGCTCAGGGGCGAGCGGAGCTGTCTGCCGTCGATCGCGACGGTGCCGCTCCCGGCCAGGGGGACCTGGACGTAGAAGTCGGGCAGCTCACCCGGCTCGATCGCGACCTCGACGCCGTAGCCGATCTCGTACATGGCCACGGCACCCTGGCTGAGGCAGCGGAAGCTGGCCCGGAGACCGACCGAACGATCGGGCCGGAGTCTCAACCTGTGGGTGGTGAAGTGCTGACTGACCGCCGCCTGCATCGCGGAAACGTCCCCGCCCGCGAACACCACTCCAGCTGCCCCGGCCGGTCCGGTCGCACGGGTGTCGACCAGCCCTGTCCCCACACTCACTCCTCTGACCTGCACCGATGACCACGACGGACGCTGCAGCCTAGCCGTCGCGTGACACCCTGACCAGGTTTCCAGGGCCCGGCCGCACCCCGGCGGCCGGCTCAGAGCCAGCCGCGCCGAGCGGCCTGAACGCCGGCCTGGAAGCGGGTGGTGGCGCCCAGCCTGGCCAGCAGGGCGGAGACCCGGCGCACGACGGTGCGGCGGCCCAGTCCCAGCCGTCTGGCGATGGCGTCGTCGGTGGCGCCACCGGCCATCAGGGTGAGGATCTGCCGGTCCCGGGCGTCGATCCCGGTGCCGATGCCCGCCGTCGACATGGGAACGGCGAGCCGCCACAGGCCGTCGAAGACGTTCGACAGGGCCCGGAAGAGGCTGGAGGGGCGGATCACCAGCGCGACCACGCCGCAGTGGTCGTCGGCGTCGAGCGTCACGACGGCCGACTCGCGGTCGCCGATGGCGAGTTTCATGGGCGGATCGTCCAAGGTCCGGGCCTGCTCGCCGGCTTCGATCATGCGCGCCAGGTTGGGGCCGGCGATCGGGTCGTCGAACGCGGTTCCGTGGTAGATGACCCGGTAGACGACCCCGGCGGCCATCCGCTCGCGCTGCAGCGCCTCCTGGTCGGGGTAGTAGTCGGGCGTGCCGGAGTACGGCGGCATGTCGATGACCCGCACCTCGTGGCGGGCGGACCGCTGGAGCTGCCGGACGGCCGCCAGGACGCGATCGGCGCCCTCGACGACCTCCAGCGCGCCGTAGTGGCCGGCGTCCCTGCGGGCGAAGCGGTAGAGCCGTTCCAGCTCCGCGCCGGCCTGCCGCAGGTTGGCCCGGCGGGCGGCGTCGCGTTCGAGCATCGCCCCGACGACCTGCGCGGGCGGCAGCGCGTCCCAGGCCCGGGACTGCGGGTCGACCGTCACCACGGCGTCGTCGGCCGCGAGTTCCTCCAGCGCCGCCCGGACGGCGGCCTCGCTCAGGCCCGCCCGCGCCGCCAGCTCGCCGGGCGACGCCCGTGGCAGGCCGATGAGCGAGCGGTAGACCCGCCCGTGGTCGGAGTCGGGATCGAACAGAGTGTCCACGTCACCCCCATTTGCCGTGTTCATGTCGAGCCTGTCGACAGCGGAAGCGTACCGCGCACATGGCGCACATGGGCCCATGGCTCATGTGCGCCGCGGTCCGCTCTGGCACTCGGCGCATCGGCACTGAGAGTGTCGACATCCGAACGCCCAGTGCCGAGCGGAAGAACAGAGAGGAAGCGACCTGTGACGTCAACCCCGGCCCCGAGCCACTCGGTGCCCTACCTGCGAGCGATAGCGGCGATCCTGATCACCTGTTGCATCGCCCTGGGGATCACGGCCTCCCCGTTCTCGACGGCCAAGGCCCACGCGGACAGCGGCTGCGCCGCCCAGCTCCAGTGCCTGTCGTTCAAGTCCCTGAGCAACGGACGCCAACTCGACGTGCAGAACGGGAACATGGATGACGGGGCCTACATCGTCACCAACTCGGCGCCCGGCTACCACGAGTCCTGGCACCTGAACGTCAACCCGTCGGACTCGTCCTTCAGCATCGTGAACAACGACACCGGCAAGTGCATCGACCTCGCCGTCCTGGTGCCGGCGCTGCGCCAGCAGAGCTGCGGGGGCCAGGCCAGCCAGAACTGGTACTTCCAGCCGGTCGCCGGGGCGACCGACGCCTTCATGATCCGCCACCAGGGCGACAACACCTGCCTCGACCTGCTGCTCGGCGCCCAGTACGACGATGCCTGGACCGACCAGTACGCCTGCAACGGCACGGCCAACCAGGAGTGGTCGACGGGTGCGCCGGAGGCGGCGTTGAACCTGGCCGTCGACCACGGCGCCAAGCAGTGCCAGCAGGACCCGTCCAGCTGCTCCTGGGCGGAGAAGAGCGAGGCGGCGGCGGCTCCGCTGCCGAAGCAGTGCGTCTCCTCGGTCTGGTTCAACAACACGAGCAGCACGGTCGCGCAGGTCTTCGGCGTCCAGCAGATGAGCGGCTGGTCCAACACCATCGGGGTCGACATGGGGACGCAGCTCACTGCGGGGACCCCGGCCAAGGTGGGCGTGCTGCAGGGCATGATCAAGGAGGACCTGACCGCCAGTCACATCTGGAACGGCTCGACCACGGTCAACAACAGCGTCACCGTGACCGTGCCGCAGCAGCAGTACGGGTGGGTGACGCTGTCGGAGCTGGCGAAGAAGGTGACCGGCACCTGGACCTTCGACGCGCGCGGCATCCCGTGGACGGCCGACGACACCATCACCGTGCCGCTCGCGGACGACCCCAGCGGCGGCGCCACGATCTATGTCGCGAACACCAGCCCGACGTTCACCTCGTGCTCCTGAGGATCGCTGGAGGAGCTAGAGGAGATGGTCGGCCTTGCCCGCCTTGATGTCGAGGATGAGGGCGCGCAGGGCCGAGAGGGAGTCGGTGAGGGGGTGATCCTCCTGGCCGGCCACGGCGATGTAGCCGTTGCCGTCGGCGTCGGTGCCGAGGCGGAAGCAGTTGCTGCAGTCCTGGCAGAACGGGTCTTCCCAAGTGATCTCAGGCATCGGGTCTCCCAAGGATGGCGTGTGGGGCAGCGCGGACGCGCTGCCCCTACTCGCTACAGGAGATGGTCGGCCTTGCCCGCCTTGATGTCCAGGATGAGGGTGCGGAGGGCGGAGAGGGAGTCGGTGATGGGGCTGTCCTCCTGGCCGACCACGGCGACGTAGCCGTTGCCGTCAGCATCGGTGCCGAGACGGAAGCAGTTGTTGCCCTCACCGCAGAACGGCTCTTCCCAAGTAATGTCAGACATTGTTTCCCCTAAAGTTTCTGAGCAATATCGTGTATGAAATCCCGCGACCGCTCGGCCGGCAGGGCCGCCAGAGCCATCCACTCCAGGTGTGCACGGTACTTGGCAAGTTGGGCTTCGGCATCCATGAACTCCGGCCCGTGCGCCGAATCAAGCTGCACTGTGTCCAGCCGAGGCACAGAGCCCTCCGCGTAGAGCAGGGCATGGCCCGCTCCGGGGAACGAACCGCACTCGACCGGCAGGACGCGGAGACTGACGCTCTCCCGCTCCGATTCGCTGCATAGATGCTCAAGCTGGGACTTCATCACCTGACGCCCGCCGAACTGCATCCGCAGCGCAGCCTCGTGCACGTATCCCACATACGAGAGCGGATCCGGTCGCCGGAGGACACGTTGGCGTGCCATACGGAGCTCCACTCGCAACTCGACCTCCAGCCGCGACAGCGGTGGTAGCACCGAAGCGAAGATGGCCCGAGCATAGTCCTCAGTGTGCAGGAGACCTGGCACATGAACGGTCTGCACCGTCTGCAAACGCACCGCATGCCATTCGAGCTCGGCGATGTCGAGCATGCCTGATGGCAACGTGCCCCGATACTCCTCCCACCACCCTCGGTTACGGTGGTCCGCCAGGGCGACGAGTGCTTCGACATAGGCAGGGTCAGCGCAGGCGTAGTTACTGGCCAACGTCCGCACGCGCTCAGGGCTGATCACCCTGACGCCTGACTCCATGTTGGAGATCTTCGTGCGATCCAGGCCGAGTAGCCCCGCCGCGTACTCAGTGCTCACGCCCGCAGCGATGCGGAGCTTTCGCAGCTCGGCACCGAGACGCTTCTGACGCTCAGTAGGAACAGGTCGGGTGGGCATGCGGTCCTCTCAGGCTGAGTCGAGGTCAGTCTGCCGCGCTCTGCCACCTGGATCCAACTCGTTCGTGGCAATTACTGGCGATCCAGTGGCACTTTGCCACTCCTCGCGCTAGCTTCAAGTAGCACGCAAGTCACATACGGCTATGACCGGAAGTGCACCGCGCGAGCATGCCCACCATCCCTGGAACAGGCATGCTCGCGCCCAGGGAGGCAAGCCACCGGCGCGGCCGCTTCACCATCGCTCAACCACCGCACACCCGCGAGGAGTCAGCCATGTCTGTTATCCCGCTCCCGGCCGCCGCCACCGCGCGTCCCCTCCCCTTCATCCCCGCCATCCCCACGCACTGGCGCTTCCCGGCCGACCTGGCGTCCGTGCCCCAGGCCCGGCGCGCGCTCGCTGCCGCGCTCCCCCTCCGCACCCCACCCCAACTCTCGTACGAGCTGCGCCTCCTGACCTCCGAGCTCGTCACCAATGCGATCCGCCACGGCGCCCGCGCCGACGAGGACGAACTCGTCGAGCTCATCTACTGGACCGCCGACGGCCACCACTGGCTCGCCGTCTCCGACCCCGGCCCGAACCAGCCCGTCCTCGTCTCCCCCAGCCCCAGAACCTGCGGCGGCCGCGGTCTGCTCCTCGTCGACTCGCTCAGCGACGTCTGGGCCGTCGTCCCCCGCCTCCCCCGCGGCAAGACCGTCGTCGCCGGCATCCGCCGGCACACCAACCCCTGACCGGACCGGGCCAACTCCGCCACTCAGACCGCGCCGGTGCGCTGCGCGAAGTCCCGCAGCCCCGGCAGCGCGGCCGGTCCGCGCAACAGACCCACCGTCAACGCCCGCAGCGCCGGACGGCGGACCTCCTCCGGCGCAGCGGGCAGCGGGCAGCGGGCAGCGGGCAGCGGGCAGCGGCGGCACCTACTCGCCGAGGGCGCCGTAGCGGGCGCCTTCCGTCACGCACCGCGCTCTCAGACAGGTGCACGGTCCGGGCATTGCCCGCCTTGGCGCGCCTCTCCCAGCAGACGGCGGGGGCCGGGGCCGTTGCGGCCGAGTTCATCGCCGGGGTTCGACAGGCGGCAGGTCCGCAATGACAGGCAGCCGCAGCCGATGCAGCCGTCGAGGTTGTCGCGCAACCGCTGGAGTTGCTCGATCTGGGTACTCAGTCGTTCGCGCCAAGTCGCCGACAGGCGTGCCCAGTCCGCTTTGGTGGGTGTGCGTTCCTGGGGCAGTGAGGCGAGCGCCGCACCGATCTCGGCGAGCGGGATGCCCAGGTTCTGCGAAGCTCTGACGAACGCCACCCTTCGCAGCGCATCACGCCGGTACCGGCGCGCGTTACCGGCCGTCCGGCGGCTGGAGATCAGGCCCTTGGCCTCGTAGAAGTGCAGGGCGGACACCGCGACGCCACTGCGAGCAGCGAGTTCCCCCACAGTGAGTTCCGCGACCGGGATGACCATGCGCGGAATCGTCCCATGCTCCGGCGCCTGACCTCAAGTTGGCTTGAGCTTCTTCCTTGGGGCCATGGGGGCCATGGGGCCAGGAACGTCACCGACGCCGACCCGGCCTGTTGCCGGACGCAGCGTCCGGGCCGCCTCGCGACCCTCGCGGACGACGGTTGACCTCAATCTCGGTTGAGGTTGAAGAATCCGTGGCGTCGGAGTCGTCGTCACCCGGACAGGAGAGTGATCAGCGTGCGGACAGTGCAGGCAGTGCGTTTCGGGGGCCCGGAGGTTCTGGTTCCGGGCGAGGCAGCAGAGCCGGTCGTCGGACCGGGACAGGTGATGGTCGAGGTGTCCGTTGCGGGCATCACGTTCGTCGAGACACAGATTCGCCGTGGCGTCGACCAGTGGCACGCCAAACCCGACCTGCCGTACGTGCCGGGCGGCATGGTCGCCGGCCGGGTGAGCGCGATCGGGGAGGGGACGGATCCGAGCTGGACCGGTCGGCTCGTTCTGGCGGACGCCGGGGCGACGGGTGCCTTCGCCGAGCGGGCGGCCGCCGATGCGGAGAGCCTGATCCCGGTACCCGAAGGGCTGGGCTTGCGCGAGGCCGCCGCCTTGCACACGGACGGCAGCACCGCGACAGGCCTGGTCGAGGGGGCCCGGATCGCCTCCGGGGAGTGGGTGCTGGTCGAGGCGGCGGCCGGCGGTGTCGGCAACCTGCTGGTCCAGTTGGCGCGGGCAGCCGGGGCCAGGGTCATCGGGATCGCCCGCGGAGCGCGGAAGCTCGACCTGATCCGCAGCCTGGGGGCCGAGGCCGCGGTCGACTACTCCGCACCGGACTGGACCGAGCAGGTCCTCCAGGCTACCGGCGGCGCGGGAGTCGACGTCGTGTTCGACGGTGTGGGCGGGGAGATCGGCCGGGCCGCGTTCGAGCTGACGGCCCGCCATGGCCGATTCTCCGTACACGGCGCCTCCAGCGGTCAGCTGACAGCGATCGAACCGGTGGAAGCGCGACGGCGCGGAGTCGAGGTGATCGGAATCGAGCAGCTGTACGGGTTCCGGTCGCGGATGCGCCCGTGGGCCGAACAGGTGATGGCGGAGGCGGTCGCGGGCCGGGTCCGGCCGATCATCGGACAGACCTTCCCGCTGGAGCGCGCCGCGGACGCACACGCTGCGATCGAGAGCCGAAGCACCCTGGGCAAGACCCTGCTCCTGATCTGACCACCCCCGCAGCAGGCGCGAGCGGGTGTTCGATCCGGTCCGTTGCCAACGACCTGGCTCGTCAGCACGTTTCACGGTGGTTCAGTGGTCCGTCGGGGTCCATGCGGCAAGCTCGTTGCCACCCGGCTCCCGGAAATGGAAGCGCCTGCCGCCGGGGAAGTCGAAGGCCTCGACCGTGACGGTACCGCCGGTCTGGAGCACCGCGAGACGCGTCGCCCCCAGGTCGTTCACCTGGATCACGGCGAGCGGCCCGGCCGGGGCCTCCGAGCGGTCCTGCTGGAAGCCGAGACCGACTCCGCCACCGCAGTCCACGTCGGTGTACTCCGGGCCGTAGGGTGTCGCCGCCCAGCCGAAAACGGATCCGAAGAACTCCGCGGATTCCGGAGCCGAGGTGGTGGGGAACTCGACCATCGTCAGAGGTTCATACCGTCGATCATAGGAACGACCGTTCACCGCAAGGACCGGCGGCCCGCCGCCGGACTGAGCCTCAGCCGATCCGCTCCGACAGCTCGACGACGATCCCCTCCGGACCGCGGACGTAGCACATCCGATAGTCCTTGTAGCGTTCCAGCCCACCGACGAGGTGTGCGCCGCGGGCTGCCAGGCCGGCCACGACGGCATCGATGTCCACGACGGCGAACGCGACATGGCGGATGCCCGGCGTGTTCGCCGGCGCACCGCCATCGCCTCCCGGGCCTTCCGGCGCGTGGTACTTCGTCAGTTCGAGCCGCCCGTGGCCGTCCGGCGTCTGCACGATCGCGAAGTCCGCCCTGACGCCTTCGAGCCCCACGACGCGCTCCACCCAGCCGCCCTCGACCGACCCCTCACGCTGCACCTCAAGCCCGAGCCCGACGAAGAACGCCGTCGCGGCCGAGAGATCCTCGACAACGATGCCCACGTGGTCCATCCGCTGGATTGTCATGCCACCGAGCATAGGGTCCGTCCACCGAGCTCCACCAGCGCCCCCACCAAACCCCCGACAGCACCGGCCTCCTCTCCCGCGACCCAGCCCACCGCAACAAGCGCCCCAGAAAGCCCTGTTGTCACACCGGCACCGCCGCCCGGCGTCAACCCGCCTACTGGTACGCCGGATACGTCAAGTACCCCGCGTCGCCACCCTGGTAGTACGTAGCCTCGCCCACCGGGGCGATACGATCTGCGCCTCCTGACCTCCGAGCTCGTCACCAACGCCATCCGCCACGGCGCCCGCGCCGACGAGGACGAACTCGTCGAGCTCATACTGGACCGCCGACGGCCACCACTGGCTCGCCGTCTCCGACCCCGGCCCGAACCAGCCCGTCCTCATCTCCCCCAGCCCCAGAGCCCGCGGCGGCCGCGGCCTGCTCCTCGTCGACTCACTCGGCGACGTCTGGGCCGTCGCCCCCCGCCTCCCCCGCGGCAAGACCGTCGTCGCCGGCCTCCGCCGGCACGGCGCCACCTGAAGCCTGCGCCGGCACGCAGCTCGGGAAACGTCGCATGCGCTTGTACAGCGGCAGACGCGCTTCCTGCGCCTGCTTGAGCCCGGACTGCTCCATGCGCCGCCAGCCAACCCACATGTCCTCTACGGTCCTCAGCGAGGCAATCAGGTCTTCGGTCTGGTCTTCCGCTCCGCACGCCTGGCACCACGCCCGGATGTCGTCGGCGGACGGGGGCGTTCGGGCGTTCATGATCCGGGACGACTTCGACGGATGCCAGCCGCAGAGACGGGCGATGCCGAGTCCGGTCAGCCCAGCATCCCGGCACAGCTCTGCGAGTCGATTCGCCAGAACTTGCCGGGCCTGCTGGGCACTTGAAGAGGGAGAAAGGGCCATGGTCGGGGATCAGCGAAGCCGGTACTCCTCGTGCTGAGTGGCTCGCTCCCACACCGCTTCGAACGCGGACCTCACCAGTCCCACCACGGCCGGCTCAGTGCGCCATGCACGGTCAACCACCTCGCCGACACCGGAGAAGTAGGTGAACAGCACTGACATTCCATCGAACAGCCACAGGTCGGTGCCAGGAAGCGCGATGTCGGCCGCCTTGCGTCGGGGAAGCCAACGAACCTGCTCGCCTGCGGCGACGTTCGGGAACGTCACGTCGTACTCGTACCGGATGTAGTCGGTGACGGGTTCGGAGACGATCCGGGCACGCCGCATCACGACACCGCGTGCCGTCGTGTCGGCGACCACGTCCAGGAACGGGCGCCACCACGACGACCGGTCAGCCGGATCGAGGCGCTTACCCTGCTGCCATGCGATGAACTCAGGGTCGCTGGGTTGGTAAGCGTCGCGCATCTCAAGATGCACGGCGGAACCCTTGGCCCCGGCAAGGCCATCAAGTACCGGGTTCGTCATCGGTCCTACTCACCGTCGGGCTTGGGGATGAACTGGAGCATGGTCTTGGGAAGCCTGATGATCGTCTCGTGGTCGGGCACGTCCGTGGAGTGGCCAGGGATCGAACCGATCTCCTGACACGCCTTCACCTCTTCTTCGCTGGCGCGATAGGACTGGATCAACAGGTCTCCAGTGTCCTCGTCCAACCAGATCGTCGGCGAGTCCGCGTCCGGAGTGTTCGGAATGATTCCGAGGAACTTGAGGGCCATGCTCACTCCCGCTGTCGAGTGGGTTGCACCGCTGTGCACGAGCCTCACGCTCACGAGTGCTCAGCGTCAGGAGGGCCATCCGGTTGGGCAGGGCGAGGCCGCCCAACCGGTAACTGGTGAAAAGGGGTCGTCATGTCAGGGCTCCTTCGTGGTCCGCCGTGCCCGTGCCTCGGACCTGGCAGCTACGCTGGAACCTCACATTGACGTCAGAGGCAAGCGTCTGTGACGCAGACCTCAGCGGGGAGGATTCGGTGCGGATCGGGGAACTCGCGTCGCGGGCCGGAGTCAGCGTCCGGTCCGTGCGCTACTACGAGGAGCAGGGGCTGCTCGCCAGCATCCGCAGCGCCAGCGGGCAGCGGCACTACACGGACAGCGACGTCGAACGGGTGGCGTTCATCCAGCGGTTGTACGCCGCAGGCCTGTCCAGCCGGACCATCATCGAGCTGCTGCCCTGCGTGGACGCACCCAGTGAGGAGCACTCCGCCCTCGCGCTGGAGCGGATGGCGGCGGAGCGCCGGCGGCTCACCGCGCACATCGCCGACATCACGCGGACCAGGGACACGCTCGACCGGCTGATGGCCACGGCCCGGGCCCACCAAGACCAGCAGGGCGAAGCCCGCGCCCACCCGTGCGGAGCCAAGTGACCGGCGACGTGTCGCCGGCCGTCTGGCGGGCCACCGGGCTGGCCTGGAGCGCGGGGACGGCGGCGCTGGAGTGGTCGACCCCTGGCGACGGCGCCCGGAGGGCGAGTGCGCTGAACCTCGGCGCCGGCCTCGCCTTCACCACCGGGGCCGACCGGCGCTGCACCGGACTGCGCCGCGCGGGGCGCCGCCACGACTGCCCGACCGCCTCGCCGCTCCCCCCGGCTTCCCGCAGCGCGCAGTGTCCGGCCTGCCAGACGGCCGACCGCGCCGACTCCATCGCCGCCGACACCCGGCTGCACGACCCGCGCCCGTTCGCGGTCTACCTCGCGCACCACGGCAGCACCGTCAAAGTCGGCATCACCGCCGTCGAGCGCGGCCAGGCCCGGCTGCTCGAACAGGGCGCGCTGGCCTCCGCGTTCATCTCCAGCGGCACCCTGATCGCCGCCCGCCGGGTGGAGAACCTGCTCGGCCAGGCCCTGGGCCTGCCCGACCGGGTGAGCACCTCCCGCAAACGAGCGGCCCGCGCCCACCCCGGCACCGCCGCCGAACGCCGCGCCGACCTGCTCGCCACCGTCGAACGCGTCAAGTCCCTGTCCTGGCCCGAGGGACAGACCCGCACCGAACCGCAGATCACCGACCACACCCCCGCCTACGGCCTGCCCGCCACCGGCCTGCGGCCGGTCGCCGCGATACTGCCGCCCGCCCCCGGCCAGGTGATCGCCGGGCAGATCGGCTGCCGGATCGGCACCGACCTCTACCTCCACACGTCCCCCGGCCTGGTGCTGCTGGACACCCGCCTGCTGGCCGGCTGGGCACTCGGCCGCGCCGAACCCGGCGCCACCCTCACCGCCCCTCTCGAACCCCTCACCACCCCCGGCAACCCGGACTCCCCGAACGACCAGGCCTCCCTCTTCTGAGCCTCCAGGGCAGGGCACGCCGGCGTCGTGGTCAGGTCGGTGCGGCCTGCCACAGCGGTGGTCCTTACGATCGGAGCCGGTTTCGACCCCTCCTGGCCAGAGGGATCACCGTGCGCATGCACCACCACGTCGCTGTGTCCTTGCGCTGGACAGTTGGAACGATCCAATGGCACTCTAGTGGCACGAGGGCGATATCTGACGGACCGTCATATCGCTTTCCAGCCAAGTAGGTCATGTCATCTGCACAGTCCCGGCGCCGCACGGCTGTCGTCCGGCGCTTCGTCGATCCGTTTCGATTGGACCGGTGTGTGAAGTGAACCTCAAGTATCCTCACCTGCAAGGTCGTTCATGGTTGGCGCCGGCCCGGAGCCGGCTCGCCGCGGCGGTGGGGGTGGTCGCGCTGCTGCTGGCCGTCATCACCGGCACGGCCGCCGGTACGGCCAGTGCGGCGCCCCTGGCGGCGCCGGCTGCCGCCGCCCCGCACGTGTCCCCCGGGTGGGTCTGTCCCGGCACGCCCATACCGGCGGGTTGGGTGCTCACCCAGCGCCAGCCGGCCGCGTGCAACCAGGCCGGCGCCTGGTACATGCAGCCCGTGCAGGACGGGATCTGGACCTGCGCCACCTCGCCGATCCCGCCCGGCTACGTGATCACCCAGCACAACGCCGTCGGCTGCAGCGGCATCGACTCCTGGTTCCTGCAAGTGGTCCGCGCTGCCCAGTGGACCTGCGCCACCTCGCCGATTCCCCCCGGCTACGTGAACACCGGCCACATGGACTCCGGTTGCGGCAACATCGGCTCGTGGTACATGCAAGTGGCCCGCGCCGGACTGTGGATGTGCCCCTACCAGCCCGTCCCGGCCGGCTTCCGCCAGGGTGCGCCCAACGCAAGCATGTGCAGCGGCCTCGGCGGCTGGTACCTGATCGCCGCCTGACCCGACCGGATCCGTCATAGGTCGCCATGGGTCGGAGGGCACCGCGCGGGACGCGGCGCCTTCCGACCCCACTCGGAATAAGCCGTCGCGACTCCGAAGTCGATCACCTACCATCCCACCCCATGGCCATGTTCGTGCACTTGACATCGGCGGCGAACGTGCCGCGCATCCGGCGGTCCGGGATCCGCGCGGTCAGCCATGGGCAGGGCGGCGCGCGTGGTGCGTACTGCTTCCCGGTGTTGGCGTCGTACACCCTGACCCATCAGTGGACCCGTGAGCTGGCGCGCTTCGGCAGCCAGGGCGGCGGGCTGGTGGGCGTGCAGGTGCGGCTGGACGACGAGCAGCGGGTGCTGGTCGGCCGGTACGGGGACCGGGTGCGTGAGGCCCAGGACGCCGTCCGCGCGGCAGAGGCGGTGCGGCGGATCGCGGCGCTGGAGGACCCGCGCGGGTGGGAGGTGTTCGTGCCCCGGGCGATCCGGCCCCGCGAGGTGCACCGGGTGCGCGCCGTCTCGCAGGTGACGGGGTGGCGGTACGTGCCGGATGCGCACGGCGTGCGCCCCTGCACCTGTTACGGCTGCCGGGTGCGCGGCGGCTACGGATCCCGGCGGCTGCTCGAACGGCTACCGCATCCGCTGGACGGCCCGCCACCACCGGTCCGGGTGCTGCTCGCCAGGATCGCAGCGGCGGGCGACCCCGGCGAACCGGCCGTGCTGCGCGAAGCGTTGCACTGGTTCGCCATGCGCCGGCGTGGCCCGCTCGCCCAACTGGCCCGCCTCGCCGCGCATCCCGACCCCGAGGTGCGGGAGGACCTGGTCTGGGCGGTCGGCCACTGGAGCACCCCCGGGGTGGCGGAGCTGCTGGCCGGCCTCGCCGGCGACCCGCACCCGGACGTCCGCGAGGCGGTGGCGACGATGGCCGGGGCCGAGATCGAGGTCGAGGCGACGGAGGCGGAGGCGGAGGCGGAGGCGGAGGGGGCTCCGGACGAGCTGACCACGGATTAGCTCGCGTCCCGCCTACCGGTCCCCGCGCCTCCTGGCCGAGTTCAGCCCATGCAGTTCAGCGACGTGTTCAACCTGCAGCCGATCCCCGGCCAGCCCGGCAGCTTCTTCATCTACAACCAGATCTTCCGGCTCATCCTCGGCTGAGCAGGGTGCTGCGGCTGCGCGCACTGACGGCGGACGACGCCGAGGCGGTGCAACGCATCTACAGCGGCCGCGCGGTGGCGGACATGTGGTTCGGCCAGATGACCGGCGACCAGGCCCGCACCTACGTTCGCGACGCCGTCACCTGCACCGGCACCGGCACCGGCACCGGCACCCAGCGCGTGTGCGGCATCGAGGTGGACGCGGACCTGCTCGGCATCGTCAGACTCCGCATCGGCCACGGCACCGGCCACGACACCGGCCACCTCAGCTACATCCTGCGCGAGGACAGCTGGGGAAACGGCTACGCCACCGCCGCCGTACGGCTGTTCCTCGCCGAGGACCGCACCGGCCGGGCAACCCCGCCTCCGGACGGGTCCTGACGAACGCCGGCTTCGTCAGGACCCGGCTGACCGGCGAACTCGCCCGCTACGAACGTCGCATCCGGACGCGCTAGTTGGAGCAGGTCAGGTCCTTGGCCGGGAGCCGGCCCGTGGTCAGATACGCCGTGGCGCTGGCGTCCGCACAGGACTTGGTGACGCCGAGGACGCCGTGCCCCTCGCCGCCGGCGACCGTGACCAGCCGGGCGCCGTGCAGGGCCCGGCGCATGCCCTGCGCCATGGCGAGCGGCGTCTGGGGGTCCCACCGGTTCTGCAGGATGAGCACGCTGTGGTCGTTGTTCACCACCGTGGTGGGCTCGCTGCCCGCCGCCTTCCAGAAGGCGCACGGCTGGATGTTGGATCCGGCATCGCCGTACAGCGGGTACCGGGCCTTGTCGCGGATCGCGTCGCGCCGGTACTGCTCCGGGTCGCGCGGCCAACTACCGGTGTCACCACAGAAGATGGCCCAGGCGGCGACACCGGCGTTGTCCGCGGGAACGCCACGGGTGAACGCGGGCGGACCGGGGTGCGGGGTCTGCTGGGTCGGGGTGGCCGGGGCGGGCTTTCCGCCCGCGGCGGCCGCCTTCAGCGCGGCGATCCAGGGGGTGACGGTCTCGACGTGGAAGAGCGCGTCGTACCCGAGGCGGAGGTCGTCACCGCTGAGCGGCGCCCCCTCGGTGGGGATGGGCGTCTGGTTGGCCTGGGCGACCAGATCCCAGAAGGTCGTGCGGACCTCGGCCGGGGTGGCACCCAGCCGGTAGGTGGCGTCGCGCTCGGCGGCCCATTCGGTCCACCTCGTGAACGCGGCCTCGGCCTCCTTCGCCCACCCCTGGAACGTGCCCCGCCAGACCTTCGTGGGGTCCACCGAGCTGTCCAGCACGACCCGGTCGGCCCGCTGCGGGAACATCTGCGTGTAGACGGCGCCGAGGTAGGTGCCGTAGGAGTACCCCAGGTAGGAGATCGTCTTCTCGCCCAGCACCGCCCGGATGACGTCCAGGTCGCGCGCGGTGTTGCGGGTGGTGATGAACGGCAGCGTGTCACCCTCCTTGGCCTGGCACTTGTCGGCCACCGTGCGGGCCCACGCCACATTGCTCGCGAAGGTCCGCTCCGCGTACGGGTGTTCCCAGTTCAGTTCGTCGTCGGTCAGCCCGCAGCCGAGCGGGGAGCTCTGCCCGATGCCCCGCGGATCGAACCCGATGAGGTCGTACTGCCTCTGCACCTCGGCGGGCAGCAACGAGCCGACGGACTGGGGCATGTCCAGGCCCGCACCGCCAGGGCCACCGGGGTTGATCAGCAGGGCGCCGTGGCGCTCCTTCGCGCTGCCCGCCTTGATCCGGGATATCGCGAGGCCGATCGTCCGGCCACCGGGATCGCCGTAATCCAGCGGCACCTTGAGCGTCGCGCACTGGAAGGTGGCGGGGCTCCCCGGGTCGCAGCGCTGCCAGCCGAGCTTCTGCTGCTCGTACTGCCGCAGCGGATCCCTGGTCGCGGCATCCTCGGAGGCGGCGAAGGCCGCCGCAGGGGTGAGCGCCGAGATCAGGGTGGCCACGACGCCGACAGCCCAGAGGGATGCCGCCCGCCCGTTTCGCACGACCATGCCAGTCCTTTACGGAGAAGAGGTGAGTTGATTGCCTCCAGCCTCTTATGCACGGCAGGATGCCGTGTCCGTCGCCGGTATGGGCCGTCCGTCCAACTTGCGGCGTATGAGCGAATGGTGACGTACCGCCTGAGGTCTAGGACCAGCCCTTGTGGTGGGTGCCCACGCTGCGCCAGAATGCTGGGCACGCTGGCATGATCACCGGGGCGCGGACCAGCGGCGCGCGCCCCTCGCCACCGAACGGGGACAGGCAGTTGGAGAGCACAGCCTTCGCGGAGCCGGAGCTAGAGCCGGAGCCGGCCTTCTGGTCAGGACTGCTGGGCAGGACGCCCGCGGACCTCCGTAGCGTCGACGGCCGGTGGGTCCTGCGCATCGGCGACTGGTCCACGGTGCTGGACGAGCAGAGCGAAGTCCGGCACCGGACCGGCTTCCTGCGCCACCGCATCCTGGTGAACCATCCCGACCAGGCCCCCTTCGTCCACCGCTACCGGCTCCCGTGGATGTCGCAGCTCTGTGCACCGATGTTCGAGGGCAGCTACGACCGCCTGTCCGCCGAGGCGGACGACCCAGGGCTGACCCTGATCGACCGCGTGGGCGGCACGGACGACTGGACGTGACCGATCCGCCGACGGGCCACCCGAGCCGAGGCAGCTGGGAGCCGGCGCGGCGGGAATGGACGCCCGTCATCCGGTCCGGCCGGCGGCTCCCGTTCGGTGTGGGCCCGAGAGGCAGTGGTCGAGGACGGCGGCCGGCTCGGATCGCGCCACCTTGACGGCGACGGCACGACCGCCGCGGGACCGGGCCAGATACACGGTGCCCATCCCGCCCGCGCCCAGTTCGCGCTCCACCGCATACGGTCCGATGCGCTCCAGGACCCCGCTACCCCCTGTCGGCTGCCCTCCGGGACATCCTTGTTCCCCACCCCGCAGGCTCCGGGAACAGGGGTCCGGCCCGCGATCCGTTCGTGGGCGCCCTGACATCGCGCTGACGCCGCACCGCCGTTCCGTCCCATGGCCAGATCGCCCGCGAGGACATCCGAGCGACTCCGGTCGGCGCTCGGGCCGTTGCCGGGAGAGCTTCGGAAACCTGCCGTGACCTGCGGGAATTGATGTGGCGTCAGCCCTCTGCGGCACTCACCCCGGCCGCCTGCGCAAGGGCTGGGGCGAGCGGCGGCGGCGCGCTCTGAGACAGTCCTCCGCTGCCAGGCCGAGAGAGACCATTCACACCAGCTAATGTCACGCAGTAGCCTGTGCTCGCTCAGTCACCACCGCGACATCCGGTTCGCAGGACGACAGCCGTCCCCGTCCGCGGACCGCTCGGCTCCACCCCAGGTGCACCCCGTCAACGTCCATCCAGGGAGACCGTCATGTCCGACACCACCACACAACCGAGCTTCGACCTCCAGGATTTCGACCTGGACCTCAGCAGCCTCACCGTCACCTCGCTGCGCGACACCGCCGCGCTGCCGGAGACCGGTGCGTCCCAGGGCGCGTGTTCCTGCGAGTCCTCGTCCTCCTGCGCCATCATCCCGCCGGTCGTGTCCCAGCCGCCTGCGGCGAGCTGACCACCCCGACCATCCAAGGCACCCAAGGCACACAAGGTCGATGACCCTCGCGGGCCGCACGGCACCTCGTGCGGCCCGCGCAGGGCGCCGCACGCGGCCCCACCGGGCCCGCAACGTCGACGGGACAGCACCGATGCCGCATTCCGCAGAGCCCGACGCCGCCAGCACCGCCACCGCTACCACCCCCGCCATCACCGCCATCACCGCCATCACCGCCACCACTACCACCCCCGCCATCACCGCCATCACCGCCACCGCTACCACCCCCGCCATCACCGCCATCACCGCCACCAGCACCGCCGACTACCGCGTGCAGTCGGCGACTTATGCGCTGGCGCGGGCCAACCCGGTGCGGCAGCCCGCCCAGACCCACCCCGCGGCCGCCTTCCGCGACCTGCTGGCCCGGCTGACCGCGGTGGTCTCCGAAACGGCGGTGCTGCAACCGGCGTTGGGCGACGCCCTGTACGCCAGCCGGGGCGGCCACCCGCAGGCGTTCCACCACGACACCGTCCTGCCGCTGCGCCGCGCGCTGCACAACGGGCGCGAACCACGCGCCGAACTGCTGGACCGCCTTGGCGACCTGCCCGACCGACTGCCGCAGCTCGCATCCTGGCTGAGGCTGCGAAAGCAACGGGCCTTGCTGCTCGACGAGTTGGCCACGTCGGCCGAAGCCGCGCTGGCTGCCGAGCGCGCGTCGCTGTCGGCGCTGTGCCGCGAACCCGCCCTGCTGCGTGCGGTCGCCCTCACCAGCTCCGACCTGCTGCGGGCGGTCACCCGGACGGGTTCGGGCGACGCCGTGTCCGACCGCAGGGCCCGCAAGGAGGAGCCGAACGTGCTCCGTTACGCGCTGCGCGCCGGCACGAGGACCAGCCCGCTGTCCTGGTTCACCGCCGTCGGCTGGGGCCTCCTCGCCGCGCCCGACCCCGGCCCCGAGCACGGCGGCCAATCCCCCGCATCCGCCCCCGAAACCGCATCCGAACCCACCCCCGCCCCCGCATCCGCATCCGCATCCGCATCCGCTTGGGGCGAGGCCGACCTGCTCGCCACCGAACCCGCCTCGACGGTCCAGGCCAGCCGGACCCTGGTGAGCGCGCTGTGCCAGGCCCTGCTGGACGATCCGCGCCGCCGCGCCGGGCTGCCGCACCGGATGGCCAGCACCGCGCGGATCGCCGAGGGCCAGGCCGGCTACTCCCGCGGCACCGTGGTGTTCGGCGGAGGCCGCTATCTGATCACCCGGGAGGAGGAGGTCCGGCTGCCGTCCGGCGGCCCGCTGGCGCTCCTCGACTCGCTCTGCGCAACCCCGTACCCGCTGCGGGAGTTGGCGGACCGGCTGAGCGGAGCGCCGGACCCCGGTGACCGCGAGCCGGGCAGGGCGGCGGCGACCAGGACCGCCGTGGGGGCGGCCGTCGGCTACCTGCGACGGCTCACCGACTCCGGCCTGCTGGTCCCCAGCGATCCGGTGGCCCCCCAGGACCCCGACCCGCTGGCGCAGATCGCCGCCTGGCTGCGCACCGCCCCCGAGGACGCCGGGCTCGCCGACCGCGTCGAGGCGATCGCCGAGCGCACCCGGGAGTTCGCCGCTGCCCCGGCCGGGCTGCGGCCGGCCCTGCTCGCCGACCTCGCCGACCGCTGGAGCGACCTGCTGGCCTGTGCGGGGCGGCCGGTCCCGGAGCACAGCGCACCGTTGAACGTCCTCGCCGAGGACGTGGTGGCGCGCCGTCCGCTGCGGCTGGGCGGCCTCCTCGGCCGCGCCGACCACGAGGCGCTGGGCGAAGTGACCGCCCTGGCCGAGCTCTTCGACACGGGCCTGGTGATGCGGCGGATCGCCCGCGACCGCTTCGTGGCCCGCTACGGGATCGGCGGGGTCTGCCGCCACCCGTGGGAGTTCGGCCCGGACATCGACGCCGCCTGGGCCGAGGCCGGCCGCCTGGCCACACTCCCCCCAGCGGACCAGCGCGAAGGCGCACACGAGCACGGGCACCAGCACAGGCACGAGCACGAGCACGCAGCCGAACTCCCCAGCGGCTACGCCGAACTGGCCGCACTGCGTCGCTCCCTGACCGACCGGATGCGGCAGTCCCACCCCGACGACGGTACGGCCGACCGCCGCGCCGACGACCCGGGCCGCGCCGACACCGATGTCGTCCTGCCCGCGGACCTGCTCCGGGACCTCGGCGGCCGCCTCCCGTCCTGGGTGGTCGCCCGCCCGGCCAGCTACTCGTTCTTCCTCCAGCGCGACCCCGCCGACGGCCTGCTCTGCGTCAACCACGCGTACGGCGGCTGGGGCCGGTTCACCAGCCGCTTCCTGGACGCGATGGAGCCTTCGGCCGCCGCGGAGGTCGCCCGGCAGATCCGGCGCGGGCTGCCGGAGCACGCGCGGGCCGCTCAGATCCGCCCGGTCGGCGGCTTCAACGCCAACCTGCACCCGCTGCTGGTGCCCGACGAGATCGGCCCGGACCGCCGCTGGTCCTCCCTCGCGGAGGCGGAGCTGGACCTCGTCCACGACCGGGACAGCGACCAGCTGCGCCTGCGGCTGCGGGCGACCGGCGAGTTGCTGGACGTCCTGTACGGCGGCTTCCTCGCCCCGGTCATGCTGCCGCAGCGGATCGCCCCCCTGCTCGCGGACCATCCGCAGGGCGGGGTCCGGTTGCGGTCCCTCGTGCCCCGGTACTCGCTGGCGGTTCCCGGCGGTGTGGTGTTCCGCACGCCCCGGCTGCGGCACCGTCACCTCGTGCTGCGTCGGCGCCGCTGGTACCTGCCGGCCGGCGTGCTCCAGGCGATGCGCGCCGAACTCGCCACCGACGGCGGGCTGCCGGTGGCCGCCACGGCCCGCTGGCGGACCCTGCTGGGCCTGCCCGAACAGCTCTTCCTGCGCCCGGACGCGGCCACGCCGCAGGGCCGGCCGGCCGAGGACCTGCTCACCTACCTGCGGCAGCGCAAACCGCAGTTCATCGACCTCGGCAACGCGCTGCACCTGCAGGTGCTCGCGCGGTGGCTGGCGCGCCACTCGGGCGGGGTCGTGCTGGAGGAGGCGCTGCCCGCGCCCGGCGGGCGCAGCCGCCCCTACCAGGCGGTGGAACTCGTCCTGGAGACCTACCGCGCGGAACGGCCCGGCTGACCGCCGGTAGCGGCAGTGCTGCTCCGGAACGCACCCTGGGCCGAGCCGGTGCCGGGGGCCGCTCACCCGCCCGGCACCGGCCCGGTCCCGCGGGCTCTCGCCCCGCCCGGTCAGCTGCCCGACGGCGCCGGGATCTCGCGGGTCAGCTGGGAGTGCCAGGGGCAGAAGGTGGAGTGCGGGAAGAGCGAGCCGCCCACCTGGTCCAGGTTGGCGTTGGCGAAGGCGATGTTCCCGTCGCAGGCCTCCATCGCCATGCTGAAGAAGGTGATCGAGTTCGGGTCGAGCGTGAAGTTCCAGGGCTGGTTGTAGGGGGCGGGGCTCTTCACGATCGTCCCCATGATGTGGGTCGGGTCGGTCTGCGCGCCGCTCAGGATATTCCGGGCCTCCTGGATCTTGGCCGGGTCGGTGAGCTGGATCACCATGGTGTCCGAGCTGTCGGTGAACTCGAAGTAGGCCGGCGCGGTGGCGTCCGCGGGGCGCACCGACGCGGTGGGCTGCGCCGCCTGGGCGGGCTGGGCCAACGCCACCGCGAGCATCGAAACCGCCGCGAGACTACCGACCTTGGTGAGGACACGTCGCATGTTGAGCACCTCCGGTGTCTGGCGGGCCGCGTCCACGACCCGTCCGCAACGAACCGTAATCGGGCGGCTAACGGAATGGTCTCTACTCTCCCAAAGCTGCCCCATTGGGCGGCCATGGACTCGTAAAGCCTGCCCCATAGGGATGTTTGACGGGCGATCGAAAGCAAGGGCCCCCGGCCCGACCTGCGAAGAGGTCGGGCCAGGGGCCCCGGGTGGGTCGGGAGTTCGAAGACGGGCGCTAGTCCTTGAACGTCCCGCCCTCGGCCACCAGCTGCTCCAGCCGGGCCGGCGGCGTGAACCGCTCACCATAGGCAGCGGCCAACTCCCGGGCCCGGGTGGCGAATCCCGCCGGGCCGCCCGGGTAGCCGTTGATGTACTGGAGCACCCCGCCGGTCCAGGCCGGGAAGCCGATGCCCAGGATCGAGCCGACGTTCGCGTCCGCGACCGAGCTCAGCACGGACTCCTCCAGGCAGCGCACCGAATCGATCGCCTCGGCGAAGAGCATCCGCTCCTTGAGGTCCTCGAACGGCACCTGCACCTGCGGGCGGGTGAAGTGCTCGCGCAGGCCGGGCCAGAGGCCGGTGCGGCGGCCGTCCGCGTCGTAGTCGTAGAAGCCGGCGCCACCGCTGCGGCCGGGGCGGCCGAACTCGTCCAGCATCCGGTCCATCACCGTGTCGGCAGGGTGCGGCTGCCACACCCCGCCCGCCTCCTCCACGGCCCGGCGGGCCTCGCCGCGGATCTTGCGCGGCAGGGTCAGGGTCAGCTCGTCCAGCAGCGAGAGCACCTTGGCGGGGTAGCCGGCCTGGGCGGCGGCCTGCTCGATGGAGGAGGGGTCGACGCCCTCGCCCAGCATCGCCACACCCTCGTTGATGAACTGGCCGATCACCCGGGAGGTGAAGAAGCCGCGCGAGTCGTTCACCACGATCGGGGTCTTGCCGATCCGGCGCACCAGGTCGAAGGCGCGGGCCACCGCCTCCTCGCCGGTCCGCTCGCCCTTGATGATCTCCACCAGCGGCATCTTGTCGACCGGCGAGAAGAAGTGCAGGCCGATGAAGTCGACGTCCCGGTCAACACCCTTGGCCAGCACGCTGATCGGCAGTGTGGAGGTGTTGGTGCAGAGCAGCGCGTCGCCCGCCACCACGCCCTGGATCTCCTGGAAGACCTGCTGCTTGAGCTCGACGTTCTCGAAGACCGCCTCGATCACCGCGTCGCAGTCGGCCAGGTCGGCGGCCGTGGCGGTCGGGGTGATCCGGGCCAGCAGTTCGGCGCGCTGCTCGGCGGTGCTGCGGCCGCGTGCCACGGCCTTGTCCAGCAGGCCGGCCGAGTAGGCCTTGCCGCGCTCGGCCGCCTCGATGCTGACATCCTTGAGCAGGACCTCGAGCCCGGCCTTGGCGCAGGAGTAGGCGATGCCCGCGCCCATCATGCCGGCGCCGAGCACCGCGACCTTGCGCACCGGCCGCTCGGGGATCGAAGCCGGGCGCGAGGAGCCGGAGTTGACGGCCTGCATGTCGAAGAAGAGGGCCTGGATCATGTTCTTGGCGGTCTGCCCGCTGACCAGCTCGGTGAAGTACCGGGCCTCGATGACGAAGGCGGTGTCCACGTCCACCTGGCTGCCCTCGACCGCGGCCGCCAGGATGTTGCGCGGGGCCGGGTAGGGGGCGCCGTTCAGCTGCTTGCGCAGGTTGGCGGGGTAGGCGGGCAGTTGGGCCGCCAGCGCCGGGGTGGCGGGGGTGCCGCCAGGGATCTTGTAGCCCTTGACGTCCCAGGGCTGCTCGGCGCTCTCGTGGGCGGCGATGAAGGCCCGCGCCTTGGACAGCAACTCATCCTTGTCGGACGCGAGTTCGTGCACCAGGCCGGCTTCCACGGCGGCTGCCGGACGGTACTGGCGGCCGGTCAGCAGCCACTTGAGCAACGCGTCCGCCAGCCCGAGCAGCCGCACGGTGCGGACCACCCCGCCGCCGCCCGGCAGCAGACCGAGCGTCACCTCGGGGAAACCGAGCTTGCTGCCCGGCGCGGTGAGCGCGATCCGGTGGTGGCAGGCCAGCGCCAGCTCCAGACCGCCGCCCAGCGCGCTGCCGTTGATCGCGGCGACCACCGGCTTGCCGAGGGTCTCCAGGGTCCGCAGGGCGCGCTTGAGCCGCAGCGAGCCCTCGAAGAACTCCCCGGCGCGCTCGGCGTCGACCGCCGAGAGCATCCGCAGGTCGCCGCCGGCGAAGAAGGTCTTCTTGGCGGAGGTGATGATCACGCCGCGCAGGCCCTCGAAGGCCGCCAGGCGGTCCACCGCGGCCTCGAAGTCCGCGGTGAAGGCGGCGTTCATGGTGTTGACGGACTGGTTGGGATCGTCCAGGACGAGGGTGACCACGCCCTCCTGATCCTGCTCCCAGCGGATAACGGTCAGCTCGCTCATGGGAATTGTCTCCAGGAATCCAGGAAGGGGGGTCAGATGCGCTCGACGATGGTGGCCACGCCCATGCCGCCACCCACGCACAGGGTGACCAGGCCGTAGCGCAGTTCACGCCGCTCCAGCTCGTCGATCAGCGTGCCGAGCAGCATCGCGCCGGTGGCGCCCAGCGGGTGGCCGAGCGCGATGGCGCCGCCGTTGACGTTCACCTGCTCGTGCGAGAAGCCGAGTTCGCGGATGAAGCGCAGCGCGACCGCCGAGAACGCCTCGTTGATCTCGACCAGGTCGATGTCCGCGGCGGTCAGCCCGGCCTTGGCCAGCGCCTTGCGGGTGGCCGGCGCCGGGCCGGTGAGCATGATGGTCGGCTCGGAGCCGGAGACGGCGGCCGCGACGATCCGGGCCCGCGGGCGCAGCCCGTAGCGCTCGCCGATCTCCGGCGAGCCGATGGCCACCAGCGAGGCGCCGTCCACGATGCCGGAGGAGTTGCCGGCGGTGTGCACGTGGTCGATCCGCTCCACCCAGTGGTACTTCTGCAGCGCCACCGCGTCGAAGCCGCCCGCCTCGCCGACGCCCGCGAAGGCGGGCTTGAGGCCGGCCAGCGTCTCCACGGTGGTGCTCGGGCGCAGGTACTCGTCGCGCTCCAGCACGATCAGGCCGTTGCGGTCGCGCACCGGGACCACCGAGCGGTCGAAGAGGCCGTCCGCCTGGGCCTTGGCGGCGCGGGCCTGCGACTCGGCGGCGAAGGCGTCCACGTCGGCGCGGGTGAAGCCCTCGATGGTGGCGATCAGGTCGGCGCCGATGCCCTGCGGGACGAAGGAGGCCTCGAAGTTGGTCATCGGGTCCATCGCCCAGGCGCCGCCGTCGGAGCCCATCGGGACCCGCGACATCGACTCCACGCCGCCCGCGAGCACCAGGTCCTCCCAGCCCGAACGGACCTTGGCGGCGGCCAGGTTGACCGACTCCAGGCCCGAGGCGCAGAAGCGGTTCTCCTGGACCCCGGCCACCGTGTCCGGCAGCCCGGCGGCGATCGCGGCGATCCGGGCGATGTCGGAGCCTTGGTCGCCGATCGGGCTGACCACGCCGAGCACCACGTCGTCGATCGCCGCCGGGTCCAACTCGGGCAGCCGGGCGCGCAGTTCCCGGATCAGACCGACCACCAGGTCGATCGGCTTGGTGCCGTGCAGGGAGCCCTTCTTGCCACGCCCGCGCGGGGTGCGGATCGCCTCGTAGACGTACGCCTCGGTACTCACGATTGCTGCTGCCTCTCAGGGGAGTTGGTAGGACCGGCGCCGGTGCCGGGAGCCAGACCGGGCAGGCCCCAGTCACGGGCCACCTCGGCCGTGTCCGCGCCGGGCCGGGCCGGTGGGCGGCGCAGCTCGGCGGGGGTGGCCGAGAAGCGCGGGGCGGGGGCGGGTTGGGTCACCCCGTCCAGGGTCGGGTAGGTGCCGCGGGCCTCCAGATGGGGATGCCGCACAGCTTGACGCATCGTCAGCACCGGTGTCACGCAGGCGTCGGTGCCGTCGAAGACGGCGGTCCACTCGGCGGTGGTGCGACTGGCGAAGCGGGTGGCGATCAGCGCGCGCAACTCGGGCCAGCGGGCGGTGTCGTACTGACCGGGTGCCTCGGGGCAAAGGCCGAGCAGCCGGGCGAACTCGGCGTAGAACTGCGGCTCCAGCGCGCCGACCGCGAAGTGGCCGCCGTCACTCGCCTGGTAGAGGGCGTAGCAGGGCGCGCTGCCGTCCAGCAGATTGCCGCCCCGGCGGTCCTGCCATCGGCCCTCGGCGAGCAATCCCCAGAAGAGGGTGGCCAGATGGGCCGTGCCGTCGACGATCGCGGCATCCACCACCTGGCCCTGACCGGTGCCGCGGGCGTGCTGCAGGGCGGCCAGCAGGCCGACCACCAGGTAGAGCGAGCCGCCCGCGTAGTCGCCGAGCAGGTTGAGCGGGATGCTGGGCGGCCCGTCGGCCGGTCCGATCATGGAGAGCACGCCGGTGAGCGCGGTGTAGTCGATGTCGTGCCCGGCGGTGGCGGCCAGCGGTCCGTCCTGCCCCCAGCCGGTCATCCGCCCGTAGACCAGCGCGGGGTTGCGGGCCAGGCACGGCTCGGGGCCGACGCCGAGCCGCTCGGCGACCCCCGGGCGGTAACCCTCGATCAGCAGGTCGGCGCGCTCGACCAGGTCGAGCAGCAGGCCGGGCCCGTCCGGCGCCTTGAGGTCGAGCAGCACCGAGCGCTTGCTGCGGTTGGTCAGGTCGAGCGCCGGATCGCCGGTCAGCGGGGAGCCGTTCGGCCGGTCCACCCGCACCACGTCGGCGCCCAGGTCGCCCAGGAGCATCGCGGCGAACGGGCCGGGGCCGATCCCGGCCAGCTCGACCACCCGCACCCCGGCCAGCGGCCCCGCGGTCCGGCCATCGGCCTCCCGGTCGCCAGTCACCCGGTCGCCAGTCACCCGGCCGCCTCCTCGCGAGCGTGACAGTGGAGCTGTAACACTCGGGATGGTATGCCGGTGACCGGCCAGTAACAAGAGTGGCCGGGCAGCCCCCCGCCCACCGGGCCGGACAACGCGGAGAGTCGCGTCCGGGCTGGTTCCGAGCCCCGGGACGGTCAAGCCGCAGGTAGCAGCCGTGCCGGCCGGACTCGGTGCACGCGACCGGACACAGGCGGTGATCGCGGCCTACGGGTCGGCCTTCGTGGTACCGAAATGACCCGGTATGCCGCTTGTCCCGCGCCTACTGCCCGGTAGAGTACGTCGACCCCCACCCGCACGACAGATCCGGTGAACGACATGCACATCTGGACCCGACCCACGCTCTGGTGGCGCCTGGCCATCGTCCTGTCCAGCGGGTTCGGGCTGATCCTGGGAACCAGCTCGCTGGTGTACTTCACCGTCGAGAGCAACGTGCTGGTCTTCGGCTACTTCGCCGGCGCCGTCTACTGGATGACCAAGCGCGGCACGGCCGACGCCCCCGCGCCCCGGCTGCGCGGCGCGGCCACGCTCTACATCGTGATCACCGGCCTGGTCGCGCACATCCTGCTGAACCACGGTGCCAACCCGCTGCCCGGTCTGACCTCGGGGCCCGACCGGCTGCAGAACTGGTCCTCGTTCCTGCTGCACTACACCACGCCCGTGATGGTGCTGCTCGACTGGCTCTGCGCCCGCCCGCGCAACGCCTCGCACTGGCGCGACATGCCGCTGTGGCTCAGTTTCCCGCTGACCTACGCGGCCCTGACGATGGCCCGGGCCGCGCTCTTCCCCGACTTCCCGAACAAGTACCCGTACTTCTTCTTCGACCCGAGCGGGCACGGCTACGGCTACGTCTGGGGGCAGATCGCCCAGCTGACGGTGGAGTTCATCGTGCTGGCGGCCCTGGTGGTCGGCCTGGACCGGCTCGGCACCGCGGTGCGCGCCAGGCTGCGGCCCTCCTCCCTCGACCGTCCCGCCGCGGTCGAGCCCGAGCCGGCGAAGGTCTGACCAACGGATCCAAGGAGCGGTCCTGGCCCTGTCACCAACCTCCGTGGTCAGTACACCTAGTGCCGCGTCAGGCAACCTTCGCCCCGTCGCACAAAAGTTGCCTGACGCGGCACTAGATCCGCCACTCCCGGATCCGGTCGGCCGCCGCGAAGACGTCGGCCTTGGCGTCGGCCACGTCGCGGGCCAGCTCGACCAGGGCGCCGTAGGGCGGGTCGATGCCCTCCTTGGCCGCGTGCATGTAGGCGGCGGTCGCCATGCAGGCGTAGAGGTTGTTGCGCACCGGCAGCGGGCGCAGCAGCACGATGGTGTGCATCAGGGTGGCCGCGCACCAGGCCGGGTCGGCGTCATGGCCGAGCTGGGCGGTGTTCACCCGGTGCCGGGCCACGGCGGCCTGCAGCGCGGAGTAGTCGCGCACGCTGAGGTCCTCGGGCGAGGCCTGCTCCTGGACGTCGAGGAGCCAGCGGATGTCGACGTGCAGGATCATCACGCCGCACTGCGCCGGGCGGCGGGCGTGTCCTCGGGGAAGGCCGCGTCGAACTCCTCCAGGTGCGCGTTCCAGAACGCCACGGCGTGGTTGACGAAGGTCCGACGCTGCTGCTCGCGCACGCTCAGGTCGTGCACATACGCCTTCACGGTCTTGCCGTCGGCCGCAGCGGCCTCACGGATCGCGGCCAGTTCGGCCTCGGTGTACTCGATATTGAGAGCCGGCATGCCGCTCAGGGTACCGGAGCGGTACCGGCACCGGGCCCGGTCGTCAGGATTGCCCGGATTCCCCTGCAACATCGCCTTCGGCACAGAGCGTTAGGAAGGCATGGACCACTCACCGACGACCGATCAGGCGCCGCCAGGGCCGCTCGACTTCCTGGAGTTCGCCACGGCCCGAGGCGGGCAGCTCTACCAGACGGCCTACCTGCTCACCGGTGGCGACCGGCACCTCGCCGAGGACCTGGTGCAGGAGGCGCTGAGCCGGATGTTCGTGCGCTGGAAGCGCCTGTCCGTGGTGGAGAACCCGGCCGGCTACGCGCAGACCGTGCTCGTCAACACCTTCCTGTCGATGCGCCGCCGGCGCAGCAGCCGCGAGCAGGCGACCTTCGAGTTCCCCGAGGTCGCCGTCACGGACGCCGACCCCACCACCCGGCTGACCCTGCTGCGCGCGTTGCGGGAACTCTCCGCGCCGGACCGCGCGGTGGTGGTGCTGCGGTTCTGGGAGGACCGCAGCATCGAGGAGACCGCGACCATCCTGAACCTGAGCTCCACCGCCGTGCGCTCGCGCAGCCACCGCGCGCTGGCCAAGCTGCGCACCCGGCTCGGCGACAGCTTCGCCGAGCGGCTGCAGGCGCAGCCGCGCTGAGCCGGCCGACCGCCTCGGTCCACCTCTTGTCTTTCTCGACCTCGGATCCGAAAGCAGGCTTCCGCCATGCCTTTTGAAGATGACCTGGGCCTTGCCCTGCGGGAGGCCGTCGAGGCCTCGCCGCCCCCGCGGCTGGAGCTGCTGGCGACCGGCGCCGCCCAGCGCGGGCAGCGCCGCAAGCGCCGGCGCACGGTGCTCACGAGCGCCGCCTGCGTCGTCGTCCTGGCGGGCGCGGGTGTCGTGGCCCTGCAACTGCGCCCGACGGGCGGCCCGGTGGGCACCAGCGTGGCGACCGGCCCGACGGCGGCCACGCACGGCACCGCCAGCACCCCGCCGCCCGCCGCCACCCCGAGCCCCAGCCGCCCCGCGGCGGCGGCCGCGAACCCGGTCCCCAGCTCCCAGGTGCTTCAGCTGCTCAAGGGCAAGCTGTCCGCCGGCTACCAGCTCAGCCACCCGGTGAGCGAGGACCTCAGCTCGCCCGATCCGGGTGTGCTGGCCGGCTTCACCATCAGCAACAGCAGTGGCAAGGGCACCGTCTCGCTCACCATCACCCACGGGGGGCCACGCACGCGCGGCGGCGCCGGCTGCGGGACCACCGGGAGCGTCGCCCACTGCACCGACACCCCGCTGCCCGACGGCTCCGACCTGGTGGTCTGGCTGCCGGACAGCGGCGGCGGCAGGCAGGTCTGGAACGCCACCCTGCAGCGCTCCGACGGGCTCACGCTGACGGTCGAGTCGGGCAACGTCCCGGGCCTGGGATCCGGCGACACCGAGCCCTACCCCAACGCCCCGCTGCTCACCGGGGCGCAGCTGTCCGCCCTCGCCGAGGACCCGGTCTGGCTGCCGGTGATGGCCTCGATTCCCGCCGCCTCCTGAACGGGCGGGCCCGCGCCGTGACCGGCCGCCCTCCCGCACCGGGGACGGGAGGGCGGCACGCGCCTCACATCGGGTCCACCCGTCGCAGACCGTCCTCCTCCAGCCGCAGCCACCTGGTGAGCCCGAGCCCGCGCAGGAACGGCAGGTCGTGGCTGACCACCACCAGCGCGCCCTGGTAGGACTCCAGCGCGTCGGTGAGCTGGCGCATGCTCGCCAGGTCGAGGTTGTTGCTCGGCTCGTCGAGCAGCAGCAGCTGCGGTGCCGGGTCGGCCAGCAGCAGCGCCGCCAGCGTCGCGCGGAACCGCTCGCCGCCGGAGAGCGTGCCCGCCTGCTGGTCGGCCCGCCCGCCGCGGAACAGGAAGCGGGCCAGCCGGGCCCGGATCTGGTTGTCCGTGTGGCCGGGGGCCAGGACCTTGACGTTCTCCGCCACGCTGAGCGCGTCGTCCAGCAGGTCGAGCCGCTGCGGCAGGTACCTGATCGGCACCGGACGGGTGATCTCACCCTCCAGCGGCGGCAGTTCACCGGCGATGGTGCGCAGCAGGGTCGACTTGCCGGCCCCGTTGCGGCCGACCAGCGCGATCCGCTCCGGACCGCGCAGGTCCAGCTCGACCTGGTGGCCGAAGGCGAGCCGCACGTTCTCCATGGTCAGCACGGTGCGCCCGGCCGGGACCTCGGTGCGCGGCAGGTCGATCCGGATCTCGGCGTCGTCGCGCACCGCCTCCTCGGCGGCGGTCAGCCGCTCGCGGGCGTCGGCCAGCCGCTCGGTGTGCATGCCGCGCACCCGGCCCGCGGTGTTCTCGGCCTTGCGCTTGAACGCACCGGCGAGGATCTTCGGATCGTTGCGGGTGATGGAGCGCTTCTTGCCGTAGCTGGCGCTGCGGGCCAGGCGGACGTTGGCCTCCACCAGGTCCCGCTGCTGCCGGGTGACATCCGCCTCGGCGTTGCGCACCAGCCGCTCGGCCGCCTCCTGCTCGACCGCCAGCGCCCGCTCGTAGTCCGCGAAGTTGCCGCCGTACCAGGTGACTTCGCCGTCCCGCAGATCGGCGATCTGGTCCACGTGCCGGAGCAGCTCGCGGTCGTGGCTGACGATCACCAGCACGCCCGGCCAGCTCGCCACCGCCTCGTAGAGACGGGCGCGGGCCACGCCGTCCAGGTTGTTGGTCGGCTCGTCCAGCAGCAGCACGGCGGGGCGGGCCAGCAGCAGCGCCGCCAGGCGCAGCAGCACCGCCTCGCCGCCGGAGAGTTCGCCGGTGCTGCGGTCCAGGTCGAGCCGGGCGAGCCCGAGCCTGTCCAGGGTGGCCCGCGCCCGCTCCTCGACCTCCCAGTCGTCGCCGAGCACGGTGAAGTGGCGCTCGTCGACGTCCCCGGACTCGATCGCGTGCAGCGCCTCACGGCGCTCGCGCACGCCCAGTGCCTCGTCGACGCGGAGCTGGGTGTCCAGGGCCAGATCCTGCGGCAGGTAGCCGATCTCGCCGCCCACCCGCACGCTGCCGCCGGTCGGCGTGAGCAGGCCCGCCATCAGCCGCAGCAGGGTCGACTTGCCGGCCCCGTTGAGGCCGATCAGGCCGGTGCGGCCGGGGCCGACGGCGAGGTGGAAGCGGTCCAGAACGGGCTTGCCGTCGGGCCACTCGAAGCTGAGGTCGGTGCAGAGGATCGCGGTGGTCGCTGATGCCATGGGGGCCTCCTGCGGGTTGCTCGTGTAGGGGGAAGGGCAACACGAGAGACACCGCGGGAGGGCTGGAAGGGCGGACGGCGTGGGGGCACCCCCAGCCGAGGACTGGGAGGGACGGCTCCGAACCGAGGCCGAGCACACTCCATCAACCGCGCGAGGACTCAGCGCGGGAGCGGTGTCTCATGACCTCAGTAGAGCAACGGCCTTCTCCTGTTCCGGTGAACCGGCGGATGCCGGTGGACCAACGGCCATCACGCTACGACGGCCCCGCCCGGCGGGCAACGCATTATTCGGGGACCGCGCCCCGGCCGTCTAGGATCGGGGGCATCATGAGTGCCACTCTCGTAACCAAGGACCTTGCCGCCGGCCACGGCGAGCGCACCCTGTTCACCGGGCTCGACCTGGTCGTCGCCCCCGGCGAGGTGACCGGGCTGGTCGGCGTCAACGGGGCCGGCAAGTCGACCCTGCTGCGCCTGCTGGCCGGCCTGGACCGCCCCGAGAGCGGCTCGATCACCCTCAGCCCGCGCAGCGCCAACGTCGGCCACCTGCCGCAGGAGCCGGAGCGGCGCGCGGGCGAGACGGTCGGCGCCTTCCTGGCCCGGCGCACCGGGGTCACCGCCGCCCAGGCCGCGCTGGACGCGGCCACCGAGGGCCTGGTGGAGGGCCGCCCCGGCGCCGACGACGCCTACGCCGAGGCGCTGGACCGCTGGCTGGACCTGGGCGGCGCCGACCTGGAGGAGCGCGCCGAGCAGGTCGCCGACTCGCTCGGCCTGCGGATCGGCCTGGAGTCGCAGATGGCCTCGCTCTCCGGCGGCCAGGCGGCCCGGGCGGGCCTGGCCTCGCTGCTGCTCTCCCGCTACGACGTCTTCCTGCTCGACGAGCCGACCAACGACCTCGACCTGGACGGGCTGGACCGGCTGGAGGCCTTCGTCACCGGGCTGCGCGCCGGCACCGTGCTGATCAGCCACGACCGCGAGTTCCTGGCCCGCACGGTGACCCGGGTGCTGGAGCTGGACCTGGCCCAGCAGCAGGTCAACCTCTACGGCGGCGGCTACGACTCCTACCTGGAGGAGCGCGCCCGGGCCCGCCAGCACGCCCGCGAGGACTACGACGAGTACGCCGACACCAAGGCCGGCCTGGAGGCCCGCGCGCGGATGCAGAAGGGCTGGGCGGACAAGGGCGTGCGCAACGCGCTGAAGAAGAGCCCGGACAGCGACAAGATCCGCAAGGCGGCGGCGACCTCGTCCTCGGAGAAGCAGGCCGCCAAGGCCAAGCAGACGCAGCGGATGATCGAGCGGCTGGAGACGGTGGAGGAGCCGCGCAAGGAGTGGGAGCTGCGGATGGAGATCGCCGTCGCCCCGCGCTCCGGCGCGGTGGTGGCGACGCTGCGTCAGGCCTGCCTGCGGCGCGGGGAGTTCGGCTTCGGCCCGGTGGACCTGCAGATCGACTGGGCGGACCGGGTGGCGATCACCGGCGCGAACGGCGCGGGCAAGTCCACGCTGCTGGCCGCCCTCCTCGGGCGGCTCGAACTCGACTCGGGCCAGGCCTCGTTGGGCTCGGGCGTGGTGATCGGCGAGGTGGACCAGGCACGCGGCCTGTTCTTCGGCACCGAGACCCTGCTGGACGCCTTCGAGGCGGCCGTCCCCGAGCAGTCGCCGGCCGACGTCCGCACCCTGCTGGCCAAGTTCGGGCTGAAGGCGGCGCATGTGCTGCGCCCGGCCGACACCCTCTCCCCCGGCGAGCGCACCCGCGCCGCGCTGGCCCTGTTGCAGGCGCGCGGGGTCAACCTGCTGGTGCTGGACGAGCCGACCAACCACCTGGACCTGGCCGCCATCGAGCAGTTGGAGTCGGCGCTGGCCTCCTACACCGGCACCCTGCTGCTGGTCACCCACGACCGGCGGATGCTGGAGACGGTCTCGGTCAACCGCCGGCTCGTGGTGACCGACGGGAAGGTCACGGAGGTTTAGACCACCGGCGGGACTCCCATACAGCTCGTATGACGACCTCCTACCCCACCGTCCCCCTGCACCCGAGGCATGTGCCGGCCCACGAGGCCCAGGCGCGTGCCCGGGACTTCCACGACGTGATGGCCCAGCGCCGGACCGTCCGCGACTACGACCGCCGCCCGCTGCCCGACGGGGTGCTGGACTGGGCGATCCGCACCGCCGCGACCGCGCCCAGCGGCGCGCACGTGCAGCCCTGGCGGTTCGTGGTGATCACCGACCCGGACCGCAAGGCGCGGCTGCGCGAGGCCGCCGAGGCGGAGGAGCGCGAGTTCTACGACCACCGGGCCTCCGCGGAGTGGCTGGCGGCGCTGGCGCCGATCGGCACCGACTGGCACAAGCCGTTCCTCACGGACGCGCCGGCGGTGATCGTGGTCTTCGAGGTGCACAAGGGGCCCAGCTCGCCCCGGCCGTACTACACCAAGGAGTCGGTGGGGATCGCGGTCGGCCTGCTGCTGGCCACCCTGCACCAGGCGGGCCTGGCCACCCTGACGCACACCCCGAGCCCGATGAAGTTCCTCAACGAGATCTGCGAGCGGCCCGCCGAGGAGCGCGCCGCGTACGTGATCCCGGTCGGCTACCCCGCCGAGCGGGCCCAGGTGCCCGATCTGCACCGCAAGGAGCTGGACGAGGTGCTGGTCCGGCTCTGAGGCACCGGCCGCCCCGCGGTCGCTTTTTCGCTGGTCGGCGGCGCGCACGGGCTGCCATGATGCGTGTCATGAACCAGACCGCCGGTGACCCCTCCACCGCCGCCGCGCCGCCGACCACCAGCCGCCCGCCCGAGTGGCTGGAACTGCCCGACGGCTTCGCCCTGCGCCGCCGCACCATCGAGCACGCTCCCCAGGTCAACGCGGCGGTGACCCGCAACCTCAGCTATCTGCAGCCCTGGATGCCCTGGGCGACCATCGCGCCGTCGCTGGCCCGCACCGAGGAGATGACCCGGCTCGGCTGGCAACTGTGGCAGGACGGCTCGGACTTCCTCTACGTGCTGGAGCGCAGCGACCAGCCCGGCAGCGTGCTGGGCATGTTCGGCCTGCACCGGCGAGTGGGCCCGGGCGCCATCGAGATCGGCTACTGGATCGACCAGGATCACACGGGCCGCTCGCTGGCCACCAACGGCGCCGCCGCGCTGACCGAGGCCGCGCTCGGGCTCCCGGGGATCGAGCGGGTGGAGATCCACTGCGACGAGGCGAACGCGGCCAGCGCCGCCGTCCCGCGCAAGCTCGGCTACCGGCTCGACCGGATCGCCGAGGCCCCGCCCACGGCCCCGTCGGAGACCGGGCGCAAGCTGATCTGGATCCAGCAGCGGCCGCACTGCTGAGCCGACGGGGCAGCGCAGCCTTAAGCCAGCCGTAACGCCGCGTCAACTCCTTGACGTGCACAGTTGGTCTAGTCCATCTTGTGGCAGAACCGCCTCACCGCGACCCCGCCCGCGCACCCCCACCAGCGCGCCGGGCGGCGGTCCGCCCTGCCCGGAAGGTCCCCCATGCCACGCGCGCTCCACCGCCAGACCACCCCGCGCCGGGTCAAACTCCTCTCGCTCGGCTGCGCCGCCCTGCTGGCCACCGGCGGCCTGACCACCCTGGCAGCAGGTGCCTGGGCCGCCGGCGACGGCAACCTGCTGGCCGACCCCGGCTTCGAGAGCGGCCTGGGACCGTGGACCTGCTCGGCCGGCACCGGCTCGGTGGTCGCCGGCCCGACCCACACCGGCAGCGGGGCGCTGCAGGGCGCGGCGAGCGCGAGCGACACCGCGCAGTGCGGCCAGAGCGTGGCCGTCCAGCCCAACACCAGCTATGCGCTGAGCGCCTGGGTGCAGGGCGGCTACGTCTACCTCGGCGCGACGGGCGCGGGCGTGACCGACCCGGCGGCCTGGACCTCCAGCCCCTCCGGCTGGAGCCAACTGAACGCGAACTTCACCACCGGGCCGAGCACCACCAGCGTGACGGTCTACCTGCACGGCTGGTACGGGCAGGGCTCCTACCTGGCGGACGACGTTCAGCTCACCGGCCCGGGCACCGCCCCGGCCCCCACGCCCACGCCGACCCCGACGCCCACGCCCAGCCCCACGCCGACGCCGACCCCGACTCCCACCCCGGCACCCACCGGCTCCAGCACCCCGGCGCCGAACGTGCCGATGCCGCTGGCCCCGTACGTCGACATGGGCGCCTGGCCGACCCCCTCGCTGACCGCCGACTCGGCCGGCAGCGGGATCAAGTCCTTCACCCTCGCCTTCGTCACCAGCGTGGGCTGCAAGGCCAGTTGGTTCAACGCCTACGACCCCCGGGCGGCCTGGGCCAAGGACCAGATCGACGCGATCCGGGCATCCGGCGGTGACGTCAAGGTCTCCTTCGGCGGCGCCTCCGGCACCGAACTGGCCGCCGCCTGCCCCACGGTGGACGCGCTCTTCGCCGAGTACGACGCCGTGGTCAGCGCTTACAACCTGAAGTACGTCGACTTCGACATCGAGGGCGCCGCGGTCTCGGACACCGCCGCCAACGACCGCCGCTCGGCCGCGCTCGCCCGGCTCCAGCAGGCCCACCCCGGCCTGAAGATCTCGCTCACCCTCCCGGTGCTGCCCGAGGGCCTGACCTCGGACGGCCTGGCCGTGGTCAAGTCCGCGATCAGCGCCGGGGTGAACCTGGACCTGGTCAATGTGATGGCGATGGACTACGGCCGCTCGGGCGTCAACTACGGTGACGCCGCCGTGCAGGCCGCGCAGAGCACCCACGACCAGCTGGCGGCGCTCTACCCGGGCAGGACCGACGCCCAGCTCTGGGCGAGCGTCGGGCTCACCCCGATGATCGGCGAGAACGACGACCACAACGTCTTCGACCTGGCCGCGGCCCAACAGGTGGTCACCTTCGCCCAGCAGCACCACCTGGGCGAACTGGCCTTCTGGGAGCTGAGCCGGGACGCCAACGCCTGCACCGGTGGCGCGCTCTACAAGTGCACCAACGTGCCGCAGCAGCCGTACGACTTCTCGAAGATCTTCGCGAAGTACACCGGCTGAGGATCACCGGCTGAGAACGGGACGGCGGGTGGGCGACACGGGGCGCCCACCCGCCGCTCGGCGTCAGAACCGGCTCAGGACGCCGGCACCATCCGCGCCCGCCCGATCAGCGCCGCGGTGTCCACCCCGGTGGGCAGCGTGCCGAAGGCGTTGCCGTGGTCGCCGCCCAGCCGCGAGGCGCAGAAGGCGTCCGCCACCGCCGGGTCACCGTGCCGCACCAGCAGCGCGCCCTGCAGCGCGAGCGCCATCGCCTCGACCAGCCGGCGGGTGCGGAACTCGATCTCGCCCGGGTCACCGATCTCCTTGCGCAGCCCGGCCACCGCCGCGTCCAGCCGACGGTCGGCGCCGGCCACCGCGTCGAGTTCGGCGAAGTAGGCCTCCACCGCCTGCGGGCTGCGGGCCATCGCGCGCAGCGCGTCCAGCGCGGCGACGTTGCCCGAGCCCTCCCAGATCGAGACCAGCGGCGCCTCCCGGTAGAGCCGGGGCATCCCGGACTCCTCCACGTAGCCGTTGCCGCCCAGGCACTCCAGCGCCTCGGCCGCGTGCGCCGGACCGCGCTTGCAGACCCAGTACTTGGTGACCGCCAGCGCCAGGCGCTTGAAGTGCGCCTCGCCCTCGTCACCGGCCGACGCCCGGTCGGTGGCCTCGGCCAGCCGTAGCGCCACCGTGGTGGCCGCCTCCGACTCCAGGGCCAGATCGGCCAGCACATTGCGCATCAGCGGCTGGTCGATCAGCTCGGCGCCGAACGCCCGCCGGTGGGTGGCGTGCTGCACCGCCCGCTGCACGCCCAGCCGCATCCCGGCGGCCGCGCCCAGCGTGCAGTCCAGCCGGGTCATGTTGACCATCTCGATGATGGTCCGCACCCCGCGGCCCTCCTCGCCGACCAGCCAGCCCACCGCCTCCTCGTACTCCAGCTCGGCGGAGGCGTTGGAGCGGTTGCCCAGCTTGTCCTTGAGCCGCTGGATCCGCAGCGCGTTGCGGGTGCCGTCCGGCAGCACCCGCGGCAGCACGAAGCAGCTCAGGCCGCCCGGTGCCTGAGCGAGGGTCAGGAACACGTCGGACATCGGTGCCGAGGTGAACCACTTGTGGCCGGTCAGGTGGTAGGTGCCGTCACCGGCGGGCAGGGCGACGGTGGTGTTGGCCCGCACGTCCGAGCCGCCCTGCTTCTCGGTCATCGACATGCCGGCGATCAGACCGCGCTTGCCGGACGGCTCGCGCAGCCCGAAGTCGTAGACGTTGGCGGCGAGCAGCGGCTCCAGCCACTGGGCCAGCTCGGGGGTGGCGCGCAGCGCCGGGACGGCGGCGTAGGTCATCGAGATCGGGCAGCCGTGGCCGGCCTCCACCTGGCTCCACAGGTAGAACTTGGCGGCGCGGGCGGTGTGCGCGCCCGGGCGCGGGTCGCGCCAGGGGGCGGCGTGCAGGCCGTGCTCGACCGCGACGGTCATCAGCTGGTGCCAGGCCGGGTGGAACTCGACCTCGTCGATCCGGTGGCCGTAGCGGTCGTGGGTGCGCAGCACCGGCTCGTTCTCGTTGGCCAGGCGGCCCCACTGCGCGGCCTGCTCGGTGCCGGCCAGCGTGCCCAGTTCACGCAGCTCGGCCTCGGCCCAGCCGGCACCGGACCGGTGCAGGGCGGCGAGCAGCGCGGGGTCCTCGGCGAGGTTGTGACCGTAGGGCGGCGGAACCTGGTTGGTGACCTCGTGGGTGTGCGGCACGGCCTGCTCCCTACTCGCGAGTAAGTTGGACAGCACCAGAGTAGGGGTTCCGCCCTCGCGCGTCGCCCGTCCGTCAGGGGCGACGACTACGATCACGCGATGACACCGATCACCGATCTCAGCAGCCCGCCCGAGGACCGCTTTCCCGCGCTGTTCGCGCCCCAGCGCTGGGAGTGGGGCGGCATCGACGCGCGGTTCGCGATGGCGCAGCCGCCGGACGAGCTGATCACCAACATTCACCTGATCGGGTTCACCGGCGAGTCGGTGGTGCTCTGCCGCGACAGCCGCGGCCACTGGTTCCTGCCCGGCGGCACCCGGGAGCCGGCCGAATCCGTCGAGGCCTGCCTGGCCCGCGAGTTGGTCGAGGAGGCCGGCGCCCGGGTGCTCGGCGAGCCGGTCTGGGTGGGCGCCCACGAGGCGGTCACGGACCGGGCCCTGCCCTACCGCCCGTGGCAGCCGCACCCGCGCAAGTTCTGGCTCTGGGGCTGGGCCGAGGTGACGGTGGACGGCGCGCCGACCAACCCGGCGGACGGCGAGGTGGTGGAGGAGGTGCGCGCCGTGCCGGTGGCCGAGGCGGTGGCACTGCTGTCCGGCGAGGGCGAGCGCTGGCGGGGCGAACTGGTGGCGCTGGCGGCCGAACTGCGGGCCGCACGGCACTGACGGAACGGGCGTGAGAAGTCGAGGAGTTCGACCTCTCACGCCCGGCTGGTCCTACTTGCCCAGCCCCGCGCGCCGCAGCGCGTCCGCCATCGCGCTGTTCACCACGGGCGCCGCGCCACCGCCGCGCTGCTCGCCGCCGCGCCGGTCCTGCCGCGGCGGCCGCTGGCCGCGCTCACGCTGACCACCGCCGTCACCGCTCTGCCCGCCGCGCTGGGCCGCACGCTGACCCTCGCCGCGCTGGCCCTCGCCGCGCTGACCCTCACCACGGTGCTGGCCCTCACCGCCGCCCTGGCCGCGGGCCGGCCGCGCCGCCTCGTCGTCCAGCCGCAGGGTCAGCCCGATCCGCTTGCGCTGCACGTCCACCGAGACGACCTTGCAGCGCACCACGTCACCGGACTTGACCACCTCGCGCGGGTCCTTGACGAACCTGGTGGAGAGCGCCGAGACGTGCACCAGGCCGTCCTGGTGCACGCCCACGTCCACGAAGGCACCGAAGGCGGCCACATTGGTGACCACGCCCTCCAGCACCATGCCCACCTCCAGGTCGCCGATCTTGTCGACGCCCTCCCGGAAGGTGGCCGTGCGGAAGGCCGGCCGCGGGTCGCGCCCGGGCTTGTCCAGCTCGCCCAGGATGTCGGTGACGGTCGGGATGCCGAAGGTCTCGTCCGCGAAGTCGCCGGGGCGCAGCGCCCGCAGCGCCGTGCCGTTGCCGACCAGCTCCGCCAGCGTGCCGCCGGTCGCCGCCAGGATCCGGCGCACCACCGGGTAGGCCTCCGGGTGCACCGCGGAGGCGTCCAGCGGGTCGTCACCGCCCGGGATCCGCAGGAAGCCCGCGCACTGCTCGAAGGCCTTGGGGCCCAGCCGCGCCACGTCCTTGAGCGCCTTGCGGGTGCGGAACGGGCCGTTGGCGTCGCGGTGCGCCACGATGTTCTCGGCCAGCGTGCCGGTCACCCCGGAGACCCGGGTGAGCAGCGGCGCGGAGGCGGTGTTGACGTCCACGCCCACCGCGTTCACACAGTCCTCGACCACCGCGTCCAGCGAACGGGAGAGCTTCACCTCGCTCAGGTCGTGCTGGTACTGGCCGACCCCGATCGACTTGGGGTCGATCTTGACCAGCTCGGCCAGCGGGTCCTGGAGCCGGCGGGCGATCGAGACCGCGCCGCGGATCGAGACGTTGAGCTCCGGCAGCTCCTGCGAGGCGAAGGCCGAGGCGGAGTAGACCGAGGCGCCGGCCTCGGAGACCATCGCCTTGGTGAGCTTCAGCTCCGGGTGCCGCGTGATCAGGTCCTCGGCGAGCTTGTCGGTCTCCCGCGAGGCGGTGCCGTTGCCGATCGCGATCAGGTCCACCCGGTGCTTCGCGGCGAGCTGGGCCAGGGTGGCGATCGCGGCGTCCCACTTGTTGGCCGGCTGGTGCGGGTAGATCGTGTCGTGCGCGACCACCTTGCCGGTGTCGTCCACCAAGGCGACCTTGACACCGGTGCGGAAGCCCGGGTCCAGGCCCATGGTGGCCCGGGTGCCGGCCGGCGCGGCCAGCAGCAGGTCGCGCAGGTTGGCGGCGAACACCTTGACCGCCTCGTCCTCGGCCTCCTGACGCAGCCGGGTGCGCAGGTCCAGGCCGAGCCGGACCAGGATCCGGGTGCGCCAGGCCCAGCGGACGGTGTCGCCGAGCCACTTGTCGGCCGGGCGGCCGTGGTCGGCGACGCCGAACCGGGCGGCGATCCGCTGCTCGTAGTCGCTGGCGCCGGGCAGGTCGCCCGCCTCGTCCCCGTCGAAGGGCGACAGGTCGAGGTCGAGCACCTCCTCCTTCTCGCCGCGCAGCATCGCCAGGATCCGGTGCGAGGGCAGCTTGGTGAACGGCTCGGCGAAGTCGAAGTAGTCGGCGAACTTGGCGCCGTCCTGCTCCTTGCCGGCCCGCATGGTGGCCACCAGCCGGCCGCGGCCCCACATCCGCTCGCGCAGCGAGCCGATCAGGTCGGCGTCCTCGGCGAAGCGCTCCACCAGGATCGAGCGGGCGCCCTCCAGCGCGGCGGGCGCATCGGCGACCTGCTCGTTCAGGAACGTACCGGCCAGCGCGGCCGGGTCGAGCGAGGGGTCGGCGAGCAGCTGCTCGGCCAGCGGTTCCAGGCCGGCCTCGCGGGCGATCTGCGCCTTGGTGCGCCGCTTGGGCTTGTAGGGCAGGTAGATGTCCTCCAGGCGGGCCTTGGCGTCGGCGGCCAGGATCTGCGCGCGCAGCGCGTCGTCCAGCTTGCCCTGCGCCTCGATCGACTCCAGCACCGCGGACCGGCGCTCCTCCAGCTCGCGCAGGTAGCGCAGCCGCTCCTCCAGCGTGCGCAGCTGGGCGTCGTCGAGCTCGCCGGTGACCTCCTTGCGGTAGCGGGCGATGAACGGCACGGTCGAGCCGCCGTCGAGCAGCTCGACGGCCGCCCTCACCTGCCCTTCGCGGACCCCGAGTTCCTCGGCGATCCGCCGCCCGACGGCCTGTTCGGCCGCCGCTGCTGCCTGTGCTGCCTGCTCGGCTGGCGTGGTCACGAAGCCGGTCACCTTCTCATGAGTTGCCTTGCGGGTACGCCCCGCATTCTGTCAGCTGCGCAGCTCGGGGAACTGCTCCTCACGCCACTCCCGCGACAACGCACCGCCGTGCCCCTCGAAGGCCTCCTCCTCCCTGGCCCGCAGCTCGACCCGGCGGATCTTGCCGGAGATGGTCTTCGGCAGCTCGTAGAACTCCAGCCGGCGCACCCGCAGATAGGGCGCCAGGTGCTCGCGCGCGTAGGCCAGGATCGACAGCGCCGTCGCGCGGTCCGCCGCCCAGCCGGGCGCCAGCGCCACATAGGCCTTGGGCACCGCGAGCCGGGTGGCGTCGGGCGCGGGGACCACGGCCGCCTCGGCCACCGCCGGGTGCTCGATCAGCACGCTCTCCAGCTCGAACGGCGAGACCTTGTAGTCGGAGGCCTTGAAGACGTCGTCGGTGCGGCCGATGTAGCTGAGGTAGCCGTCCGCGTCCCGGCTCGCGACATCGCCGGTGTGGTAGTAACCGCCCGCCGTCACCGCGGCGTTGCGCTCGGGGTCGGCCAGGTAGCCGGTCATCAGGTTGACCGGGCGCCTCGCCAGGTCCAGGCAGATCTCGCCCTCCTCGGCCGGCTTGCCGCTGACCGGGTCGACGAGCACCACCGCCACCCCCGGCAGCGGGCGGCCCATCGACCCGGGCTTGACCGGCAGCCCGGGCGTGTTGCCCACCAGCAGGGTGGTCTCGGTCTGCCCGAAGCCGTCCCGGATGGTCAGCCCCCAGCGCCGCTCGATCTGCGCGATCACCTCCGGGTTGAGCGGCTCGCCGGCCGCGATCAGCTCGCGCAGCGCCGGCGGGCGCTGGCCCAGCTCGGCCTGGATGAGCATCCGCCAGACCGTCGGCGGGGCGCAGAAGGTGGTGACCTCGGCCCGGCGCAGCTGGTCGAGCAGGCGGGTGGCGTCGAACCGGGTGTAGTTGTGGACGAAGACCGTCGCCTGCGCGATCCACGGCGCGAAGAAGCAGCTCCAGGCGTGCTTGGCCCAGCCCGGCGAGCTGATGTTCAGATGCACGTCGCCCGGGCGCAGGCCGGCCCAGGCCATCGTGGTCAGGTGGCCGACCGGGTAGGAGACCTGGGTGTGCTCGACCATCTTGGGCAGGCTGGTGGTGCCGGAGGTGAAGTAGACCAGCAGCGGGTCCCCGGGCGCGGTGGTGGCGGTGAACGGCGCGGGGTCGGCGAGCTGGTAGCCGGCCTCGAAGGGCGCCCAGCCGTCGGCGGCGCCGCCCACCACGATCCGGGTGTACCCGGTGCCGGTGAACTTCGCGGTGTCGCGGGCGTTGGCCACCACGTGCCGGGCGCCACCGCGCCCGATCCGGTCGGCCAGGTCGGCGGTCCCCAGCGCGGTGGTGGTCGGCATGATCACCGCGCCGAGCTTCATCACCGCGAGCATCGCCTCCCACAGCTCGACCTGGTTGCCGAGCATCAGCAGCACCCGGTCCCCGGCCGCCACGCCGAGCCCGGCCAGGTGGTGGGCGAGCTGGTCGGAGCGGTGCGCCAGCTCGGCGAAGCTGTACTTCGCCTCCGTGCCGTCCTCCTGGACGATCCACAGCGCGGTGCGGTCGTTGCCCCGGGCGATCGCGTCGAACCAGTCGATGGCCCAGTTGAAGCGGCCCTCGAACACGGGCCAGTCGAAGTCCTCCTGACGCAGCAGCAGGTCACGGGCTGCGCGGTAGCGTTCGGTGGCGGTGGGGCTGGTCACGGCTGCTCCTCGGAAGGCGGGTGCGGCCGATCATAGGGCTCCGTCGGGTTCCCGTCTTGGCGTGTATACGTCGATCCCATGGACTTTCCGGTCCCCGGCCGCGCACCCACCATCTGGGCATGAGACTCACCCCTCACCAGCGGCTCCGGCGCCTCCTCACCGCCTCCGGCGCCGTCCTCCTGCTCGGTCTGATCCCCGCCCTCGCCGACGCCCCCGGCGCCAACGCCGCCCCGCACCCCACCCGCCCCGGCACCTACTCCGCCGCCGCCCCCGCCGCGCACGCCACCCCGGCCCGCCACCGCCCGGGCAGCGACCAGGTCACCTACAACGGCGGCCCGGTCCAGCACAGCCCGGTGGTCTACCTGGACTTCTGGGGCAGCCAGTGGGACAGCGACGGCAACGGCGTGCAGCAGTACATGACCAACCTGTTCAACGGGCTGGGCACCGGCCAGGACCACTGGTCCACCATCACCTCGCAGTACCCCGACTCCTCCGGCAGCGGTCCCGCCTTCACCGGCCCGGTGTTCGGCGGCAGTTGGGTGGACGACGGCTCCCCCGCCCCCGCCTCCTCCCAGCAGCAGGACATCGCCGCCGAGGCGGACAGCGCCGCCGGGCACTTCGGCGTGGCCGGCAACCCGGACGCACAGATCGTGGTGATGAGCCCGAGCGGGACCTCACCGGACGGCTGGCCCGGTTCGGGCTTCTGCGCCTGGCACGACTACACCGGCAGCGTCTCCTACACCAACATGCCCTACCAGCTGGACGCCCCGGCCGGCAGCCGCTGCCCGAACAACCTCCTCGGCGACAAGCTGTCCGCCTTCAGCATCGTCGAGGGCCACGAGTACGCCGAGTCGATCACCGACCCGCAGCCGTCCAGCGGTTGGCTGGACCCCTCCGGCGAGGAGATCGGCGACCTGTGCGAGAGCAACTTCCAGAACGTCACGCTGCCCACCGGCACCTTCCCGATGCAACCGCTGTGGAGCAACAACGGCGGCGGCTGCGTGATCAGCGGCTGACCCGGGCCCCAGGGCCTGGAGATCACCCCTGGTAGGGCGCCAGCTCCGGCTGCTTCGGCGGCCGGCCGTCGCCCGAGGAGCGGCCGGTCAACCGCCGTCCCAGCCACGGCAGTACGTGGATCCGCAGCCAGCGCAGGTCGCCGCGGATCCGGGCGGCACGGCCGGCGGGCGCGGCGGGCGGCAGCGGGGCGCGCCAGTCGAAGGCCGGCGGGCGGCCGAGCGCCTGGCGGACCGCCTCGGCGACCCGGCGGTGCCCCTCGGCCGACAGGTGCAGCCGGTCCTCGGCCCACAGCCGCCGGTCGTCGAAGCAGGTCGCGGCGAACAGGTCCACCACCGCGACCCGCGGGTGGTCGCCCAACTCCTCGACGAAGTCGCGTAGTTCCCGGATGGCGGGGAGCAGTCGGGCGCTGCCCGCCATCCGCCGGGTCGGATCGGTGCTGGTGAAGAGCACCACCGTGGCGCCGGTGGCCAGCAGTCGCCCGGCCGCCTCGCCCAGCTGCGCCCGCACCGCCTCGATCTCGCAGCCCGGCCGCAGCACGTCGTTGAGCCCGCCGGCCAGGGTGACCAGCTCGGCCCCCGCCGCGACGGCCGGCGCCAGCTGCTCGTCGCGGATCTGGCCGATCAGCTTGCCGCGCACGGCCAGGTTCGCGTACCGGAAGCCGGCCGGCGCGACCTCGGCCGCCAGGCAAGCCGCGAGCCGGTCGGCCCAGCCCCGGTAGTGGCCGTCGGGGCGCAGCTCGTCGCACATGCCCTCGGTGAAGGAGTCACCGACGGCGACGTAGCTGGTGAAGCGGGCGAAGGCGGGTTCCTGGTCCATGGCCCCCCGATGCTACCGGGGCCTCTCCGGCGGATGTTGCCCGGCAAGATCCGCCGGACAGGCCCCAGCAGTCAGGATCAGGCGACGGGCGGCGTCCAGACGTAGCGCAGGTCCGGCTCGCGCTCCTCGTTGCGGCTGCCGTCGGTGCGCTCGGCCTCGACGAAGCCGTGCCGCTGGTAGAACCGCTGGGCCGGGCCGTTGACCTGGAAGGTCCAGAGCTCCAGGCCCGCCGGGCGCAGGCTCTTGGCCAGCTCGACCAGGCGGTCGCCCAGACCCCGGCCGCGCCAGTGCGGCGCCAGGTAGAGCTGCTCCAGCGAGCCGCCATCCAGCACCAGCAGCCCGGCCGGCTCGCCCTCGGGCGTCCGCGCCACCCAGGTCTCCAGCTGCGGCACCACCACGTGGCGGAACCAGCCGCGCACCTCCTCGGGGCTGTGCGCGAGCCGCACGGTGGGCAGCGCCGCGGCGAAGGAGGAGAGGTAGAGCTCTGCCGCGGCGTCGGCGTCGTGCTCGGTGGCGCGGCGCAGTTCGAGGTCCTTGATCGTCACAACCGGCAACGATGAACGCCAAGTCCTCGATCGGCAACCGGTTTTCCGCCCGGGCGGGGTACCGCCCGGCCGGGGCGCCACCCGGGCGGGGTCGGCGCCGAGGCTCAGGCGCTGGTGACCCAGTGCCCGCGCACCGCGTCCGTCGGCCGCTGCTCGCCCAGGGCCGGCAGGCCCCAGCTGCCCAGCGCGTCGACCACCTGGCGCAGCTGGCGGCCGCGCTCGGTCAGCTCGTACACCGCCGCGTTGGCCGGCCGCTCCAGCCTGCGCCGGATCACCAGGCCCTCGCCCTCCAGCTGCTTGAGCCGGGTGGCCAGGATGTCCGTGCTGACCCCGGGCAGGTCGGCGTGCAGGTCGGTGTACCGGCGCGGGCCGCCGAGGAGTTCACGGACGATCAGGAGGCTCCAGCGCTCCCCCACCGCGTCCAGGGCCCGGGCGACAGCGCAGTACTGGTCGTAGCTTCGGCGTGACATGGCATCAGCATAGCCAATAGGTTGGACTTTCCAAGTGCTTACTTGGTAGAACAAAGCGACCACGTTGGCGGCCCACGCCGGGAGGCACCAGATGGAGTTTCGGCAGTCCAGCAAGCTCGCGGGAGTGTGCTACGAGATCCGCGGCCCGGTGGTCGACCAGGCGAACGCGCTGGAGGAGGCCGGGCACAGCGTGCTGCGGCTGAACACCGGCAACCCGGCCCCCTTCGGCTTCGAGGCGCCCGAGGAGATCCTGCAGGACATCATCCGCAACCTCCCCAACGCGCACGGCTACAGCGACTCGCGCGGCATCCTGCCGGCCCGCCGGGCCGTGGTGCAGTACTACCAGCAGCGCGGCGTCACCGGCGTGGACGTGAACGACGTCTTCCTCGGCAACGGCGCCTCCGAGCTGATCCAGATGGCCGTGACGGCGCTGGTGGACGACGGCGACGAGGTGCTCGTGCCGGCCCCCGACTTCCCGCTGTGGACCGCGGTGGTGCGCCTGGCCGGCGGCAAGGCGGTGCACTACCTGTGCGACGAGGAGGCCGAGTGGTACCCGGACCTCGACGACATCGCCGCCAAGATCACCACGCGGACCAAGGCGATCGTGGTGATCAACCCCAACAACCCCACCGGCGCGGTCTACCCCAAGGAGCTGCTGGAGGGGATCCTGGACCTGGCCCGCCGGCACGGCCTGATGGTGCTGGCCGACGAGATCTACGACAAGATCCTCTACGACGGGGTCGAGCACCACTGCCTGGCCGCGCTCGCCGACGACGTGCTCACCCTCACCTTCAACGGCCTCTCCAAGGCCTACCGGGTGGCCGGTTTCCGCAGCGGCTGGCTGGTGGTCTCCGGACCCAAGCCGCATGCGAAGGACTACCTGGAGGGGCTCACCATGCTGGCCGGCATGCGGCTGTGCCCCAACGTGCCGGCCCAGTACGCGGTGCAGGCCGCGCTCGGCGGCCACCAGTCGATCCACGACCTCACGCTGCCGACCGGCCGGCTGACCGAGCAGCGCGACGTCACCTGGCGCGCGCTCAACGAGTTGCCCGGGGTCAGCTGCGTCAAGCCCAAGGGCGCGCTCTACGCCTTCGCCAAGCTGGACCCGGCGGTGCACAAGATCAAGGACGACGAGCGCTTCGTACTCGACCTGCTGCTCCGCGAGAAGATCCACATCGTCCAGGGCACCGGCTTCAACTGGCCCCGCCCCGACCACTTCCGCTTCGTCACGCTGCCCCGGGCGGACGACCTGGAGACGGCGATCAGCCGGATCGGGCGGTTCCTGACCACATACCGGCAGTAGTCCGCGCCTGCCGGCAAGCCGTGCCGTCTTCACTCGAAAGATCAAGGCACGGCCGAAATCGCGCGCCTCCCCGCACTGCCACACGCGTCTTTCGGACCGTCGAACCACTCCAGAGACTGGGTGCGAGCCCAGACTTGACGATGATCGACGGTACGAATTCCTGGTAGGGGGATCCCATGGCGAAACCGTTCACGCTGCCCGACTTCTATCTGCCGCACCCGGCCACCCTCAATCCGCACCTGGAGGGCGCCCGGGAGCACACCCGGGGCTGGGCACGCGAGATGGGCATGCTGGAGGGCTCCGGCATCTGGGACTTGAAGGACCTGGAGGACCACGACTACGGGCTGCTCTGCGCCTACACCCACCCGGACTGCGACAGCGCCGCGCTCGACCTGGTCACCGACTGGTACGTCTGGGTCTTCTTCTTCGACGACCACTTCCTGGAGACCTTCAAGCGCTCGCTCGACCGGGCCGGCGGCCAGGCCTACCTGGACCGGCTGCCCGCCTTCATGCCGATGGACCTCGGCGACGGGTTCCCCGAGCCGACCAACCCGGTCGAGGCGGGCCTGGCCGACCTGTGGGCGCGCACCGTGCCGCACATGTCGCTCGGCTGGCGGGCCCGGTTCCGGGAGAGCACCGAGCATCTGCTGAACGAGTCGATCTGGGAGCTCTCCAACATCAACGAGGGCCGGGTCGCCAACCCGGTCGAGTACATCGAGATGCGCCGCAAGGTCGGCGGCGCGCCCTGGTCGGCCGGCCTGGTCGAGTTCGCGGCGCAGGCCGAGGTGCCCGCCCGGGTAGCCGGCAGCCGCCCGCTGCGGGTGCTGCGCGACACCTTCTCGGACGGCGTGCACCTGCGCAACGACCTCTTCTCCTACCAGCGCGAGGTCCAGGACGAGGGCGAGCTGAGCAACGGCATCCTGGTCCTGGAGCGCTTCCTCGGCTACACCACCCAGCAGGCGGCCGATGCGGTCAACCAGATCCTGACCAGCCGGCTGCACCAGTTCGAGAACACCGCCCTGACCGAACTCCCGCTGCTCTTCACCGAGTTCGCGCTGACGCCGGACGAGGTGGCGAAGGTCGCCGGCTATCTCAAGGGCCTGCAGGACTGGCAGTCCGGCGGCCACGAGTGGCACATGCGCTCCAGCCGCTACATGAACGACCGGGCCGGCGCCGACGCTCCCGGCAGCACGTTCTCCGCGATCCCGGTGGGCCTCGGCACCTCGGCCGCCTCCTTGCGCCGGTACGTCGACCTGCCGGGCGGGCTGCGGCAGTTCAGCCATGTGCCGTACCAGCAGGTCGGCCGGACCCCGCTGCCCGAGTTCCCGATGCCCTTCCCGCTGCGGATCAACCCGCACCTGGAGGCGGCCCGCGAGCACGACTACGCCTGGTGCCGGGAGATGCGCTTCACCGAGCCGACCCCCGGCCTGCCGGACTCCGGCGGCTGGACCGAGCGCTCGATGCGCAACGCCGACGTCCCCCTGTGCGGGGCCGGCATCGCACCGGACATCCCGCAGAGCGCGCTCGAACTCAACGCCGACTGGCTGGCCTGGGGCACCTACGCGGACGACTGGTTCCCGATGGCCTTCGCCTACCCGCCGAGCCCGCTGGGCGCCAAGGCCTGCGCCGACGGGCTCAAGCCCTACATGCCGCTGGACTCGCCCGACCGCGGCCCGCTGCCGACCACCGCCCTGCAGCGCGGCCTGGCCGACCTCTGGCAGCGCACCGCCACCCCGCTCACCGCCCCTCAGCGGCAGACCCTGCGCGGCAGCATCGAGGAGATGCTCGACTCCTGGGTCTGGGAGATCGGCAACATGGCGCAGCACCGGGTCCCGGACCCGGTGGACTACATCGAGATGCGCCGCTTCACCTTCGGCAGCCAACTGACCAGCAACCTGGCCAGGTTCAGCACCGAGGAGGCGGTGCCGGAGCAGGTCTGGCGCTCCGGCACGCTCAAGGCGCTGGTCAGCTCGGCCTCCGACTACGCCTGTCTGATGAACGACGTCTTCTCCTACCAGAAGGAGGTCCAGTTCGAGGGCGAGGTGCACAACGGCGTCCTGGTGGTGCAGAACTTCTTCGGCTGCGACCGGGACCAGGCGCTGGGCATCGTCCATGACCTGATGTCCTCCCGGCTGGACCAGTTCCAGCACATCGCGGCCAACGAGATGCCGATCCTCTACGAGGACTTCCAGCTCGACGCGGCGGGCCGCCAGGCGCTGGAGGACTTCGCGCAGGGGCTGCGGAACTGGCTCTCCGGGATCCTCAACTGGCACACCAACGTCGGCCGCTACCGCGAGGAGGAGCTGGAGTACCAGCCGACCGCCTACCTCCAGCGGATGTCCGCTCCGCCGGCCACACCGGCCGCACCGGCCACCGCACCCGCACCCGCACCCGGCGCACCCACCCGCGGATTCGCCCCGCCCGCCGCCGGCGGCCTCGGCACCTCCGCCGCCCGCATCGCCCGTGAGCTCGCGGCGGCTGTCAGCCGCTGACCGCGGGACCGCACCCCGCCGCGGCCGCTGCCTTCCCCGAGGCAGCGGCCGCCGCGCGCCCAGCGGCCCGTAGGCTGACCGGCATGACCGTTCTGCGTTCCGCCGCCCTGTTCGTCCTGGCCGCCCTGGCCGAGATCGGGGGCTGCTGGCTGATCTGGCAGAGCGTGCGGGAGTCCCGGCCCTGGTGGCTGGCGGGCCTCGGGATCCTGGCGCTCGGCGGCTACGGCTTCGTCGCCGCCTTCCAGCCGGACAGCCACTTCGGCCGGGTGCTCGCCGCCTACGGCGGTGTCTTCGTGGCCGGCTCGCTGATCTGGGGCGTCGTGGTGGACGGCTTCCGCCCGACCCGCTACGACGTGGCCGGCGCCCTCATCTGCCTGGTCGGCGTGGGCGTGATCATGTACGGCCCGCGCCGCTGACACCTCTCGGCTCAGGACCCCGCTACCACTGGGTCGCCCGCCGGAAACCGAACGCCATTGCTGCACGGGTGGTGGAGAACAGCTTCCTTGCGCGCCCCTGTCAGCGGTTTGAGTCGTCCTGGTTCAGCGCTGACCAGCAGGCGCTCCGAGGCAATTCGAGCATGGGCCGCGACCACCAGGAGAACAAGCCCGCCAGTACCACGACCCCGGCAAGCCCTGCCGCCACCATGACCCGGGGACGCGGGAATCGACGCTCAGCCATTGATCACGGTCGCGGTCAGGCCGCCCTGCGTGAACCCGTCGGACGCCTGGTTCGCCGCCGAGGTCGCAAGAGCGTCGATGTCGCTGGGGGTCAGCGCGGTGCCCTGAGCCGCGATCCGAACCGCCGAACTCGCGGCAGCGGATACGGCGTTCCGTCAGACCTCCAGCAGTTGCGCCACCGCCGCCGCCAGGCTCGCCGCGGTCGTCGCCGGGTCGCCCAGCGCGCCGCCCACCATCGCACCGTCCCGCAGCAGGATCAGCACGTCCGCCCGCCGTTCGGGCTCGCTCAGCCCGGCCTCGCCGAGCAGGCGGGTGATCAACTCGCGCAGCCAGCCGCGGTGGTCGGCGATCGCCCGGGAGACGGGGTGCCGCGGATCGGGGTACTCGGCGGCGGCGTTGATGAACGGGCAGCCACGGAAGCCCGGGCCGCACATCTCCTGTCCCAGCCGCTCCACCAGCAGCCCGAGCAGCTGGTCGGCCGTCAGCCCGCCGCCGAGCCCGGCCGCCACCTCGGCCCGGATGCCCTCGTCCCAGCCCTGGATGTACGCCCGGACCAGCTCCTCCTTGCCCGGGAAGTGCCGGTAGAAGGTGGCGCGGGTCACCTCGGCCTCGGTGACGATCCGGTCCACGCCGACCGCGTGGATCCCCTCGGCGTAGAACAGCCGGGTAGCGGTGTCGAGGACTCGTTGGCGGGCGGCGGAAGGTGTACTCACATCACTGACCGTACTACTATCAGCGAGGAAGAACGAACGTTCTGTCCGCCCCTTCGCGAGCGCTAAGGACCCACCATGGCCAAGTCCCCCGAGGTCGGCACCCCTGCCCCCGACTTCACCCTGCCCGGCCTGCTCCTCACCGAAGGCTCCGCCGAACGCCGCGACTACCGCCTCGCCGAGGCCCAGGGCAGCCCGCTGGTGCTGGTCTTCTACCCCGGCGACGACACCGCGGTCTGCACGAAGCAGCTCTGCTCCTACACCTCCGACCTCGACCGCTTCAAGGACCTGGGCGCCACCGTCTGGGGCATCAGCCCGCAGGACCTGGACAGCCACGAGGCCTTCGCCCGCAAGCACCGCCTCGCCTTCCCGCTGCTCGCCGACACCGACCGCGCGGTGGCCAAGGCCTTCGGCATCGCGGTGCCCGGCCTGGGCCTGCGCCGCTCGGTCTTCATCCTGGACGCCGACGGCACGGTGCGCTGGAAGCACGTCGCACTGGCCGGTCTGACCTTCCAGCACAGCGACACCCTCACCGCGCAGCTCGCCGCGCTGTGAGGGTGTCGCCCTGGTGCGGTGGAGGTCAGTGACCCCGGGCCACCCACTCGTCCAGGTGCGGGGCCTCCTCGCCGATCGTGGTGGTCGGCCCGTGGCCGGTGTACACCACGGTCTGCGGGGGCAGCACCAGCAGCCGCTCGCGGATCGAGCGGATGATGGTCGGGAAGTCGGAGAACGACCGCCCGGTCGCCCCGGGTCCGCCCTGGAAGAGCGTGTCCCCGGTGAACACCGCGTCCAGCGCGGGCACATAGACGCTCACCCCGCCGGGGCTGTGCCCGGGCGTGTGCCGGATGTGCAGGTAGAGCCCGCCCACGGTGATCCGCTGACCGTCCGTCAGTTCCTCGTCCGGGTGGTCGCCCGGGTGGGCCTGCTTCCACAGCGGCAGGTCGTCCGGGTGCAGCAGGATCGGCGCACCGGTCAGCTCCGCCAGCTCGGGCGCCGCGTTCACGTGGTCGTTGTGCGCGTGGGTGCAGATGATCGCCACCACCCGCCGGTCGCCGACCGCGGCCGCGATCGCCGGGGCGTCGTGCGCCGGGTCGATCACCACGGCGTCCCGGTCGTTGGCGACGATCCAGACGTTGTTCTCCACCTCCCAGCTGCCACCGTCCAGTTCGAAAGTGCCGGCCGTGACGAGGTGCTCGATCTCGGGTTCGGGGGGCAGCATCTGCATCAGAACACCACCACCGAGCGGAGCACGTCGCCGTCGCGCATGGTGGCGAACGCCTGCTCGACCTCGTCCAGCGTGATCGTCTCGGTGACGAACGCGTCCAGGTCGAGCCGGCCCTGCAGGTAGAGGTCGATCAGCATCGGGAAGTCCCGCGAGGGCAGGCAGTCCCCGTACCAGGACGACTTGAGCGCGCCGCCGCGCCCGAAGACGTCCAGCAGCGGCAGCTCCAGCTTCATCTCCGGCGTCGGGACGCCGACCAGCACCACGGTGCCGGCCAGGTCCCGGGCGTAGAAGGCCTGCCGGTAGGTCTCCGGTCGGCCCACCGCCTCGACCACCACGTCCGCGCCGTGACCACCGGTCAGCGCGCGCACCGCCTCCACCACATCGGTGCCGTCCGAGGCGTTCACCGTGTGGGTGGCGCCCAGGCCCTTGGCGCGCTCCAGCTTGCGCGGGTCCAGGTCCACCGCGATGATCTTCGCCGCTCCGGCCAGCTTGGCCCCCAGCACGGCGGCGTTGCCGACCCCGCCGCAGCCGATCACCGCGACGCTGTCGCCGCGGGTCACCCCGCCGGTGTTGATCGCCGCGCCCAGCCCGGCCATCACGCCACAGCCCAGCAGCCCGGCCGCGGCCGGCGAGGCCGCCGGGTCGACCTTGGTGCACTGCCCGGCCGCCACCAGCGTCTTCTCCGCGAAGGCGCCGATCCCCAGCGCGGGGCTCAGCTCGGTGCCGTCCAGCAGCGTCATCTTCTGCTTGGCGTTGTGGGTGGCGAAGCAGTACTGCGGCCGCCCGCGCCGACAGGCCCGGCACTGCCCGCAGACGGCCCGCCAGTTGAGGATCACGAAATCGCCCGGCGCCACCTCGGTGACCCCGGCGCCGACGCTCTCCACCACGCCCGCCGCCTCGTGCCCGAGCAGGAACGGGAACTCGTCGTTGATCCCGCCCTCCCGGTAGTGCAGGTCGGTGTGGCAGACGCCGCACGCCTGGACCTTGACCACCGCCTCGCCAGGTCCGGGGTCGGGCACGACAATCGTCGCCACCTCCACCGCTTCGCCCTTGCCCCGGGCGATGACGCCCCTGACCTGCTGTGACATCCGGCCTGCCCCTTTCGTGTCGTCCCCGAGAAAGCCGAACGGCCCCTCGGGAGATCATTGTCTCCCGAGGGGCCGCCCGCGACGCCCGTTCCGTCAGCCGGCGTCGCGCGGAGAGCCGGTGCCTCGGCGCTCCGCTTGGGCGTTGGCCTCGAAAACCCGCGGCCCGACCTCTGTCCGACTGCGGCCTGGTGAAGCCGTCAGCGGTCGCCCGCGCTCCAGCCCCAGCCACCGCCCTGGCCGTCATCGTCCGATTCGCTGTCCCAGCCCTCGCCGACGGTGCGCACGATCGTGTAGTGGTCGATCTGCTGGCCGGTCTCGGTCAGCGCGGTGACCTTCATCGAGGACTTCTGGCCCAGGTGCGCCGGGGTGACGTCGACCTTGATGAAGGAGTAGCCGAGGTAGCGCACCCGCGACCACTCGACGGTCTCGGTGACCTTCTGCTGGCCCTTGGCGTTGTAGAAGGTCTTCACCTCGTCGACCCGGTTCTCGTGGCCCTCGTAGGTCTGCGGCGCGCCGAAGCTGTAGAGGCTGCGCCCTGCGGCGCCCGCGGTCACGTAGACCACGCCGTCCTTCTCCGGCTCCAGCGTGGCACCGCTCGGGATCGCCTTGGAGACCTTGTTGCCGAGGATCGCGTCGGTGCGCTCGTACACGTGGTTGTGACCGTTGATCACCAGGTCGACCCGGTACTTCTCGAACAGCGGCACCCAGGCCTCGCGGACCCCGCCCTCGGAGGCGTGCGAGGTGGTGGTGGAGAAGGCGCAGTGGTGGAAGAAGACCACGACGAAGTCGATCGTCTCGTCGTTGCGGAAGTCCTTGAGCTGGCGCTCCAGCCACTTGGTCTGCCGGCCGGCGGTCAGGCCCAGGTTGGCCGGGATCTCGTAGGACACGTCGTTGGCGTCCAGCGAGATGACACCGACGTTGCTGTAGCGGAAGGCGTACACGCCGGGCGCCTTGCGCGGGTCCGGCCCGTTGTCCGGCAGGAACCAGCGGGCGTCCTCGCCGCCGTAGCCGTTGTGCGAGTACCAGGCCTCCATGTCGTGGTTGCCGTAGGCGACCATCCACGGGATCTTGGCGGCCACGGCCTCGGTCTGCACCAGGAAGGCGTCCCAGGTCTTGGCGTTGAAGTCGGCCTTGTCGGCGTCCAGGCCCTGGCCGTCCGGGTCGGCGTAGCAGATGTCGCCGGCGTGCAGGTGGAACTTGGGGTTCTGCGCCAGGATCACGTTGTCGTTGTTGACCGCGTGGGCGCTGACACCCTGGTCACCGAAGGCGGTGAAGGTGAACGGCTCGTAGACCTTGCCCCAGCGGTCGTCGCGCGAGGCGGCGGTGCGGAAGGTGCCGAGCGAGGAGATCGCCTGCTGACTGGCCGGGTCGAAACCCTTGTGGCCGACCGCGTAGTAGTACGTGGTGTCGGGATCCAGGTCCTCCAGCGCCACGTGCACGTAGTACTGGTCCAGCGGGCTCTGGCCGGGGACCAGCGCCGGGGTGTGCAGCGAGCGGATCTCCGCGTCGATCTTCTCGCTCAGCTCCCAGGGGGTGCGGCCGTAGCGCACGAACGGCTTCTTGACCGGCAGCGGGACCTGCCAGGAGATCCGGAACTGGGTGTCCGGCTCGGCGCCGAACTGCAGGTGCCGGCCGACCGGGATCACCTTCGAGCCGTCCACGGCCGAGGCCGCGTCACCGACCAGCGTCGGCGTGGTCTTCGGCGCCGCATAGGCGTTGCCGGAACCGAGCACGCCCCCCACGGCCAGCGCCCCGACCGCCACCGCACTGCCGCGCAGCACCCGGCGCCGGGAGAGCTTGCCCCGCAGGTACTCGTGCTGCTCGGCCATGCTCATCCGGGCGGCGAGCTGCTGCGGCACGCCCATGTTCGGAATATCCGTCTCCATGTGGGGGACTTTGCCAGCCCTTGAGGTACGCCGCTCGGACGTTCGATGAACAGTTACCGACGAGTCGGTGGCCCCTGCGTCACTGACGTGTGCTCAGGCCATGCGCTACGCCGTCGCCTCGGCCGCGGCGCGGCCCGCGGTGCGGCCGCTGAACAGGCAGCCGCCGAGGAAGGTGCCCTCCAGGGAGCGGTAGCCGTGCATTCCGCCGCCGCCGAAGCCGGCTACCTCGCCGGCCGCGTAGACGCCCTGCAGTACCGAGCCGTCGGCGCGCAGCACCCGGGCGGACAGGTCGGTCGCAAGGCCGCCGAGTGACTTGCGGGTGAGCACGTGCAGCCGCACCGCGATCAGCGGGCCCGCCTTGGGGTCGAGCAGCCGGTGCGGGGCGGCGGTGCGCACCAGCTTGTCGCCGAGGTAGCGGCGGGCGCCGTGGATCGCGGTCACCTGGAGGTCCTTGCCGAAGGGGTTGGCGATCTCGCGGTCGCGCGCCTCGATCTCGCGGCGCAGCGCGGCCTCGTCGATCAGTTCCCCGCCGGCCTTCCGGTTCATCCCGTGCACCAGGTCGCCGAGCCGCTCGGCGACCACGAAGTCCGCCCCGTACTTCTTGAACGCCTCCACCGGCCCCGGCGCGCCGGGCAGCGCGCGGGCGAGCACCTGGCGGGGGCTGCGGCCCGTCAGGTCCGGGTTCTGCTCGGAGCCGGAGAGCGCGAACTCCTTCTCGATGATCTTCTGGGTGAGCACGAACCAGGTGTGGTCGTAGCCGGTGCCGCGGATGTGCTCCAGGGTGCCGAGGGTGTCGAAGCCGGGGAAGAGCGGCACCGGCAGCCGGTTGCCGCGCGCGTCCAGCCAGAGCGAGGAGGGCCCGGGCAGGATCCGGATGCCGTGCCTGGCCCAGATCGGGTTCCAGTTCTCGATGCCCTCGGTGTAGTGCCACATCCGGTCGCCGTTGACCAGGTGCCCGCCGGCCGCGCCGGCCACCTGCTGCATCAGCCCGTCGACGTGCGCCGGCACGCCGCTGAGCAGGCGCGCGGGCGGGGTGCCGAGCCGGGCCGGCCAGGCCTTGCGGACCAGTTCGTGGTTGCCGCCGATGCCGCCGGAGGCGATCACCACCGCCTGCGCGCGCAGCTCGAAGGCGCCGGCCACCGCGCGTGAGCTGGCCACCCCGCGCGCCACCTCACTGGGCACCAGCACCTCGCCGCGCACCGTGTCGGTGACGCCCGCGGTGCTCGCCAGCTCGGTGACCCGGTGCCGGAAGCACGTGCGCACCAGCCCCTTGGCGACGGCGGCCCGCACCCGGCGGGCGAACGGCTCGACCAGGCCCGGGCCGGTGCCCCAGGTGATGTGGAAGCGCGGCACCGAGTTGCCCGGGCCGCTGGCCAGCAGCCCGCCGCGCTCCGCCCAGCCGACCACGGGGAAGAACCGCACCCCCTGCGCGTGCAGCCAGGCGCGCTTCTCGCCCGCGGCGAAGTCCAGATAGGCCTTGGCCCACTGGCGCGGCCAGTTGTCCTCGGGCCGGTCGAAGCCGGCCGTGCCGAGCCAGTCCTGCCAGGCCAGTTCGTAGGAGTCGCGGATCCGCAGCCGGCGCTGCTCGGGCGAGTCGACCAGGAACAGGCCGCCGAAGGACCAGTGCGCCTGGCCGCCGAGGGAGGCGGCCGGCTCCTGGTCGAGCAGGATCACCGTGCGCCCCGCGTCGGCGAGTTCGGCGGTGGCAGCCAGGCCCGCCAGGCCGGCTCCGATCACGATGACGTCGGCGTCCAGTGCCATGGGGGTTCTCCTTCACGCGGCCGGTCCCGGGCCCTGCCAGAGATCCTCGTGCCTGCGCTTCGCCCCCGTCAACGGCCGCGTCGACGGCCACCCTGACGGTCCCTCGGCTGCCGATTGACCGTGGAATGGACCGATATGTCCGCTAGTGTCGGTCTTCAGCACCGCAGCCAGTCACGGCAGCCAGTCACCGCAGCCAGTCACCGCGGCCAGTCGCCACGGCCGGCCGCCGCGACCAGTCACCGCCCCCCCGGGAGGACCGCATGCGACACCCCGACGCGTACCCGTACCGGATCACCCGCGAGGACCTGCGGATCCCGGTGGCGGGCGAGGTCGAGCTCTACGCCCGCATCTGGCGCCCCGTCACCGACGAGCCGGTGCCCGCGCTGCTGGAGTACCTGCCCTACCGGCTGACCGACTGGACCGCCCCGCGCGACGCCGAGCGCCACCCCTGGTACGCCGGCCACGGCTACGCGAGCGTGCGGGTGGACATCCGCGGCCACGGAAACTCCGGCGGCCTGCCCGGTGGCGAGCACGACGCCCAGGAGCTGGCCGACGGCGTCGCGGTGATCGAGTGGCTGGCCGCGCAGCCCTGGTGCACCGGCCGGATCGGCGCGTTCGGGATCGGCTGGGGCGGCACCGGCGCGCTGCAACTGGCCGCGCTGGCCCCCGAACCGCTGCGCGCCGTGGTCGCCGTCTGCGCCACCGACGACCGCTACGACAACGACGCGCGCTACCTCGGCGGTTCGGTGCACGGCGCGGACCTGCACGCCCGGTCGGCCGGCCTGCTCGCACTCGCCGCCCGCCCGCCGGACCCCCGCTACGTCGGCGAGGAGTGGCGGCGGCTCTGGCTGACCCGGCTGGCCGCGCTGGAGCCGTACAGCACCCCCTGGCTGAGCCACCAGACCCGCGACGACTACTGGCGCCAGGGCAGCGTCGGCGAGCGGTACGACGCGATCCGGGCCGCCGTGCTGGCGGTGGGCGGCTGGGCCGACCCGCACCGGGACACCGTGCTGCGCCTGGTCGAGCACCTGCGGGCGCCGGTGCGCGGGCTGATCGGCCCCTGGCCGCACCAGTACCCCGACCGCGGCCTGCCGCCGGGCCCGGCGATCGGCTTCCTCCAGGAGACGCTGCGCTGGTGGGACCAGTGGCTCAAGGACCAGGACACCGGGATCATGGCCGAGCCCCGGCTGCGCAGCTGGATGCCCGAGCCGGCCGCCCCCGAACCGACCACCCCCGGGCCACCCGTCCCCGGGCCGCCCGGAGCCGGATCCGGAGCCGGCGAGCCCGCCGGACGCTGGATCGGCGAGGACCAGTGGCCCTCCGACGACGTACGGGAGATCCACTACGGCCTGGCCGACACGCTGCGCACCGCGGGCACCCCCGAGGGCGAGCGCTTCGTGCCGGTCCGTTCACCGCAGCACACCGGGATCGACGCCGGACGCTACCGCCCGGTCGGCGCCACCGCCGACCTGCCGCCCGACCAGCGCGCGGAGGACGGCCGCTCGGTCTGCTTCGACACCGCGCCGCTGGCCGAGCGGCTGGAGATCCTCGGCCGCCCCTCGCTCCAGCTGCGGCTGCGCTGCCCGGCGACCCGCGGGCAGGTGGTGGCCCGGCTCTGCGACGTGGCCCCGGACGGCGCCGCCGCCCTGGTCACCCTCGGCGTGCAAAACCTCACCGCCCGCAACGGGCGCGAGCAGGTGCTCCCCTGGGAGCCGGGCGCGGTGGCCGAGGTGGTCCTCGAACTCTCCGGGATCGCGCACGCCTTCCCGCCCGGCCACCGGATCCGGCTCGCGCTCTCCTCGGCGTACTGGCCGTGGGTCTGGCCGCAGCCCGCGGCCGCCGGCTTCGAGGTCGACCCGGGCCACAGCACCCTGATGCTGCCGGTGCGCCACCTGGCCGCCGACGTGGGGCGGGCGCCGATCGCCTTCGCCGAGCCCGAGCAGTCCGCCGCGCCGGGAGTGCACCACACCACCGCGAGCGACCCGCGGCCCGAGCGGCTGGTGGTGCAGGACGTGGCGGCCGGCGAGTGGCGCCTGGAGGTGGACCCGAGCCACCAGGGCTCGCGCGCCTACCCCGACGGCCTGATCTGCACCGAGCAGGCGCTGGAGACCTACCGGATCCGCGAGGACGACCCGCTCGGCGCCGCCGCCCGGGCCGCCTGGACGATCCGCCTGGAGCGGCCCGAGGACGGCTGGGACGTGACCGTGCAGACCCGCTCGGAGATCGGCTGCGACGCCGAGGCGTTCACGACGCGCAGCCACCTGACCGCCTGGGAGGGCGGCGCGGTGCTCTTCGAGCGGGACTGGGAGCAGCGGATCCCGCGCACGGCGGGCTGAGGCCCGCGAGGCCCGCGAGATCGGTGCGGCCGGTGCGGCCCTACGGCATCGGGTAGGTCCCGGGCGGCACCGTGGAGGTGCTGGCGTTGCCGCCCACCACCGGCTGCAGGGTGATCTTGACCGTGGAATACGTGCTGCTGGTGGTGGTGAAGTCGGTGCTGTCGTCGAACTTGGTGTAGTCGCAGTTCTCGGTGAACTTCTTGCTCGCGTCGTCCCAGTCGAAGCCGCCGGCGAAGTACATGTCGTACGTGCCGTCCTCGATCCCGGTCATCTTCGCGGTCTGGCCCTTGACCACGTAGAAGGAGTAGGCCGACTGGCCGCCCTTGACCAGGGTCAGCACGGCGTCCACCGTGCCGCCGCTGTTGTCCACGGTCAGCTCGCCACTGCCGTCGTTCGCCCCCTGGCGCACCAACGCGCCGTTACTCAGGGCGCGTTGCTGCTGCTGCGGGGTCTGCGGCACGTTGAAGGTGGTGGTGTAGCCGCCGGTGGCCAGCGACTGCAGCGCGGTGGGCACGTCCTTGAGGCCCTGCGCGGCGCCGGTCTCGGCCAGCGCGGAGGAGGTGGCGCAGACCTTGTCGTCGCCGATGTCGGTCTGCACCGTGCCGAGGTTGGTGGCCAGCGTGTCCAGCGCCACCGAGAGCTGGCGGTTGGCGTCCGAGACGCTGGGCGGCGGGTTGGCGCCCGACAGGGACTGCGAGGCGGTGCTCGCGGCCTGCTGGGCGGTGGCCAGGTCGCCGTTCAGGTCGTCCACGCTGCCGGCCTGGGTCAGCTTGGCGAGCGCGTCGTTGACCGGGCCGATGGCGGAGTTCAGGGTGATCGCGTACGGGACGGTGTAGGGCGTCGGACTGCTGGGCGCCATGGTGCCGATCGAGTCGGTCCCACCGTCGCTGTTCGCGGTGTTGCTCGAATGGGTCGAGCTGCAGGCGGTGACCAGGAGCAGTGCACCGGTGAGGACCGCGGCGTGGCGCAGCGGCCGACGGACGAGACTGTGCTCAGCGGTGCTGGTGGTGCGTGCTGAACCGTGCAAGGTGAAGCCCCCCAAATGGCCCTGGCGTGCGGGTGCGCCGCACAGCGTCTCAAAACCGGACTGACCGGGTCAATGCCGCTGGCAGCAGAGCTGCGCGGCGGCCCGGCCGGTGTCGACCGGGTGCCCTGACCGGGTACCGATCGGGCGCCCGGACCGGTGCCGATCGGGCACGGTCCAGGGGGCCGCCGACGTCCGCGCGCGCCGTCCCATAGGATCGCCGGGTGCTCGCGCTGACCGGAATCCCCCTGCAGATCATCGCCTCGATCCTGGCCGTGGCGGCCTTCGTCGTCACCATCTGGCTCTGGCCCAAGCTCGGCGGCAGGGGCGTCAAGGCGCTGCTCGGACGGCTCGGCGCCTTCCTCGGCACCCAGGCGCTGGTGCTGGTCGCGATGGCGCTGGTGGCCAACTCCTACTTCGGTTTCTACACCACCTGGACCGACCTGCTCGGCACCGCCGGCGGTCCCGGCACCGTGGTGGACCACAAGCCGAGCAACGGGCTCTCGGTGACCGGCGAGCAGAAGTTCTACTCCTCGCAGGGCTCGGCCGAGGACCGCTCCGGGGTGATCCAGAAGGTCGAGCTGACCGGCGCCCGCTCCGGGCTGACCAACCAGGCCTACGTCTACCTGCCGCCGCAGTACTTCCAGCCCGCCTATGCCAACAAGCAGTTCCCGATGGCGCTGGTGCTCTCCGGCTACCCCGGTTCGGCCGAGAAGCTGATCTCGCTGATGCAGTACCCGGCCAGCACGCTCAAGGCGATCAACGCCAAGGAGCTGCCGCCCACCGTCCTGGTGATGATGCGCCCCTCCCCCATCGCCAACCGGGACACCGAGTGCATGGACGTCCCGCACGGCCCCCAGGTGGAGACCTTCTTCACCGACGACCTGCCCAAGGCGCTGGCCACCGGCTACCGGATCGACCCGCAGGCCGGCGCGCACGCCGCGATGGGCGACTCCACCGGCGGCTACTGCGCGCTGAAGTTCGCGCTGCGCAAGCCGGACGCCTACGGCGCGGCGATCGCGCTCTCCTCCGACTACAGCGTCAGCACCGACCCGACCACCGGTGACCTGTTCGGCGGCAGCGAGCAGCTCAAGCAGGAGAACGACCTGCTCTGGCGGCTGAAGAACACCCCCGCGGCACCGGTCTCGCTACTGCTGGCCACCAGCCCGAACGAGGACAACTACCAGGCCACCCAGCAGATGGTGGCCGCCTTCAAGGCGCCGACCAAGCTCTCCACCATCACGCTGAACAGCGGCGGCCACAACTTCCACACCTGGGGCCGCGAGATCCCGCCGGCACTGGCCTGGCTCGGCCGGCAGTGGGCGCAGCTGCCGCCCTCGACCAGCACCCCGAGCACCCCGAGCGCCCCGGCCGGCGCCTGACGCTCCGTCAGGACAGCGGTGACCCGCCGGCCGCCGGCAGCTCCAGGAACTCCGCGAAGAACGCCAGCAGTTCGGCCACCTGGGCCGACCGGCCGCCGCGGGCCCGCGGGCCCGGGCCCGGACCGGCCGCCTGGCGCAACAGCACCGGGCGCCCCGAGCTGCTCGCCTGCTGCAGGGCGGCGCACATCTTGCGGGCGTGCAGCGCGTCCACCCGCTCGTCCGCCTCGAAGGCCGTCAGCAGCACGGCGGGGTAGGCCGTGCCGGGGCGCACATGGTGGTACGGCGAGTAGCCGAGCAGCCAGTCCAGCTCCCGCGGCTCCTCCCGGGAGCCGAACTCCTCGGTCCAGTCCGGGCCGTGGCCGCTCAGCTGGTAGCGGGCCATGTCCAGCAGCGCCGCCGAGACGGCCACCGCCCCGAACAGCTCGGGCCGTTGGGTCAGCGCCGCGCCCACCAGCAGACCGCCGGCCGCGCCCCGGCCGAGCGCGCCGAGGCGCCCGGGGGTGCACCGCCCGGTCTCCAGCAGGTACTGCGCGGCCGCGGTGAAGTCGTCGATGCCCTGCTGCTTCTGCTCGCGCATCCCCGCCCGGTGCCAGTCCTCGCCCTCCTCGCCGCCGCCGCGCACACAGGCCACCGCGAACTGTCCGCCCCGCTCGGCCCAGGCCAGCGCCGCGGCGTGGTAGCCGGCCAGCCGCGGCTCACCGAAGGCACCGCGGCCCTGCAGGATGGTGGGAAGCGGCCCGGCGGGGGCGGCGGCCGGGCGGGTCAGCAGCAGCCGCACCGGGGACCCGTCGGCGGCGGGGTAGCCGAGCTCGGTCACCTGGACCTCGGGGACGCCGGACAGGCCGCAGCCGCGCCAGACCGAGCAGCGGTCCTGGCCGGCCTCGTAGCGGTGCACGGTCTGCGGGGTGCGCGGGTCGGCGTAGCCGAAGTAGGCCTCCCGGCCGTCCGCGGCACCGGCCAGCTCGGCCACCGCGCCCGGCCCCGGCAGCTCGACGGTGCCCAACAGCGCGCCGGAGTCCAGTCGGTGACGGGTGAGCTGGGTCCGGCTGCCGCTCGACCGCAGGGCGAGCAGCTGGGGCACCGGGAGTGCGGCGCCGTCGAGGACCGCGAAGGCGGCCAGGTGGGCGTGCTCGTCCCCGGTCAGCAGGGTCCGCACCGGGGCGCCGGGGGTCGCGGCGAGCAGCCGTCCGTGCGGCGCCTGGTCCTCGGTGAGCAGGTAGAGCGTGCCGTCGGCGGCCGGCCAGGGCAGCCCCGCACCGCGGCCGTCGATCACCAGCTCGCGCAACTCCGGTTCTTCCAGGGGGCCTTGGCGCAGGTCGGCGGCCCAGAGCCGGTGGCCGGCGCCGGTCGGCCCGCCGGCGCCGGCCACCACCAGCCTGCGGCCCGAAGCGCCTGTGGTGGCGTCCAGTTGGCTGCCCGCCGGCAGACCGGCGCCGAACACCTCCTGGTCCACCGGCTGTCCGAGCCGGTGCAGGTGGAGCAGTTCGCCGCCGTGCTGGCTGCCGCGGCTGTAGTAGAAGGCGCTTCCGTCGGCCGCCCAGGCGACCGTGCCGTACCGGCAGCCGTCGATCGGCGCGTCCACCAGCCGCCCGGTGGCCACCTCCAGGATCCGCAGCGTGTACCGCGGCCCGCCCGCCCCGACGCCCGGGCCCTCACCACCCCCGCCGCCCCCACAGCCACCACCCGGGTACTCGCCGCCCTGGTAGGCGATCAGCCGCCCGGTGGGATCCGGCGACCAGCCGCCGAGCAGGCCGCGCCCGCCCGGGTCGACCAGCACCCGGCGCCGGCCCGCCTCCTCGACCACCAGCACGGGCTGCCCGGCGTCCGGGCCACGCACGGTGTGGAAGGCGCGGCCGCCCGCGAACCGCGGCACCCCCAGCCGCTCGAAGGCGGTCAGCCGCTCCAGCGCGGCCTGGAACGCGCCGCCCCCCGCCCACCGCTGGGCGACGCGGCGGAACAGGTCGTGCTGCGCGGCCGACCAGCGCCGGGTGTCGGGGTGCGCGGCGTCCTCCAGCAGACGGTAGGGATCGGCGACCGCCCGCTCGCCCAGCCGCTCGACCGTCTCCCCGCGCGGCGCGACCGGGTACACCAGGGGCGGCGGCGGATCACCGGGCGGGAGCGGATCGGACGAGGAACGCACGTTCCCCCCAGCAGGGTTGGTGGACGGCAGGACGATCCCCCCGCGCCGCCCTCGCCCCGCGCCGCCCCCTGGGCAAAAGCCGGCTGACCGCGCGCCATCATAGGCACGCGGTCAGCGCGGGCGTCAATGACGCTACTTGACGAATCGTCAGCTGCTGCTGGTGGGCGGGTTGGTGGCGCAGTGCGTCCCCGCCGCCGGCATCGTGCCGTCGATCAGGAAGGCGTCCACATCCGACTTGATGCAGCTGCTCTTGTCGTAGCCGGTGTGGCCGTCCCCGTCCCGGGTGAGCAGGGTGGCGTTGGCCAGGCTGCTCGCCAGGTGCTGAGCCCAGGCGTAGGGGGTGGCGTCGTCGCCGGTGGAGCCGACCACCAGGATCGGGGCGCTGCCGGTGGCCTTGAGCACCTGCGGCGGCGTGGGCCCGTGCACCGGCCAGTCGGCACAGTCCATCGACGCCCGCACGTCGTCGACCGTCATGTGGTTGGTCAGGTAGGGCGCCTTGGTGTGCAACTGCTGCAGGGCCTGCTGGAGCTGGTCGTCGGTGGGGGGCGTCGAGCCGTCGTCCGCGCAGTTGATCGCCTGGTTGGCGTCCGCCTGGTTGCTGTAGTGGCCCTGCTGGTCCCGGCTGTTGTAGTCGTCGGCGAACGCGATCAGCGCATCGGGGCTGTGCGCCTTCATGGCGTTGCTCAGCCCGATCCGCAGGTACCCCCAGGACTTGGCGTCCCCGTAGAGCATGTCCATGGTGCCGGTCCAGCCCAGCGCCTGGGTGAGCGTGCGGCCGCTGGTGGCGGAGGTCAGCGGGTGCGCCTGAAGGCCGTCCAGGAAGTCGGCGGCCTTCTTCGCGGCGGTGTTGGGGTCACTGCCGAGCGGGCACCCGGACTGGTTCACGCAGTCGGCGGCGAAGTGCTCGAAGACGCTCTCGAAGCCGACCATCTGGGCGACGCTGCTGTCCAGGTTGCTGACGCTCGGGTCCATCGCGCCGTCCAGCACCAGGCGCCCGGTGCGGTCCGGGAACTGGTTGGCGTAGTAGGTGCCGAGGGAGGTGCCGTAGGAGAAGCCCAGGTAGTTGAGCTTCTGGTCGCCCACCGCCCCGCGCAGCACGTCCAGGTCGCGGGCCGCGTTGACCGTCCCGACGAACGGCAGCAGCTTGCCGGACTTGGCCTCGCAGGCGGCCCCGAGGTCCTTGACGCTGGTCGGCCCGGCGTGGTCCTGGGCGTCGAGCTGGTCACGGGCGGTGTCGTCCAGGCAGTGCACGGCGGTGGACTTGCCGACGCCGCGCGGGTCGAAGCCGATCAGGTCGTAGCGGTTGTTCAGGTTCCCGAAGGAGCTGGTGGCCGCGTTGGTGAGCAGGTCGAGCCCGGAGCCACCGGGGCCGCCCGGGTTGAGGAAGAGCGAGCCGAGCCGCTGGTCCTGGTGGATCGCCTGCTTGCGCATCAGCGCCAGGTCGATGGTGTCCGCACCCGGGTTGGTGTAGTCCAGCGGGACGTGCGCGGTGCCGCACTGGAAAGCCGACATGTCGACGTTCTTCTGCGCCGGGTCGTCCGGGCAGCTGCTCCAGGCGATCTGTTGCCCGTAGAACGGCTTGAGCGCCGGGTCGGCGTCACCCGTCGGCTTGGGCGTCGGCGTGGGGCTTGCGGACGGCGACGGCGGGGCACTGGCCGAGGCGGCGGTGGCGGGAGAGGCCGGTGCGGCGGACGGCGGCGTCCCCTTCGCGACCGGCGAGCCCCCGGACCCGCCGCAGCCGGCGATCACGGTGACCCCCAGCACGGCGGGAAGGATGCGGCGCGACAGGCGCGCCAAAGTGGTGTTCACCGCAGAGAAATATCATCTTCTCGTCACACAAGCATCCCGATACCCGCTGCTCAGCCGCCGATCGCCGACATCGGCCGCTCGGGCCGGCGGAACCCGGCGGAGTTGATCTCGTGCCCGGGCCCCTTGCGCCCGATGGCGCCCCGCCAGGCCCGCTCGATCTCCGCGTCCCCCGCCCCGCCGCGCAGCAGCGCGCGCAGATCGGACTCCTCGGTCGCGAAGAGGCAGTTGCGCAGCTGCCCGTCGGCGGTCAGCCGCACCCGGTCGCAGGTGCCGCAGAACGGCCGGGTGACCGAGGCGATCACCCCGACCACCGTGTCCGTCCCGGCGATCCGCCACTCCTCGGCCGGCGGGGTGCCGCGCCCGGCGGCCAGCGGCTCGCGCGCCACCGGGACCAGCTCCCAGCGGCTGCCGAGCACCCCGAGCAGTTCGTCCGCGGTGATCATCGCCGACCGGTCCCAGGCGCCCTGGGCGTCCAGCGGCATCGATTCGATGAAGCGGATCAGATAGCCGTGCGCGGCGGCGAACCCGACCAGGTCGAGCAGCTCCTCGTCGTTGACCCCGCGCACCGGGACGGTATTGATCTTGACCGGCGCCAGGCCGGCCTCCCGCGCGGCGGCCAGCCCCGCGAAGACGTCCGCGATCCGGTCGCGCCGGGTGATCTCCTGGTAGCGCTCGCGCCGCAGCGTGTCCAGACTGACGTTGACCCGCCGCAGCCCGGCCGCCCGCAACTCCCCGGCCATCCTGGCCAGTCCGATCCCGTTGGTGGTCAGCGACAGCTCGACGCCGAGCGCGGTCAGCCGGGCCACCAGCCCCGGCAGCCCCCGCCGCAGCAGCGGCTCGCCGCCGGTCAGCCGCACCGAGCCGATCCCCAGCCGCTCGACCCCCACCCGCACCAGGCGGACGATCTCCTCGTCCGTCAGCACCTCGGCCCGGGGCAGCCAGGCGAGGCCCTCGGCCGGCATGCAGTAGGTGCAGCGCAGGTTGCAGCGGTCGGTCAGGGAGACCCGCAGATCGGTGTGGACCCGGCCGAAGCGGTCGACCAGCGGGGCAGGTGCGGTGTGCATAACGGCCAGTAGAAGCGGACGGGCGGCAAAGATCCAGGGGTGCATTGCCCGGCTTCCCACCAAGGCCGGCACCCCCTCCTTGTGTGATCACACAGGGCCGCGGCGGTCCGCCGGCCGCCATCCTGGTGCCATGACTCCGGCCGTCGCCCCCGCCCAGCCCCCGTCCTCGCCCCCGTCCGTCGCCGCGCTGGTGCTGGCCGCGGGCGGCGGGCGCCGGCTCGGCGGACGGCCCAAGGCGCTGCTGCCCTTCCGCGGCCGCCCGCTGGTCGAACACGCCGTGCGCGTGGTGCGCGAGGGCGGCTGCGCCCCCGTCCTGGTGGTGCTCGGCGCCGCCCGCGCGCAGGTGCTGGCCGAGGCCGACCTGACCGGCTGCACCGTGGTCGCCAACCCCGACTGGGCCGAGGGCATGGGCGGCTCGCTGCGCGCGGGCCTGGCCGCCCTGCCCCCGCACTGCCCGGGCGTGCTGGTCTTCCTCGTCGACACCCCCGGCGTCACCCCCGCCGCCGTCGCCCGCCTGCTCGCCGCCCACCGGTCCGGCGCCGCCCTGGCCGCCGCCGGCTACGCGGGACGCCGCGGCCACCCGGTGCTGATCGGCGCCGACCACCTCGCCGAGGCCGCCGCCGGCGCCCAGGGCGACGCCGGCGCCCGCGCGCTGCTGACCCGCCGCCAAGCCGAACTCCAGCTGGTCGAGTGCGGCGACATCGCCGTCCCCGACGATCTGGACACCCCCGCCGATCTGGCCCGCTGGTCGGCCGGACAGCACCGCGACGGCCCACGGGCATGGCCCGTTGGCCCGGGTTCACCCTGAAAAATCCCTGATCATTACGGGCAATTGCTGCCGCCGCACGGCCGGATCGGGAAGCATGGGCCACGGGGAGCACCGGAAGCGCCCCCGCCCACTCGACCCGAACGGACGGTGTGTGCCTTGTCCGGACTTCCGCTGCCCGACGACTTCACCGGCCGCGATCCACGGGAGGGCGGTGGGCCGCACGGCGGCCACGGTCCGTACCCGGGCGACGAGCCGTACGCCGCTGCCCAGGTGCCCGAGGCGGCGACCAGCACGCCCGGCGCGCGGGCGATCCGCTGCCCGGCCTGCCGCCGCGAGCACGTCTACGAGCCGCCCACGCTGCCCTGTCCGTGCGGGGCCGCGCTGAAGGTGCCGCTGCTGCGCGGCGGGGTGCCGGTGCAGGTGCGGTTCCGCTCCTGGGAGGACTCCTGGCTGAGCATGCGCTGCCCGAACTGCGGGCGCTCCGACCAGTGGCCGCAGCCGGAGTTCAGCTGCAACTGCGGTGCCACCGTGCGCCTGCCGGTGGACCGCGCGCCGCAGCCCGGGGCCAGTGGCCCGCAGGGCTCGCGTCCGCTCGGGGTGCGCCCGCAGGTCCCCGCACCCGGCGCGTGGCAGGGCGACGGCGCGCTCTACGCGGACCACCCCGGCTCGCCGGGAGTACCGGGCGGCTCGCACCGGATACCGCGCTCCGACGCACACCCCGGTCCCGGCGCACCGGCCGTGCCGCCCTCGGTGCCGCAGGGCGGCCGCTGGCAGAACCGGCCGCCGTTCCGCCCGCAGCCCATCCGGACCGGGCAGGACGCGGTGCTGGCCGCCGCCCGCTACCTGGAGTGGCTCGGCTTCGGCGAGTTGGAGCTGACCGAGGGCCAGGAGCGGGAGTCGGTCACGCTGCTCGGCGACCGCCTGGTGGCCCAGGTGGACAGCTGGCCGGAGCAGGCCGACATGCGCGCGGTGGAGTGCCTGTGGCTGCAGACCCTGCACGCCGAGGAGATGGCCGCCGCGATGTTCACCACGGCCGGCTACTCGCACCAGGCCACCGTGCGCGGCGAGCAGCTGCTGGTGGCGCTCTTCCTGCTGGACGACGGCGGTGTCCCGCAGCCGGTGAACGGCGCGGCCGAGGCGCTGCTGGAGACCGGCTGGACCTCCTGACCCACCGTTCCCACCTGCCCCGCGGGGCCCGGCCGGGCGCTCGGGGACGCCGAAATACGTCACGCTCGTGATCTGGTGCACAAGCTCCCTCGCGTGTTGAATTGCGGTGCTCCACGGCCCTGGTCGCCTGGGCCTGTCCGGCGGATCCTGCCGGACAGGATCCGCCGGACAGGCCCAGGAGCACCGCATGGCCGTGGGGCACCGCACACAAGGAGGTGGCGTTGTCGGAGCACGGAACGGCCCCGCTGAGCGGGGGGACACGTGGCCGGCCGGCGGATGCCGACCACGGTGGCGGGCCACCACGACTGGCCGGTCCACCAGGAGTGCCACCGCACGGCGGTGGGCTCCATCCGGGTACGGACGGCCACCTCGACGAGATCACCAGCGGCACCGTCTGGCGGCTGCGCTCGCGCGCCTGCTGGCAGGAGGCCGCCGAACTGCTCGGCCAGGGTGCCGAGCGGGACCCGCGGACCGCCCTGGTCCGCGCCGAACTGCTCATCGAGCAGTGCCTGTTCACCGCCGACCACTGGGAGGAGGCGGAGTCCGCGTTACGGCTGGCCGAGGCGGGGGTGACCAGCACCGAGCAGCGCGCCGCGGCCGCCTGCGCACGCGGCTTCCTGGCCTATCTGGGCAGCGTGCTCGGTCCGCGCGACCGTCTGGACGAGGCCCAGGCCGCGCTCGGCCGCACCTCGGCGCTGCTGCCCGCGGGCGCGCCGGGCCGACCGCTGCTGGACTTCCGGCGCGGGCTGGTCGCCGAGAACCTGCTGCGCGACCGGACGGCCGCCTGGATCGCCTACCGCCGGGCCCACGACGGGGCGTTGGCCCGCGGGGACTCGCTCCTGGCCTCCTCCACCTGGCGCCACCTGGCCGCGCTCGCGCTGGCCGGCGGTGACCGGGTCCGGGCCCGTGAGGGGTTCACCGCCTCCCTGCGGCTGCGCGAGGAGCTGGGCTTCATGGTGGGGGTGGCGCCGGCGCTGGCGGCGCTGGCCGAGGTCGCGGAGCCGGAGGAGGCGCAGCGGCTGCGGGCGGAGGCCGGGCGCCTGGTGCAGTCGCTGGGGGGCGTGCCGGTCTGGCTGGTGGGCCGGCTCGGCGAGGACGGCGCGGCCCTGACGCCCAGCGGGCCGCCGGGCGCGCCGCGCGGGGCACCACCGAGCGCGCGCCCGGGCGTGCCGGGTGCCAGGGCGGGCGGCAGTGCTCCGGCGCCGCCGGGCGCCCGTTCCGACTCCCTGTGGTCCGAGCCCCCGGCCGGGCCCCCGCCCGATCCCCCGGACGGACGCGGAGAGCGGGACAGTCGACGCCCCGTCAGCTAAGGTGAGCCTAACCTGATGGGTGAGGTGCGCGCGGAGACCGTCCGCGCGCACCTCACGCGTCCGGGCCCAGCTCACCCGGGGCCGCGCGCGGTCACCCGGCCGATCCGATGGGGCACGCCGTGACCGAGTGCACCGACCTCAGCCCCGGGCGACACCCGACTCCCCCCTTCGCCGGCGCCTACACCGCCTTCGCCCAGGTCTTCCCCGAACTGCGGATCCACCACCACACCGAGGCCCGGGCCCACGACGGCTGGGTGACCACCCGTCAGCTGCTCGACGACCCGGCCCTGCGCGCCCGCCTGGTCGCCGCCGAGGCCCGGCACGGCCGGGCCCGGTTCGGCACGGCGCCGCGCGCGGACGTCGCGGCCGGCTTCTGGCTGCACCGCTACACCTGGCCGCTCTGCCTGGTCTTCACGCTGCCCTGGCTGCTGGAGCACCGGGTGCCGCTGCTGCCCGTCGAGCAGCTGGCCAGCCGCCGGCCGGCCGGCGGCTGGGGTCCGGCCGAGCTGGCGCTGCTGCCGAGCGCCGCGCCGCTCGCCTTCGCCTGCCTGCCCGGTGACCCGGCGGCAGCGCTGCCCGGCGCCCGGGTGGTGGCCGACCAGGCGGCCCTGCGCGCCACCCTGCGCGCCACCGTCGCCGCGCAGCTGGGCCCGCTGCTGACCGCGTTGCGCCCGCTGCTGCGGCGCGGGCCGCGCACGCTCTGGGGGCTGGTGACCGACGAGCTGGTGGAGGGGCTCTGGTACGCGGCCGGCCTGCTGGGCGAGGAGGCCCGGGCGGTGGCCGCGCTGACGGCACTGCTGCCGGAGGCGCCCGCCGAGGGCGCGACACCTGCCGAGGGCGCGGACGGCGCGCCCTTCACCGGCGCCGCCGCGTTCCGCCTCACGGCACCGCAGCACCCGGGAGGCACCGCGCTGCCCACCCGCACCAGGGTCAGCTGCTGCCTCTACTACACCCTGCGCCCCGAGAACCTCTGCACCGGCTGTCCACGCGCCTGCGGCTGAGCCACCCTCGGACCGCCGCCTGGCGCGTCGGTCATACCATCATCCTGACGAAACGTCAGTTCACGCTCTCTCCAGTGTATTTGCGCCCAAACCGCCCGTACGAACGCCGGGCATCCGCCATGATGGGCGTCCTCTCGGGTGGCGCCGCGCCACCCGACCACCGAGAGAGCGAGGCTGGCTCAGACCATGAAAATGCCGGACATACCACTGGGCTGGGCCGTCGTCGCCGTCGCCGTCCTGCTGCCGGGGGCGATCCTGGTGGCCTTCCTGCGCAGCCGGGGGACCGCCGCCGCGCGCGGCGCGGACTCCTGGGAGCGCACCGAGGAGCGGCGGCGGCGCAAGGAGTCGCTCTACGGCGGCGCCTCCTACACCCTGCTCTTCTGCTGCGCGGCCGTGGCGGCCGCGCTCTCCTTCCACGGACTGGTCGGCTTCGGCACCCAGAACCTGGGCCTGTCGGGCGGCTGGGAGTTCCTGGTCCCGTTCGGCCTGGACGGCGCCGCGATGTTCTGCTCGGTGCTCGCCGTCCGGGAGGCCAGCCACGGTGACGCGGCGCTCGGCTCGCGGCTACTGGTCTGGCTCTTCGCCGGCGCCTCCGCCTGGTTCAACTGGGTGCACGCGCCGCGCGGCTTCGGGCACGCGGGCGCCCCGCAGTTCTTCGCCGGGATGTCGCTGTCGGCGGCGGTGCTCTTCGACCGGGCGCTGAAGCAGACCAGGCGGGCCGCCCTGCGGGAGCAGGGCCTGGTGCCCAGGCCACTGCCGCAGATCCGGATCGTGCGCTGGCTGCGGGCCCCCCTGGAGACCTACGCGGCCTGGTCGCTGATGCTGCTCGAAGGGGTGCGCAGCCTGGACGAGGCGGTCGAGGAGGTGCGCGACACCAAACGCGAGGCCGTGGTCAACCGCGAGCGCCAGCGGCTGGCCAGCCGGCGTGAGCGGGCCGAGATCCGGGCGATCAACCGCTCGCACGGTGGCTGGGGCCGGGCCAGGGGCGCCGCCACGGCCCCCCAGCTGGAGCCCGGCGGCGCGGAGCCCGCGATAGCGGCGGGCCTCGCGGAGCCGCCCGCCGTGGCCGCCGCCGCGCCCCCGCCCGGCCTGCCCGCCGGACCAGGGCGGCGGACCATCGACCTGACCGCGGACGACGAGACCATGACGCTGCCCCGGCTCGACTCGCTGGAGCAGAAGCTCAAGGACCTGGAGCGGCAGTTCGGCTGAGCGGGCCCACCCAGCAGGCGGGCGGGGCGGCCCGGCCCGAGGTCAGGCCGCCTCGCCCGCCGACAGCTCGAACCACATCCGCTTGCCCGAGCCGCGTGGTTCCACGCCCCAGGCGTCGGCCAGCGCCTCGACCAGCATCAGTCCGCGCCCCGAGGAGGCCTGCTCGCCGGGGGTACGGCGCTTGGGCCACAGGTCCGACTCGTCCTCCACCTCGATCCGCAGCCGCGGCTCGCGGCGGTCCTCGCGGTAGAGCCGGGCGGTGAACATCGCGTCCCGGTCGGTGTGCCGGATCGCGTTGGTGACCAGCTCGGAGGCGAGCAGCTCGGCGGTGTCGATCAGCTCCGGCACGCCCCAGCGGCGCAGCGCGTCGCGCAGTTCGCCGCGCAGCTCGGCGACTCTGGCCAGGTCCGCCTGACCGATCCGGCGGCGCAGCTGCTGCGCGGCCAGCCCGCCCTCGGGGCCGTCCCAGCGCAGCAGGAGCAGCGCTATGTCGTCCTCCCGCTCGGCGGAGTCCGCGGCCCGGGCGGCGATCCGGTCGGCCAGCTCCTCGATCGGGTCCACGCCGTCCTGCTCCAGCGGCGGCAGGTCGCCGGCCACCGCCTCGCAGAGCCGGGCCATACCGGTGTCCAGGTCCATCTCGCGCGACTCGACCAGGCCGTCGGTGCAGAGCACCACCGTCTCGCCCGGGTCCAGGCTGAACCGGGTGACCTGGTACTCCTGCGCGGCACCGATCCCCAGCGGCAGGCCGCCGACCACGCTCTGCACGGTGCTGCTGCCGTCGGCGCGGCGGACCACCGGGTCCAGGTGGCCCGCCCGCACCGCGTAGACCACGCCGTAGTCGACGTTCACCTCGGCATAGGTGCAGGTGGCGAAGTGGTCGGTGTCCAGGTCGGCCAGGAAGCGCGAGGCGCGGGCCATCACGGCGGCCGGCGGGTGTCCCTCGGCCGCGTAGGCGCGCAGCGCGATCCGCAACTGCCCCATGATGCCGGCCGCGTGCACGTCGTGGCCCTGCACGTCGCCGATCACCAGGCCGACGTGGCCGCCCGGCAGCGGCACCACGTCGTACCAGTCGCCGCCGATCTGCAGGCCCGAGCCGGCCGGCAGGTAGCGCACGGCGGTGGTCACCCCGGGCACGGCCGGCACGGTGCGCGGCAGCATCACCCGCTGCAGGCCCGCCGCCAGCTCGTGCTCGGCGTCGTGCAGCCGGGCCCGGGCCAGCGACTGGGCGACCAGGCCGCCCAGGGTGGAGAGCAGGGTGCGCTCGTCGGCGTCGAGCTCGCGGGCGTCGTCGAAGCTGACCACGCAGAGGCCGATCGGCCGCCCGCTGGCCACCAGCGGCAGGAAGGCCCAGGCGCTGCGCCCGGTGTCCTTGGCGCGCGGCCAGGCCTCGGCGAACCGCTCCTGGTACTCCTCGCGGCTGCCCAGGAAGACCGGCAGCCGACGGCGGATCGCCTCGGCGGCGGGCTGGAACGGCTCCAGCGGCATCCGGTCGTAGAGGGCCACGGACTCCCGGCGGTAGCCGCTGGCGCCCAGGATCCGCAGCCGTCCGGCCTCCAGGGCGGCCAGCACCAGGCCGTCCGGCGGCAGGCCCGGCAGCGGCAGCTCGGTGAAGACCCGGGCCACGTCCCGCACGGTGACCGCCTCGGACAGTGCCCGGGCCGCCTCCTTGATGAACCGCGAGCGGTCCTCGCGCAGCGCGGCCCGGCGCCCGGCGTCGGCCCGCTTGTGCAGCTCGGCGGTGGCGTCCCAGACGAAGCCGACCATCCGCGAGGGGCGCCCGAAGGCGTCCGCCAGCACCCGGCCGCGGAACCGCACCGCGTGCAGCTCGCCGCCGGGGAAGACGGTGCGGTAGTAGGCGCCGCACTGGCCCAGCTCGGCCACCGCGCGCTCGACCCGGCGGCGCACCACCGGCGCGTCCTCGGGGTGCAGCAGCGCGAGGAAGGCCTCGGAGCTGAGGTCGAAGGTGGTGCCGTTGACGCCGATGATCGCGCAGGCGCGGTGGTCGGCCTCGATCACGTCGCGGCGGATGTCCCAGTCGAAGGAGCCGATGCCGTTGGCGGCCATCGCCGGTTCCAGCCAGTCCGGCATGGCGTCACCGGTGCGGTTGGGCAGGCTCTGCACGGCCGGGACCGCGGCGGCCAGCCGCCCCGCCACCACGCTGGTGCCACCTGCGCCGGCACGCCGGCCGCCCTGGGCCTGCGGGCCGAGCGGAAGACGCGCGGTCCCCTGTGGCTCGGGCTCAGTCGCCATGGTTCTCCTGCCCCTGCCGGGTCCGTCGGTTCGGTGGGTGTGTTCCGCGGACCGCCCCGGTGCGGGGTCCAGGTCCGGACACACATTCTCACTATCCTGTCGAATGTTCGACCACGCGGCAATAACACTCCGCAGCGCGCCCCGGGTCGGCCTGCGCTCGCCGGGCGGCCTCGGGCCGTGGCGGGCTACGGGTGTGCGGGCGCCAGCTCGAACCAGGTGATCTTGCCGTCGGCGTGTCGGCGCACGCCCCAGCCGTCCGCCAGCACCTCGACGAGCAGCAGCCCGCGCCCGCTGGTGGCGGTCTCGGGCGCCCGGCGCGGCCGGGGCAGCTGGGCGCCGCCGTCCCGGACCTCGACCCGCAGCCGCCGGTCGGTGCCGAGCCGGGCGTCCAGCACCGCGCCGCCGCCGGTGTGCTGGAGCGCGTTGGCCAGCAGCTCCGAGGCCAGCAGCTCGGCGGTGTCGGCCAGTTCGGGTACGCCCCAGTGGCCGAGCGCGGCGCGCAGGGCGGCGCGCAGCGGGGCGATGGCCGCGAGGTCGGCGGGGTCGAGCACGGCGTGCAGGCCGTGCCCGGGCGCACACTCGGGCTCGCGGTCGTCGTCGGGCAGCTCGGCGCCGATGCCGAACCTTTGCTGACTCTCCATCAGTTCCGTCCCCCCAGCAGTGCTCAGCTCTATCGTGAGTCCCGCGCACCCGCGGTCGCAACGGTGCACGAAACGTCGACTGGAGTACACGGGGGGCTCACGGCGCGCGAGCTGCTGACACTCTGTCAACATCCGCCGTCCGGCGGCGCTGGCGCCGGGCCCCGACCGGGGCCGCCCAGCCGGTCTCGCGGGCACAACCGCTCGGGCCCGACCGCTCAGGCCAGACCACTCAGGCGTCGAGGGCCACCGCTCCGGTGTCCAGCGCGTAGTACCCGCCACAGACCGCCAGCCGCCCGGCGGCCAGGGCCGGGGCGAACAGTTCGTCCGCCCGCAGCCGGTCCACCGTCTGCCGGATCTGCTCCCTGATCACGGCCTCGATCAGCGCCGCCCGCTGCTCGGGCGAGTCGCTCGCGCCGTCGCGCACGGTGCCGCGCTCCAGCACGGCCCGGTAGGGCGCCCGCAGATCCCGCGCCACCGCCGCCAGGTGCCCCGGCAGCGGCACGCCGTCGCGCAGCGCCTGGACGGCGGCGGTCACCGCACCGCACCACTGGTGCCCGAGCACCAGCAGCAGCGAGGTGGCCAGCTCGGCCGGACCGTACTCCAGACTGGCGCAGACCAACCGGTCGAGCGTGTGTGCGACGGTCCTGACCGCCAGCAGGTCACCGAGCCCCTGGTCGAAGACCAGCTCGGGCGGGACCCGGGAGTCGATGCAGCCGAAGACCACCGCGAACGGCGCCTGGCGGCCCGCCAGTTCCTCCCGGTACCCGGTCGACGCGTCGGGACGCCGGGCCCCGCCGCCCGCCCAGCGCGCGTTCCCCTCGCGCAGCCGGGCCACCGCGTGCGCGCGCCTGCCTGCCCCGATTCCGCCCGACCCATCCCGGCAAACGAGCCGCCCGCCGCCCGGTCACCCCGACGAGCAGCACCACGCGCAGAACCCCGCACGTCGGGTGAGGCTGGACAGTGCGACCCGATCGGGGTTCAATGGCCAGCACACATTTGAACGCCGTTCTAACTCCGGCTACCGCGAGCGAGGCACCGTGCGACTCACCCCCACCGAACGGGACCGGCTGCTGATCTTCACAGCCGCCGAACTGGCCCGCGCCCGGCGTGCCCGGGGCTGCCGGCTGAACGTGCCCGAGGCCACCGCACTGATCGCCGACACCGTCTGCGAGGCCGCCCGCGACGGCAAGCGGCTGGCCGAGGCGATCGAGGCGGGCCGCACCGTGCTGAGCGCCGCGGACGTGCTGCCCGGGGTGCCCGATGTGGTCACGGTGATCCAGGTGGAGGCCGTGTTCGACGACGGCACCCGGCTCGCCGTGGTCAACGACCCCTTCCAGGGCGCCGGTTCGCTCGGCGAGGACGGCCCGGGCGCGGCCCTGCCCGGGCCCGGCGAGGGCTACGACCCGATCGAGGAGACCGTGGTGGTCACCGTCCACAACACCTCCACGGTGCCGATCTCGGTCACCTCGCACTACCACTTCTTCGAGGTCAACCCGCGCCTGGCCTTCGACCGCGCGGCCGCCTACGGCACCCGGCTCGCCGTCCCGGCCGGCTCCTCGGTCCGCTTCGACCCGGGCGCCGTGGTCGAGGTCGGCCTGGTGCCGATCGCGGGCGGGCGGGTGGCGATCGGCTTCGCCGGCCTGGTGGACGGCCCGCTGGACGCCCCCGGCGCCCGCGAGGCCGCGCTGGCCAAGGCCCGCGCCACCGGCTACCTGATCAACGCCGACGACCAGGAGGTCGAGTCGTGACGTCCATCTCCCCGCACGACTACATCTCCGTGCACGGGCCGCGGGCCGGCGACCGGATCAGGCTCGGCGACTCCGGGCTGATCGTGCGGGTGGAGTCCGACTCCCAGGCGCCGGGCGAGGAGTTCCTGGCCGGTTTCGGCAAGACCGCCCGCGACGGCCTGCACCTGAAGGCGGCCACCGTCCGCGACACCTGTGACGTGGTGATCAGCAACGTGCTGGTGATCGACGCGATCCAGGGCATCGTCAAGACCTCGATCGGCCTGATCGCCGGCCGGATCGCCGCGATCGGCCGGGCCGGCAACCCCGACACCATGGACGGCGTCGAGGTGGTGGTCGGCACCGGCACCACGATCGTCTCCGGCGAGGGCCTGATCGCCACCGCCGGCGCCATCGACACCCACGTCCACCTGCTCTCGCCGCGGATCATGGAGGCCTCACTGGCCTCCGGCGTGACCACCATCATCGGCCAGGAGTTCGGCCCGGTCTGGGGCGTGGGCGTCAACTCCCCCTGGGCGCTGCGGCACGCCTTCAACTCCTTCGACGCCTGGCCGGTCAACATCGGCTTCCTGGGCCGGGGTTCGTCCTCGGACGAAGGCCCGCTGGTGGAGGCACTGGCCGAGGGCGGCGCAAGCGGCTTCAAGGTGCACGAGGACATGGGCGCGCACACCCGCGCGCTGGACACCGCGCTGCGGGTCGCCGAAGAGTACGACGTCCAAGTAGCTCTGCACACCGACGGGTTGAACGAGTGCCTGTCGGTGGAGGACACCCTCGCGGTGCTGGCGGGCCGCACCATCCACGCCTTCCACATCGAGGGCTGCGGCGGCGGGCACGTCCCCAACGTGCTGAAGATGGCCGGCGTCGGCAATGTGATCGGCTCCTCCACCAACCCCACCCTGCCGTTCGGCCGCGACGCGCTCGCCGAGGCCTCCGGCATGATCGTCTCGGCCCACGACCTCAAGCTCGACCTGCCCGGCGACGCGGCGATGGCCCGCGACCGGATCCGGGCGGGCACCATGGGCGCCGAGAGCGTGCTGCACGACCTGGGCATGATCGGCATCACCTCCTCCGACGCCCAGGGCATGGGCCGAGCCGGTGAGACCGTGCGGCGCACCTTCGCCATGGCCGGCAAGATGAAGGCCGAACGCGGCCCGCTGGACGGCCCCGACGGCGGCTACGGCACCCACGACGGCGGCGACGACAACGAGCGGGTGCTGCGCTACATCGCCAAGCTCACCATCAACCCCGCCATCGCCCACGGGCTTTCCCACGAGGTCGGCTCGATCGAGATCGGCAAGCTGGCCGACATCGTGCTCTGGCGCCCCGACCACTTCGGCGCCAAGCCGCAGCTGGTCCTCAAGTCCGGCTTCCCCGCCTACGGCGTGGTGGGCGACCCGAACGCCTCCACCGACCGCTGCGAACCCCTCGTGCTGGGCCCGCAGTTCGGCGCGCACGGTGCCACCGCCGCCGACCTCTCGGTGGCCTTCGTCGCCCAGGCCGCCGCCGACGGCGCCTACCTGGACCAGGCCGCCGACCAACTCCCCACCCGGCGACGGCGGGTGGGCGTGCGCGGCACCCGCGGCATCGGCCCGCGCGACCTGGTGCGCAACGCCCGCACCGGCCAGGTCAGCGTGGACGCCGGCACCGGGCTCGTCTCCCTGAACGGCGAACCGCTGCGCTCCGAGCCCGCCGAGAGCGTCTCGCTCAGCCGCCTCTACTTCCTCTGACCCTCCCCCACCCCCGAGGACCCCCACCATGACCACCCCCGCCTCGCTCGGCTACTCGATGCCCGCCGAATGGCACCCGCACGAGCGCACCTGGATGGCCTTCCCCACCGCCAACCAGACCTTCGACACCCCCGAGGGCCTGCACGCCGCCCGGCTCGCCTGGGCCCAGGTGGCCAACACCATCGTCCGCTACGAGCCGGTGACCCTGGTGGCCAACCTCGGCGAGAGCGCCACCGCCCGCGAGTACGTCACCGAGCAGGTCGAGATCGTCGAACGCCCGCTGGACGACGCCTGGATGCGCGACATCGGCCCCAGCTTCCTGACCGACGGCCGGGGTTCGCTGGCCACCGCCGACTGGATCTTCAACGGCTGGGGCGCCCAGTCCTGGGCCAGCTGGGAGCACGACCAGCACATCGCCGGGCACATCAGCGAACTGACGCGTGCTCAGCGCTTCGCCTCCCGCCTGATCAACGAGGGCGGCGGCATCCACGTGGACGGCGAGGGCACCGTGCTCGTCACCGAGACCGTCCAGCTCGGCGAGGGCCGCAACGCCGACTGGACGAAGGAGGAGGTGGAGGCCGAGCTGCACGCCCACCTCGGCACCACCAAGGCGATCTGGCTGCCGCGCGGACTGACCCGCGACTACGACGAGTTCGGCACCCGCGGCCACATCGACATCGTCGCCTCCTTCGTGCGTCCCGGCGTCGTGGTCGCCCACGTCCAGCCCGACCCCGCGCACCCGGACCACGCCGTCTGCCAGCAGCTGGTCGCCATCCTGCGCGCCGCCACCGACGCCCGCGGCCGCCGCCTGGAGGTCATCGAACTGCCCGCTCCCACCGTGCTGCTCGACGAGGACGGCGAACCGGTCGACTACTCCTACATCAACCACTACGTGGCCAACGGCGCCGTCATCCTGTGCGCCTTCGACGACCCCCGCGACCAGGAGGCGGCCGACCTCCTCGGCGAGGCCTACCCCGGCCGCACCATCGAACTGGTCGACGCCCGCGAGATCTTCGCCAACGGCGGTGGCATCCACTGCATCACCCAGCAGCAGCCGAGGGTATGAGAAGGTACGAGGTCAGGGGAACGACCCGCGGGGATGCGGATGCACAAGCCGGGATGAGCGATGGAGTGGAAGTCGTGAGAGGGTGCCGCCCAGCGGGCGGCACCCTCCGACAGTCCCCTCTACTTGCTCCCGTATCAGCTCGTCAGTCCGGCCCGTCGGCGCTTCGGTCACGGCGGCTGAACGACCTCCTGGCCAGGAGTTGTGAGTAGGCGGCCGCCTCCGGCGTGAGTTCCTCGTAGTAGTCGATCGGGTCGCCCTTGTACACGGTGGCTGAGGCGCATCCGACGCACCAGGCGTATTCGGTGTCCAGGTCGCGTAGCGCGGGCAGGGCCATCTTGCACCAGAAGCACTTCTCAGCGAGGACGACGGTGCGCATGCATGCCTCGCACCAGTCGCTCCCGGTCTCGTGGTCACGGAAGCGCGGGCCTGGTGCCTGGCACCCGCCGCACTTGCGGCGGTGGCGCCCCCAGCCGGCCGAGGAGCGTGCCCCGGTCAGCGGGTCACCCCGTAGACGGCCAGTTGCTGGCTGATGTGGATCGGGCCGCCGGCCTGCGCCGGATCGAGGCCGGCCAGCCATGCCTGGAGCGTACTGGTGGTGTCGCCCACGATGTCTTCGACGTGCAGCGCGCTGAGGTTCGGCGGGAGGGCGGCACGCATCTCGGGATGCTCGGCGGCCTGGTCGGCGAGCTGCTGGAGAACCCAGTGCCGTGTCAGGAGCTGCACACCGAGGGTGATGTGGATGGACTGCTGGTCCTCGGTGTGGCCGAAGTGGATCCAGCCGCGAGGGATGTACAGCACCTGGCCTGCTGTCAGGGTCACGGTGCGCGCAACGCGGTGGATCTGGTCGAGCTGCTCCTGGGTGAGGCCGACCCGGGTCCAGGGATGCCGTTCGAGCGGGTCCGTGAACACGGGCGGGTGCAGGCGCCAGACCTTCATGCCGTCGACCTGGGCGAGGAACACGTGATGGGTGTCCCAGTGCGGCCCGTACCCGGTCGCGTCGGCCGGGGTGCGGTACACGTTGGCGGTGACCGGGTGCCCCAGCTCGGCCGACAGGAGCCGGGCGGCGTCGCGCAGCGGCGGCCACGACAGGTGCAGGCCGTTGAGGACCAGCGTGTCCCTCGGGTGGTCGGCGTCCGGGGCGCTGGTCAGCGCCGTTCCGCTGGTGACCATGCCCATGCCGATCGGCCGCAGGGCCGGATCGGTGACGATGCGGCGAGCGTCGTCGTGGGTGAACAGCTCGGCCAGGTCGGTGGCGTCGCGCTGGTAGACGGTCGGCTCGACGGGCCAACCGGCAGTGAACTCCTGCGGCTCACCAACGAGACGGGCGAGGGTGGACATCTACAGCCCCCTGGGATGGGTGTGTGGGCGGGGCGGGCTCCCCCCGGTCCGAGGAGGAACACGGGGAGCCCGCAGCGGTGGTGGGTCAGATCAGGTGGTCGAAGTCGCCGGCCTGGGCGCCGCGCACGAAGGCGCTGAGCTCGTCGCGGGTGGCGGTGAGCGGGATCTGGTTCGGGTCCGTGGTGATGCCGATGCGGACCCGGTCGCCGTCGGCCGCGAGGCCGATGCAGTCGTCGAGCTGGGTCGGCCGACACATGCTGCTCTTGATCCACTCCAGGCCCGGCGCGCCGGCCGGGTCGTATCCCTCAACGGTGATCGCACTGCTCATGTGCTTCTCCTCGTGCAGAGGTTGCCGGGGCGCCGGTCGGCGACCCGGAGCTGTGGCCTGGCGGGGTCTACGGCCCGGCGAGCAGGGGTACTACGGCGGGGCACAGCGGGGCTGGCCCGGGAGTCTGCTCGCTGGTCAGGCCGCTGTCAGCGGGGCATGGCCCCGGGTACGGGCAGTTGCCCGCCGGCCTCCGGCGCGTAGCGGGAGCTGGCCCTGGTCCAGGCGGTCAGGGCGTAGCGGAACCGGTCGAGCGACCGGGCGAACTGGACCGTGGCGGGGTCGAGTTCGTCGTCCCGGACAGCGGTGTACAGCCACCAGAACCGGCGTTCTTCTGCCGCCAGCAGCGCCAGTGCCTCCTGCCGGGCCTCGGTCGGTGGGAGGCCCTGGCTGGCGGCCAGGGCGGCGATCGCCGTGAAGGTGTCCATGTCGGGGGCGGCGAGGTCGTTGGTGAGGAAGCCGACCGACGAGAACGCGGCGACCAGGCTGCGGACCAACGGATCGTTCCAGTCGGGCGTGACGCACTGCTCGGCCAGCTCGCACCACATCGCGGCGAGCACCATGCCGCCATCGGTCGGACGGAGCGCGAGGTACTCGCGCAAGGTCGGAGTCCGGTGCGGCTGGAGGAAGTCGGTGAGCTTGTCCGCTGCGGCGCCCAGCCACGCGAAGAGGTGGCGCCGGTAGCGCTCCCACCACTGCGCCGTCATCATCGCGCAGGTGGCCCGGCACAGTTCGGTCAGCGCGAGCGCGAGCGGGTGGCCGGTGGTGAGTCGCGCGCCGTCGATGGGCGCGGCCAGCAGATCACGGTAGAGCGCGTGAATCTCGTCCCGATCGGCGGAGCGCAGGCCGTCGTCCAGCAGATCGTCCGCGAGCCAGGTCCACAGCGCCCAGCGAGTCGCGAGGTTGAGCTGAGCGCCGCGGGCCCCCGGCCACGCCGCGAGGCACAGGTCCACGTACCCGTGCGCCAGGTACGTCTCGGGGTCCGGGTGCAGGCGGTACTCGCTGAGGAAGGTGGTCGCGCTGACGTACAGGTCGGTGTGCCGCGGGTCGGTCACGGCGGCGGCCATCACGACTCCTCGGCGCCGTGGTCGGCGCACGCCACCACGGCCCAGGTGAGACCGCCGACCGTGCGATAGCCGGCCGGAACGAGCGGCGGCGCGGCCGAGCCGCAGGTGATGCACGCGCGCTCGTGCAACTGGTCATAGGTCGGGGGTGTGTCCGCGTGCGGCAGCCCGGCGGCGGGCTGCGGCGGAGCCGCGAGATCTGCCATGCCGACGACCGTAGGGAGTGACCGAGAGATCACTCAACGACGTTGCACCGAATTACACGGATTCACCCGAGGCCATTGATCGCAGCTGTGATCAACGCACTGGCCGGAGCCCCGCGCACCGCCATCTCGGACAGCTCAGCGAACACGGAAGCGTACATAGCGATCTCGCTGGGTTGAGTGATTGTCAGGTATCCGGAGACCAGCTCCACGTTGACCTGCACCTGGTCATAGATCCAGAACCCCTCAACCGGCCACGCCTTGTCCCGGTCAGGGCGCATCGGTAGCACCCCCATGCTGACATTGGGTAGTCGCCCGACGGCTAGCAGGTGGCGAAGCTGTTCGAGCATCACTGGACGGCCGCCGAGGCCATTACGCAGGACACTCTCCTCGATCAGCACGGCGAACTGGTGATGCCCTTCGTAGAGGATGTGCTGACGGTCCATCCGTTCATCCACCGCGGCAGCAACGTCGTCGACGAGGCCGCGACGGTCGCGGATAGCGGCCAGGATCGCAGTCGTATAGGCGCGCGTCTGAAGGATCCCGGGCAGTACCCATGGCGCGTAGGTCCGGAATGCTCGGGTGCGTTCGTACAGCGGCCGTACCGATTCCTGGGCCTGGCGTAGGCCGGAGCGCTCCATCCGGCGCCACTCGATATACATGGAGCCGGCTTGGCGGCTCTTGGCAATCAGATCGTCTGCCTGGTCTTCCGCGCCGCATGCGGAGCACCAGGCCCGGATGTCGGCGTCCGACGGCGGGGTCTTCGCGTTGATGATGCGGGAGGTCTTTGCAGGGGTCCACCCGCACCGGGCAGCCAGCTCAATACCCTTCAGGCCCGCGTCCAGCATGAGCTCGCGCAGACGGTCCGCAATGGCCTTGCGGGCGGCCTGGGCGCTTGAGGACGGGGAGGAGGGCATGATCCGGCTGCCTGGTGGGTCGTCGGGTCAGACCGTGTACTGCCCGTGCGGGATGGCGCGGTCCCACACTGCCTCGAATGCCGAGGCGCAGTGCTTCGCGAGCGCGGAGTCGGTCAGGACTTCCTCGCCGTGCTCCGCCAGTTGGCCGTCCCCAGTGAAGTGGTGAAAGTGCACCACTTGGTTGTCGAACACCCAGAAATCGAGCCCCGGCAGGGCGAGATCCCCGGTGTTCCGCCTCGGCAGCCAGCGGACCTGCTCGCCAGCCGCGATGTTGCCGAATGTCAGGTCGTACTCGTAGTGAATGTAGGCGTGAACTGGCTCGGAGACGATCCGCGCCCGCCGGATCACCACGCCCCGCTCGGCAGCTTCAGATACTGCGTCGTGCCAGCCGTGCCACCACGAATCCCGGTCCTCCGGGTCCAGGCGCTTGCCCTGCTGCCAGGCGATGAACTCCGGGTCGTCGAGCATGTAGGAGTCGCGCATCTCCAAGTGCACGGCCGAGCGCTGAGCTGCGGCCAGCGCCCTACGAACCGGTGTTGCCACGTGCAGTCTCTCCATCAGGACGGGGGATGAACTGGAGCATGTTGGCCGGCAGCCTGATGACCGTCTCGTGCTCCGGGATATCCGTGGTGTGGCCGGGAACGGAGCCGACCTCCTGGGCCTGCCTCACGATCTCTTCGTCAGCCTTCCACGACTGGATGATGAGGTCGCCCGTCTCCTCCTCCACCCAGATCGTCGGGGACTGATCGGACGGCGTGTTCGGCCAGATCCCCAAGAAACGTAGCGTCATGGTGCCCTCCGGTGCCAACTCGGTTGCGCGGCTTTGCATGACCCTTCCCCAGCAACACGGAGGCGTCAAGGGCGCATTGGCGTGTGGGACCCCGTTCTTCCATCGCCTGTGACGAACGCCCCGGCGGCAGAGGCCTGGCAGATCGTGATCGTCGCGGTCGAAGGTTGCTGGCAGCCCGCGCTCCTGACTGAGTGGCGGCGTATGCCGAGCGGCTGGGTGGCCCGCATCCGGTGGCGCCAGGACCGGGATCCCGCCCGCGGCTGGACCTGGGTCCGTGGGCTTGTCCGCCGCGGATCAGGCCGCACATGCGATCCGCATCTGCCACCAGCTCCTGGATCGAGCGGATGGACAGGTCATCGTCGGCACCGAGGTCAAACAGGTCCAGGGCCTCGCGAATGGGCTGGATCAACCCGTCGAGCCGGTCTTGGCAGAGCGCGTCCACGTACGGCTGGCCGGTGAGGTCCGCGACCGACACCGAGAGCGCCCGTGCAAGCGCCGCGAGGACTGGAGGGCTTGCGGGTTTGTCGCCCTGCTCGATCTTGAACATGAGGCTGTAGCTGATGTTCGCCCTGTCAGCGAGGCCTCGCTGGGTGAGGTGGCGGACTTTGCGGAACGCGGCGATGCGGGCGCCCACGCTGTCAGGATCTGGATTGGCCATGGCGGATCCCCTGGTCTGACTACCGAGCGCAATGACGATACCCCCGAACGTGGTCACTGTGATCCGGATCTCGTACTGTCAGCGGCATGCCGACTGATCGAGTGCTCTATCTGCTGGGGTCCGCAGCACCGCCCGTGCTCAACCTCGCACCAGTTATCGAACAGGCCCAGACCGATGGGTGGCGTGTGTGCCTGGGATTGACGCCAACGGCGGCCGACTGGCTGACTGGCGAGCTCGCCGAGCTGGAGCGCCTCACTGGTCACCCTGTACGCAGCCGCCACCGACGCCCGGGCGAGCCCGATGTCTGGCCTCCCGCCACGGCCGCCCTGCTGGCGCCAGCCACCTTCAACACCCTGAACTCGTGGGCACTCGGCCTGACGAGCAGCTTCATCGTTGGCTTCGCGGCTGAGGCCATCGGCAAGGGGATCCCGCTGGTCACGATGCCCTGCGTGAACTCAGCGTTCCTCGCGCATCCGCAGTTCGAACACAGTGTTGCCGTGCTCCGCGGGGCTGGTGTGCGTGTGCTCCTCGGCCCGGGCGGCTTCGTGCCGAACATCCCTGGCCAGGGCAACCCTGCCGCGTATCCGTGGGGCGCGGCGCTGGCGACCGTCAGGAATGTGACCTGACACCTGCGATGGAACGTCGCATTGCAGGTTCCCTGCAGGAGCGGTGGAGAAGGCGAGAAGTGGATCTCCAACTCAGCTCCCAGCCGATCTTGATGCTGCATAGAACCAGCAGGTCAAGCGGCCGAGAGGTCGACAGGCGGCGGCATCCACTGCATCACCCAGCAGCAGCCCCGGGTCTGACGCCGGCTCAGCCCGCAGCCCCCGGCGGGGCCTGCGGCGGGCGGGGCGGGCGGCTGCCCTTGCGGGGGCCCGGGGTGCCACGGCGCCCACCGGGGCGGGAGGGGCCGGCGGCGCCCGGCGGCGGGGTGTGGCCGCCCCGGGCGGGCCGGGGGGCACCGGCCCGGATCCACGCGTAGAGCGGGTCGCCCGGGCACTGGGTGGGGTAGCCGTCCCGGTGCCCCTTGACCTCCGGCCCGGCGCCGCCCTCCAGCCGCAACCACTCGATGGCGTCGCACAAGCCGGTCAGCAACGCGTCGTTCGGCTCGGTGAGCCCGGAGTCGCCGAGCATGGCGCAGACCGCGTAATGCGCGAGGTTGAGCGGCTGGTTGCCGTTGGCACCCGTCTCGTGGTGCGGACCACGACCCTCGAAGACCACGGAGTGCGGGCAGACCACGGCGTTGTAGGCGATGTCGATCCACCCCTCGGTGGGGTCGGCCAGGTGCGCCGCCTGAATGGCGCGCACCCGCCCCGCGCACCACTCGTGATGGTCCACCAGATCGGCCGGGACCGGCTCACCCTCGTAGTGGACCTTCACGCCTTGGGTCCTCGCCACGTACGTCCAGTCGGCCTTGGGCGGTTGCGCACCCCACTCGGCGCGGGTGACCAGCTGCATACGACCAGGTTAGCGAGACCCCGGAGGGCATGCCACCATCCCTTGGGAATCCCCGGCCCCGCTGACCTCGCCCCTTAGGCTGATGAGCGCCCCACCCACCCCCGACCCCAGCCCCAAGGAGCCCGCAGCATGGCAGAGCCCCGGACCCGGCGGCCCGCGCGGCCGCGGGAGGAGGTGCTGGCGGTGGCGATGGCGGCGATCGCCGAGCACGGGCTGGCGAAGCTGACCATGGCGGGCCTCGGCAAGCAGCTGGGGATGAGTGCCGGGCACCTGCTCTACTACTTCGGCAGCAAGGACCAGCTGCTGCTGGAGACGCTGCGCTGGAGCGAGGATCAGCTGGGTGAGCGGCGGCGGGCGGCGCTGGGGCAGCCGGGGCTGAGCGCCTGGCAGCGGTTCGCGGCGTACGCGCAGCTGTATCTGGCCGACGGGCCCGGCGATCCGCGCTGGATCCTGTGGGTCGAGGTGTGGGGGCGCTCGCCGGCGAGCGAGGAGATCCGGCAGGGGCAGCTGGCGATCGAGGCGCCGTGGCAGGCGGACCTGGCGGCGCTGATCGAGGACGGGGTGGCCCGCGGGGAGTTCCGGCCCGGTCCGGCCGAGGAGCGGGCGGCGCAGCTGCGCGCGGTGCTGGACGGGTTCTCGGTGCCGCTGGCGATCGGGCTGCCGGGGGTGGCGCGGGAGAGCTCGGCGGCCCAGGTCCGGGCGGTGGCGGCGGCGCTGCTGAAACCGGCCGCCGCCACCACACTGTGACGGTCCCTCAGCCCTGCTGTCCGGCGTTTCCCGGTGCGGCGAACCGGGCCAGCAGCGCGGCGGTCCCGGACATCAGGTGGGCCGTGATCGTGTCGACATCGCGCGAGCGCCAGGGCTCCAGTGCGGTGCCGGCCACCCAGGAGTTGAACGCTCCCATCGCCGGGCCGCAGTAGACCAGGTAGTCGGCCTGACGGTCGGGGACGCCCCGCCGCGCCAGGTCGAAACCGCGGTCGAGGTAGCAGCGGAAGCCCGCGGCCAGCTGCCGCTTGGCATCGGTACCGGAGCCCGCGGCGGCCTCCTGGAACGTCCCGTGCAGGAACTTCGTCTCGATCCGGTGGCGGGTCGCCGGCTCGATCTCGTCGAAGGAGCCGTGGCGGCGCCACAGCTCGTGCAGCGTGCCCGCCTTCGCCGGGAGGAGCACCCCGCGTGCGGCCACCTGGGCCCGCATCCCCCGCTCGAACCCCTCGGCGGCGGGGGCGAGCGCGGTGTCGTGCACGTCGAGCTCCTGCAGCAGGTCCTTGACCGCCTCGCTGGTGGCCGCCTGCGGTGTGCACTGGTTGATCGATCCGGTGAGCAGGTAGTCCGCCCCCAGGACGAACGCCGCTGCGGCCGCCTCCGGGGTGCCGATCCCACCGGCCGCGCCCACGTGGATCCGCGGGCCGGCGCCGCCGCGGGCATCGCGCAGGCGGAGCACGGCGGGCAGCACGGTGGCCAGGGTGCCGGGCGCGTCGTACCAGCCGGCCCCGACCTCCACGCACAGGTCGTCGGCCATCGGGACCCGCGCGAAACGCTCGGCATCCTGCGCGCTCACCTGTCCCTCCTCGACCAGCTGCCGGACGAGCGCCGGTGGTGCGGGATCGAGGAAGGCGGCCGCCATCTCGGTGCCCGACACCTTGGCGAGCACCCGGCCGCCGCCCAGCCGGTACCTGACCAGGGCGGGCGTGATCCGCTCGAAGCCCGAGGCCTCGACCGTCCGCACACCCGCGCGCAGGAAGAGCTCGACCAGTGCCGATTCCCGTTGCGGATCGGCGTACTGATGGAGCAGGTTGGCACCGTAGGGCAGGTCGGTGCCCAGCTCGCGGCGCAGCGCGTCGAGGGCGCTCGCCACCTCCTCCAGCGGGAGCCCGCCGGTGCCGAGGAAGCCCATCCCGCCGGACTTCGCCAGCCGTACCAGCAGCTCCGGCCCGGAGACCCCGCCGTACATCGCACCGGCGATGCAGGCGTGGCGCAGGCCGTAGCGTTCCCGGAACGCCGCCGCGCCGAGCGACTGCGGCCCGGCGAGGTCGGGGGCCGACGCGGGGACGGTGACGGGGACAGGGGCGGTGACGGGGACGGGGGCGGTGACGGCAGGAGCCGGCGCGGAGACCGGGACGGCCGGCGGCGGCCCGGGCTGCGCGCCGGAGAGCGGCTGAGCGCCGGGCAGCGGCTCCGCGACGGACAGCGGCTGTGCCTCGGCCCTGGTCGTGGCGACCAGTTTGCCCAGCACCGACCCGGGCCCCAGTTCCTCGAAGGTGAACTCGCCCTTGCCCATCAGGTACCGGACCGTCTCGGTCCAGCGCACCGGCGAACAGATCTGCCGGGCCAGCATCCGCCGCACCTCACCGGGACGGTACGGCCGGGCATCCGCGTTGGCGATCACGGGCAGCGCCGGATCGCGCAGCGTGAAGCCGTCCAGGTAGCGGGCGAACTCCTCGGCCGTCCCGCGCAGGTAGCGCGAGTGGAAGGGGGCGCTGACGTTCAGCGGCAGGAAGTGCGCGCCGAGTCCCTCGAACACCGGCCTGGCCCGGTCGAGTTGGTCGGCGGGCCCGGCGAGGACGAACTGGCCGGGCGCATTGTGGTTGGCGATGTCGAGGCCGTCGAGACCGTGCTCGTCCAGCGCCCGCTCCAGGCTGCCCAGATCACAGCCCAGCACGGCGGCCATCCGGCCGCCCTCGGCGCGGCTCATCAGCTCGCCGCGCCGGCTGACCAGCCGCAGCCCGGTCTCGAAGTCGAAGGCCCCCGCCGCGAACAGCGCCACGTACTCGCCCAGGCTGTGACCCACCAGGTAGTGCGGCGGCTCGGGGTCCGCACGCAGTCTCCGCAGCCAGCTCAGCGCACCGACCACGTAGAGCGCGGGCTGGGTGAACCGGGTCAGCCGCAGCTCCCGCCGGGGGTCCTCGGTACACAACTCCCTGATCGAGTAGCCGAGTACGGCGTCGGCGAGGGCGGTCTGCCCGGGGAACTCCTCGAACAGCTCCTTGCCCATCCCCCTGACCTGGCTGCCCTGACCGGGGAATCCGTAGACCTTCATGGTGCCGTCCTGGGAGGTGGTGCCCGGGCGGGGGCCCGGGGCGAGGGCGGAGCGCAGCGCCGCCAGCGCCCGGGGGCCCGCACCCAGTGCGGTGAGCAACGGGTGGGAGACCGAACGCGAGCCGGCGGGCAGGCCGGCCCGCACGAAGTTGTGCAGGGTGCCGGAGGGTCCGAGGTCGATGTACCGGTAGGGCCCCCGTTCCTCCAGCCCGGCCAGCGTGGCGGCGAACTCGATGGGCTCCCTGGCGGCCCGCCACAGGTGGTCCGCCGTCACCTCGGCGACCTCACCGGCGGCGGCGCAGGACACCACGGGGATCCGCGGCGGCCCCAGCGCGACCTCGGCCAGGGCCGCGCGGAACGCCGGCTCGGCCGCGTCCAGCAGCGCCGAGTGGAAGCCGTACCGGACGGGGACCCGGTGGCAGGCCACGTCGCGCGCCCGCAGCAGGCCCTCGGCCTCGGTGATCGCCGCCTCGGCGCCGGCGATCACGAAGTGGCCCGGATAGTTGCGGGCGGCCACCTCGGTGTGCTCGCGCAGCAGCGGGATGTCCCGGTGCAGCGCGACGTCGCCCAGGACCGCGAGCATGCCGCCGCGCGGCAGCGCCCGCAGCCCCACGGCCTGGCGGATCAGCAGCCGCAGGCAGGCCTGCGGGTCCACGACGTCCGCCAGCGCGGCCGCGGCCAGCTCACCGAGGCTCGCGCCGAGCAGCAGGTCGGGCTCGATGCCGTGGTGGATCAGGGTCCGCGCGAGGCCGAGCTCCACCATGAAGATCGCGGGATGGGTGAACTCGATGTCCTCGAACGGCTCGGCCGGGCCGCGGTGCCGGTCGTACATCCTGGCCAGCACCGACTGCCCGAGCTCCGCCGCCGCCGTGGCGTCGAGCCGGTCGAGCGTCTCGCGGAACACCGGCTCCGCCCGGTAGAGGTCGCGGCCCATGCCGTGGTACTGCGACCCCTGCCCGGAGAACATGAACACGGTGCGAGCTGTCACCGATCGTCGTCCTGGAGCGCGCAGATGTCCCTGACCACGAACTCGCCCTCGCGGAAGCCCTGGAGGTCGGCCGGCGCGGGCCGCCGCCCCCGGGCCGCCGCCATCAGGTCCCGAACGCTGTGCTCCTCCTGACTCGCGAGCACCTCCAGCACGGACAGGAAGGAGCCGATCAGCCCACCGATCGACGCGTCCGTGAACCGGTCCCGGTAGTACGACATGTGCAGCTTGACCGTCTCGGTCGGGAACACGTCGAGGCGCAGCGGGAACCCCATCCGGGAGATGTAGTACGCGGCGCTGAAACGCTCGGAGTTGTCCAGTCCGACGTTCTGGAAGACCACGTAACTCTCCGTGGGCAGCGCGTCCTGCGGCTGTCCGGCCCAGGCCAGGGCCCGGTGCATCGGGGTGTTCTCGTAGCGGCTCATGGCGATCAGCTCGTCCTTGACCCGGCCGAGGTAGGCCGGGACCTGCTCGGCAGCGTCCAGCCGAGTGCGCAGCGGCAGGATGTTCAGGGTGGGGGCGACCATGTCGCCCACTCCCTGCGGCCCGGCGGAACGCCCCGTGAACAGCACCCCGTGGGTCAGATCGGCCTGCTCGTTCCCGTCCGCGACGAAGGCCGCGATCGTGGCCGCCCAGCCGGCCTGGAACAGCACGTTGAGCGTCAGCCGGTGGCTGCGGGCCACCTCCCGCAGACGGGATGCCAGCTCGTCGGGCAGTGACACCCACTGCCGCCCGAATCCCTTCTCGGTACCGACGGCGTTCCCGGCCAGCTGCGCGGAGAGCCGCGTCGGTCCCGGGAGATCGCCGAGCGTGCGTGACCAGTACCGCTCGGCCTCGTGCTGGTCCATCCCGCGCACCGCCGCCACGAACTCGTGGAACGGCAGGGCCGGTTCGATCTCGAACGGCTTCCCTGCGGCGAGTGCCGGCAGGCCGGTGTCGAGCTGGTTGGCGATGATGTCGAAGCTCCAGCCGTCCAGGCAGAGGTAGCTGAGACTGACCACGATCACGCAGGTCCGGTCGTCCACATCGGCGACGAAGAACCTGATCGCGCCCGGCTTCTCGGGCTCGATACCTCGCTCCCGGTCCGCGGTGAGGTGGCGCTCCAGAGCCGCGTCCTGCTCGGCCGGGGAGAGGTCCTTCCAGTCGGCGAACTCCAACTCGACTGCCGGTTCACGGTGGACCACCTGGACGGCCTCGTCCGGTCCGGTCCACCGGAAAGAGGTCCGCAGTGCCGGGTACGCCTGGGCCTGCGCCCGGAGGATCTGGCGGAAGTGCTCGGTGTCGGTCGCGCCCCGCGGCACCGCGGTGAGCCGATGGACCTGGAACATTCCCGGCTCCGGGGAGCGCAACCGGCGCAACGCCCACTCCTGGAACGGAGCCACCGGGTACACGTCCTCGATGTCCGGGTCCGCTCGTAGCTCTGCCGGCCCCGCGAGCGCATCCCCGTCGCCGGACTCGCCCGCCGCACGGACTGCGGCTCCCGGCCCGCTGTCGACCGCCGCCGCCAGTTCCTCCAGCGTGCCGTACTGGAAGATCATCTGCGGAGACAGCTCCAGGCCGCGGTCACGGGCCCTGGCGACCACATGGATGCTGTGGATGGAGTCGCCGCCCAGCTCGAAGAAGTTGTGGCCGACTCCGATCGACTCCACGCCGAGGACCTCGGTCCAGAGCTCGGCGATGATCCGCTCGGTCGGTGTCCGGGCCCCGACGGTGTCGCCGGGCGCCACGGACGCCTCGATCACCGGCTCCGGCAGGGCGGCGCGGTCGAGCTTTCCGTTGGCGTTGACCGGGTACTTCTTCAGGGCGACGTAGGCAGCGGGCAGCATGTAGTCCGGCAACTGGTCCTTGAGGTACTTGCGGAGTTCGGGCACCAGCGCCCGCGACCACTGGTTGAACACCGGGTCGGTGGCATACTCCTGCCACTGCCTCACCGGCCCGGTCGTCTCGCAGGCGACCCAGGAGCAGTCGTCGCCCTTCGGGCTCAACAGCACCGAGTAGCTGCCGTCCGTGCGGTCCGGCATCCAGTCGACGGTCGCCGTGCAGCCGATCCGTTCGGCCAGTCGCCACCACTGCTCCGGCTCGATTCCGTCGGCGGCACCCGCGGCCAGTCGGGCGTTCGGGAGTCCGACCACCGCCAGTGCCCGCCCCGGCTCGGCGCGCAGCCGGTCCTCGGCCTCCTGGAGTGCGTCCAGCCCCGACGACCAGGCGATCGGATCACCGGGGACGACCGGGGCCGCAGGGGCTCCACCGACGTGCAGGAACGCGTCGTAGCGGTACCGGGTCATCTCGTTCTGGTACACCCCGCGCCGGAGCTGGGTCCGCAGCCGGGTCAGGCGGGGCTCCTCCTGCTGCACGGCCCGGAAGAAGTCGGGGTGCAGCACCAGCTCCTGGTCCTGGGCGATGCGCTGGCGCACCCGCGCGCCGAGGCGCTCGTCGCCCGGCTCGACCCCGGACTGGTGCAGCTCCACCTCGGTGTGGAAGGCCTCCAGCAGCGCGAGGTTGCGCAGGTCGCCCACGAACACGGTGCCCTCGTCGTCCACGCACCGCAGCGCCTTGCCCAGGACGTCCCGCAGATAGCCCGCGTCCGGGAAGTACTGGGCCACGGAGTTGATGACCACCAGGTCGAACTGCTTGTCCTGGAAGGCGGAGAAGTCGTCCGCGCCGCCGTGGTGCAGCTGGACGTGGGACAGGTCCGTCCGGTGGTCCAGCAGTCCGCTGCGCACGTGGTCCAGCGCTACCGCGGAGATGTCGGAGCCGTGGTAGACCTCGCAGTGCGGAGCGACCCGGGCGAGCAGCAGGCCGGTACCGCAGCCGATCTCCAGGACCCGGCGGGGTTCCAGGGCGAGGATCCGCTCCACCGTGGTGTCCACCCACTCGCGCATCTCCTGCGCCGGCAGCTGGGAGCCGTCGTAACTGCTGTCCCAGCCGCTGATCCTGAAGTCGGCGGAGTCCGGCGCCTCCTTCGCGTAGACACGGTCGAAGACGGCCTCCCACTCCGTCCCACGTGCTGCCGGGGCCGTTGCGGGCTCCTCGCCGCGCGGGTCGTCCGCCTCGTCCCGGTGGTCGCCCGGCACGACGTAGGCGACCAACCGCCGGTTCCCCGGGGTCCCGGCCTCCTCGCGCGCGAGGACCACTGCCTCCCCGACCTTCGGGTGCCCGGCCAGAGCCGCCTCGATCTCGCCCAGTTCGATCCGGTGGCCACGGATCTTCACCTGGTCGTCCGCGCGGCCCTGGTACTCCAGCTCCCCATCGGCCGTCCAGCGCACCAGGTCCCCGCTCCGGTACCAGCGCGAGCCGTCGGGCCCGGGCAGGAAGCGTTGCTCCGTCAGCTCCGGACGGTTCAGGTACCCCAGGGTCACGCCCTCACCGCCGACGTACAGCTCGCCCCGGACGCCGACCGGCGTCGGCTGTCCGTAACGGTCCAGTACCCGGACCCGCAGATCGGGGATGGGACGTCCGATCGGGCTGTGTGCCGTGGCGGAGTCGAGGTCCGCGCGGCTCAGCGGGCGGTGGGTCACGTGCACGGTGGTCTCGGTGATCCCGTACATGTTCACCAGCCGGGGCGAGCTGTCCCCGTGTCGGTCGAACCATCCACGCAGTGCGCGCACGTCCAGTGCCTCGCCGCCGAAGACGACCCACCGCAGGCAGAGACTGCCCCGTTCCACCTCCGCCAGGTGGCGGAAGGCCAGCGGTGTCTGGTTGAGCACCGTGACCCGCTCGTCACGGAGCAACTCGTAGAAGCTCTCCGGGGAGCGGCTCACCCAGTGCGGCACGACAACCAGACGCCCACCGTGCGCGAGCGCTCCCCAGATTTCCCACACCGAGAAGTCGAAGGTGAAGGCGTGGAACAGCGTCCAGGTGTCCGCCCGTCCGAAGCCGAACCACTCCTCGGTGGCGGAGAAGAGGCGCACCACATTCGCGTGGCTGACCAGCACGCCCTTCGGCAGACCGGTGGAGCCGGAGGTGTAGATGACGTAGGCCGGATCGGTCGGGCCGGCACCTGCCGACCGCTCCGGAACGCGGTCGTCGCTCGCCTCGTCGAGGACGACCAGATCCGCCGCGTGCTCGGGCAGACCGTCGACCAGGTGGGGCTGGACCACCAGGATCGGCGCGGCACTGTCGGTCAGCAGATAGCTGACACGCTCCGGCGGATAGCCGGCATCGATGGGCAGATAGGCGGCACCGGACTTCAGGATCCCCAGGATCCCGACCACCAGGTCCACGGACCGCTCGGCACACAGTCCGATCACCATGCCGGGGCGGGCGCCCAGTCGGCGCAGCCGGAACGCGAGTGCGTTCGCCCGACCGTCGAGCTCGCGGTACGAAACGTGGTCCGCGCCGTGGCTGACGGCTGTCGCGCCAGGTGCCTGCGCCGCCTGTTCCTGGAAGAGTTCGTGCAGCAGCGCGCCGCTCGGCGCCGCAGGAAGCGAAGCCGCCGACCCGCTCCACTCCAGCTCGAGCCGGTCGCGGTCGGCGGTCGGCATGACGGGCAGTTCACCGATGCCGAGTCCCGGGTCGGCGGCCACCGCCTCCAGCACCACGCGATACCCGTCGAGCAGCCGCTGGACGGTCGCCTCGTCGAAGACCGCGGAGTTGTACTCCACCTCGACCAGGAGGTCGCGTTCGCGGTCGACCACGCTCACCCAGAGGTCGAACTTGGCGGTGTCGATGCGGATTCCCTCGATGGCCTCGACGGTCAGCGCCTCGCCCGTGCTCAGCTCGCGGGCCGGCAGGAAGCTGAAGCTCACCTGGAACAGCGGGTTCTGGCTGAGGTACCGCTCCGGCTGCAGCGCCTCCACGACCGCCTCGAAGGGAACCTCCTGGTACTGGTGCGCACCGTTCACCACGTCCTGCACCCGGCGCAGTACCTCACGGAAGTCCGGCTCACCACTCAGCCTGGTCTTGTAGACCAAGGTGTTGACGAACAGTCCGATCAGCTGCTCGATGTCCAGCCGGGTCCGGTTGGTGACCGGCGAGCCGACCGCGATGTCCTCCTGGCCCGTGTACCGGTGCAGCAGGACGTTCAGCGCACCGAGCAGCACGGAGAAGAGGTTGACCCCCTCCTGCTTGCACAGTGTGGTGAGCGCGCCGCGGAGCGAGGCCGGGAAGACCAGTCGCAGGTCCCGTCCTTCGAAGGCCTGCACCGGTGGACGGGGCCGGTCGAAGGGCAGCTCCAACGGCTCGGTCCCGGTGCCCAGTTGTTCACGCCAGTAGCCGAGCTGCTGCTCCAGCCGGTCACCGCTGAGGTGGTCGCGCTGCCAGGCGGCGAAGTCCGCGTACTGGATCGGCAGTTCGTCCAGCGGCGACGGGCGCCCGGCCTCGAAGGCGTGGTAGAGGGTCAGCAGCTCCTGCCAGAACAGACCGAGCGACCAGCCGTCGACGACGATGTGGTGGGCGTTGAGCAGCACCACGAACAGCTCGGGCTCCAGCTGGTACAGGGTGACCCGCAGCAGCGGCCCGGTGGCCAGGTCGAACGGCCGGCGCCCCTCCTCGTAGACCAGCGCGTCGAGCCGGGTCGGGTCCGCGGTGAGGTCGACCAGGGCGACCGGGACGGTCATGTGCTCCAGGATCTGCTGCCAGGGTTCACCCCCCTCACTCGGCAGCACGGTGCGCAGCGACTCGTGCCGGCGCACCACCTCGCCGACCGCGCGTTCCAGCACCTCGCGCCGCAGCGGCCCGCGCAGCCGGAAGCTCATCGGGACGTTGTAGGCCGGGCTGTCGGGCACCATCTGGTCGAGGAACCACAGCCGGCGCTGGGCGAAGGAGAGCGGCGGCCGGTCACCGGCGGGGCGGCGCGGGATGCCGTTGGCGCGCGCCCCGCGAGACGCGCCGCTCAGCCGCTCCAGCAGCGCCCGCTTCGCCGGGGACAGTTGTGCCTTGCGCGTGTTGGCGAGGTCTTCGGGGGACATGGCGGGAGAGCTCCTCTGTTTCGTCCGGGTGTTCCGCAACTCACGCAAGCAGGCTGCTGATCGTCTCTTCGGGCAGGTCGTCGATGCGGTCGATCAGCTCGGCTTCGAGCATCCCCACCATGTCCGCGAGCGTGCGGGCCTGGAACAGCTCACCGAGGTCGAGCTCGATCGGGAAGCCGCTCTTGATCCGCGAGATGATCTGGGTGGCCAGGATGGAGTCACCGCCCAGCTCCTGGAAGTCGTCCTGCGGCCGCACCGAGGTGACGCCCAGGACCTCCCGCCAGGCGGCGCGGACCAGGTCCTCCAGCGAGCCGGTGCTCTCGGCGGGTTCCGCGTCGTCGGCCGGCGCGTTCGCCGGGTCCGCGGCCACCGCGGGTGCTGCCTGGGCCGGGGCGGCCCCGGCGGCGGCCGGCTTCGCTGTCACCGGCCCGGTGACGGCCGGGCCGGGGGCGGCACCCTCCAGCTCCGCCAGGACGACGGCCTGGTGGGCCTGGTCCTCGCGCACCGGCAGCAGCGACAGGCTGCGCACCTTGTGGAACCCGCCTGACTCCAGCGCCTGGCGCCACATGCCGACGCTCAGCAGCGGCGAGCCCGGCAGCCGGCGGGTGTCCTCGAACGCCCACCAGCCGGACATGAGGCCGAAGGTGAGGGTGAAGAACTCCTGGACCCGGGTGGTCTCCAGCAGGATCAGCACGCCGCCCGGCCGCAGCAACTGCCGGACGTGGGCCAGCGAGTCGTCGATCCGCCGGGTCGCGTGCACCACGTTGCAGGCCAGCACGAGGTCGTAGCCGCCGGCCGTGAACCCCTGCTCGACCGGCGAGGACTCGATGTCCAGCTGCTCGAAGCTCAGGAAGGGGTGGTCCTTGCCGTAGCGGTTGCGTCCGTAGGAGGTGAAGCTGCGCGAGATGTCGGTGTAGACGTACCGCAGCCGCTGCTCGGCGGCGTCGAGCGCGGGCAGCACCGCGGCGGTCGTCCCGCCGGTACCGGCACCGATCTCCAGCACGGAGACGGAGGCCTGGGGGTCGCCGTCGAGCCGGGCCCGGACGTACTCGGCGACCAGCCGGGCCACCAGGCCGTTGGTGTCCTGATCGCTGTGGTAGACGGCCTCCACCGCGTCGAACGAGCCGTCGGGGAAGAGGACTTCGTGGGCCTTGCGCCGACCGGTGAGGATGTCCGGGAGCTCCTCCAGGCAGGCCATCAGGAGCCGGGCGTACCCGTCCATCTCCGGGTACTCGGCGGTCACCTGCTCGGTGACGGCCGCCAGCTGCTCCGGCTCCCAGCGCAGCACGCCGGGTTCGGTGACCCGTTCGGTGGTGACGAGTTCACCGTCCTGGGCACGCAGGTAGCCCTCGTCGGTGAGGATGCCGAGCAGCGCGTCGAACAGCCGCGCGTAGCCGTCCACGACGCCGAGCCGCTGCATCAGCTCCGGTGTGCTGTGCCGCTCGCCGGGCTCCGCGAAGACCTCCATCCGGCGCAGCGAGGCGAACAGTGTCCGGCGGCAGACCGAGGCCAGTTCACGCACCATCACATCGGAGTGCAGCGCGTTCTGGAGGCTGTCCGCGGTCGGGACGGCGCGCAGGTGCTCCTCGGCCGCCGCGTCGAGGAGCGGCAGGACCGAGGGGACGGCTCCGACGGCTCCGGCGGCCGGCCCCGGCCCGGCCGGGGCCCCGGCGGCGGGGTCACCGTCCGCCCAGGCGTGCGGGAAGACCTCCCGCTCGAAGGGGTGCGCCGGCAGCGCGATCCGGCGGGGGGCACTGCCGGTGTGCAGGCGCGGCCAGTCGACGGTGGAGCCGGTGCTCCAGGCCGCCGCGATCTCGTCCACGTCGCGCCCGGCCACCGGACGGGGCCGCCCGCCCGGCTGGGCCTCCGCCACCTGCCCGCGGTGGGTGCCGGCGACGCCGTCGGCGCCGTCCGCGAAGTCCTGCAGCCGCTCGACCAGTTCGCCCATCGTGTCGGCGGACACCGCGAGCCGCTCCGCGAAGGCTTCACGGCCCACCTGGAGCGTGTAGGCCACGTCCTGCAGGTCCTCGTCGCCGGCCGCCGTCTCCCCCAGCCGTGCCGCCAGCGCCGCGGCCTTCGCCCGCAGCTGGGCGTCGGTCCGGGCGGAGAGCGGGACGAGCTGGCGACGTCGCCGTGGCAGCGCCCGGCCGCGGCGGGCGGGGGCGGTGTACTCCTCGATGATCACGTGCGCATTGGTCCCGCTGTAGCCGAAGGAGCTGACCCCGGCCAGCCGGGGGGCGTCCGCCTGCGTGGTCCAGTCGGTCAGCTCACGGTTGACGTAGACCGCGCTGTCGTCGAGGTCGGCGTCCTTGTTGGCGCTGCTGAAGTTGGCGGCCGGCGGGAGCTTGTGGTGGCGCAGGCACAGCAGCACCTTGATCACGCCCAGCACACCCGCGGCCCCCATGGTGTGGCCGATGTTGCCCTTGACCGAACCGATCGCGCAGAACTGCCTGCGGTCGGTGAACTGTTCGAACGCCTCGGCCAGGCCGTGCACCTCGATCGGGTCGCCCAGGCTGGTCCCGGTGCCGTGCGCCTCGATGTAGCGCAGGCGGTCCATGTCGACACCGCTGCGGCGGTAGACCTCGCGCAGCAGCGCGCTCTGCGCGGCGGAGCTGGGCGAGGTGATCCCCGAGGTGCGGCCGTCCTGGTTGGTCCCGCTGCCCCGGACGACCCCGAGGATCCGGTCGTTGTCCCGCACCGCGTCGGAGAGCCGCTTGAGGACCAGCACACCGACGCCGTCGCCGACCAGCATGCCGTCGGCCTCGGCGTCGAAGGGCCGGCAGGCCCGGTTGGGCGAGACGGTGCCGAGCGCCTCCATGGTGACGAAGGTCCCCGGGTGGTTGACCACGTAGACGCCGCCGGCCAGGGCGAGGTCCGCCTCACCGTCGAGCAGCAGTCGCCGGGCGACGTCCAGCGCGACGAGCGAGGACGAACAGGCGGTGTCCACGGTCATCGCGGGCCCGGCCAGGTCGAGGTGGTAGGCCAGGCGGGCCGCCATGATGCTGGTGTCGGCGCCCATCAGCGCGTGCGCGGAGTACTCCCGTTGCGGGGCGAGCCCGGTGCTGCCGACGATGGTCGCCACCGCCTGACCGCGCAGTGCCGCCGGGTCCAGGGCGGCGTCCTCCAGCGCGTGGTAGCAGGACTCCAGCAGGACCCGCTGGGCCGCGTCCATCGCGGCGGCCTCCCGCGGCGAGATCCGGAAGAAGGCCGGGTCGAAGCGGTCGGCCCCGGACATGGCGCCGTAGCTCGGCACCGCCGCCTTCGGGAAGTGCTCGTGGAAGAGCGAGAGCGCGACCGGATCGTCCACCGCACCGGTGCAGTCCCGGCCCTGGCTGATCACCTCCCACAGTTCCTCGGGGGAGGAGGCGCCGGCGGTGCGGCAGTGCATCCCGATCACGGCCACCGCCTCCTGCGGTGCCTGCCGGGCGAGTTCGGCCTCGATGCGCTCGGCGAGCCGGCCGGCGTCACCGGCCCCGGCGACCGCGCTGGTCGCCAGGGCGGTGCCGAACCGGGCGTTGATCTCCTCGGCCAGTTCCACGGCCCTGGTCAGGTCCAGGCCCAGGTCCGCGAAGGACTCGGTGGCCACCTGCTCAGGGGAGGCGTGCAGGATCCGGGCGGCGAGCTGCGACAGTGTCTGCTTGACGTCGGACGACATTGACGTGGAATCTCCTTCAGCTGCGCTCGGTGCGCGGATGTGCGGTGGTCTGGGCCAGGTGGGTCCGGTTGAGCCGGAGCCGCTCCTCCGCCGCGGTCGCGGTGACCTTGCGCAACCGGAAGAGGTGGTGGCGGATCCAGCCCCGGCGCAGCGGCTCGGCCAGGTCGGGGTCTTGGTCCGGAAGGTCGTAGGGGATCAGTTCCTCGACCACGAAGCGGTTGCGGGCGAACACCTCGGACCAGGTGCCCGCGGTGGGAATGCTGAGGCCGGCCCCGGCATCGACCAGGTCGCCGCTCAGCGTGCACAGGAAGTCCGCGAGGAGCACCTGGCCGCCGTCCACCACGGCCGCGTCGAGATTCGCCCACAGCGCCTGCTTGTTCTCGACCCGGAAGCAGCCGTCGGCACCGAAGGCCAGGTCGTACTGGCCGGGGAAGGGTTCCAGCGGGCCGTCCACGAGGAAGAGTTCGGCCCGGTCCGTCAGACCGCGCTCACCGATCGCGCGCTCCACGCGTTCGGCCAGTTCCTTGTCCCCGGTCACGCCGTGCACGAGGAGGTCCTGGTGGCTCGCCGCCAGGCCGATGAGCTCCTCCCCGCTGCGGCAGCCGAACTGCAGGACGGCGCCGAGCTGATCCAGCTCCTGGTCCTCCAGCAGCCGGCGGATCTCCTGCGCGGGTTGCGCGACCTCGGTGGCCGCCGGTCCGGTGACCGGCCGGTCACCGCCCGCCGGGCCGGTGGCCGGCCGCGCGCCCGCCTTCCCGGCGGTGATCCGCTCACGCAGATAGCCGGCGAGGGCGACGGGGGCGTGGTGGTCGAAGACCAGGGTGACCGGCAGGCGCAGGCCGGTGGCCCGGCCCAGGCGGTTGCGCAGTTCCACCGCGGTGAGCGAGTCCAGGCCCAGCTCGACGAACCCGGCCTCGGGTCCGAGGTCGGCCGGCTCCACCGCCAGTACGGCGGCCACCTCGCGGCGCACCAGGTCGAGCAGCACCGCGTGCTGCTCGTCCTCGGGCAGCCCGGTGAGGCCCTCCAGCCCACCGGTCGCCGGCTCGCCGGTCTGCGCCCCGACGCTCGCCTGCCGCGGCACGCTCCGGACCAGGGCCCGGTGCAGGGGGTGCCCCAGGCCCGCGTCCGCCTGCGCCCGCAGCGCGGCCGGATCCGTCCGCATCGGCACCTGGAGCGCCTCGTCGGCGCCGCGCGCGACATCGAAGAGCGCGAGCCCCCGTGCGGAGGTGAGCCCGAGCAGGCCGCCGCGGGTCATCCGACCCGTGTCGCCCTCGGTGAGGTGCTTGGTGAGGCCGGTCGCCTGCTCCCAGTAGCCCCAGGCCAGTGAGACGCCCGGCAGCCCGTTCGCCCGGCGGTGCTGGGCGAGTGCGTCCAGCAGGGAGCTGGCCGCGGAGTAGTTGGCCTGGCCGGGGTTGCCGAGCACACCGGCCGCGCCGGAGAAGAGCACGAACTCGGCCAGGTCCAGCCCGCGGGTCAGCTCGTGCAGGTTGAGCGCCGCATCGGCCTTCGGCCGCAGCACCCGGGCGAGCCGCTCCCCGGTCAGCGCGTCGAACATCCCGTCGTCGAGGGCGCCGGCGGTGTGGACGACCGTGCCGAGCGGATGCCCGGCCGGGATCGCGGCGAGCACCTGCGCCAGCTGGTCGCGGTCGGCGGCGTCGCAGGCCACCACGGTGACGTTCGCACCGGCGGCGGTCAGGTCGGCGGTCAGCTCGGCCGCACCGGGGGCATCCGGTCCCCGCCGGCTGAGCAGGACCAGCTGCCGGGCACCGCGCTCGGTCACCAGATGCCTGGCCAGCAGGCCGCCGAGGGTGCCGGTCCCGCCGGTGATCAGCACGGTGTGCGACGGGTCGGGCCGCCGGGGCACCGTCAGTACGATCTTCCCGACGTGGCGGGCCTGGCTCATGAACCGGAAGGCCTCCGGTGCGTTGCGCAGGTCCCAGTCGCGCCGGGGCAGCAGGTCGAGGACACCCTGTTCGAAGAGAGCGACGATCTCGGCGAGGATCTCGCCGATCCGCTGCGGTCCCGCGTCGACCACGTCGAACGCCCAGTAGCGCACGGCGAAGTGCGCGGTCGCCACCTGCGCGGCGTCGCGGACATCCGTCTTGCCCATCTCCACGAACCGGCCCCCGCGCGGCAGCAGCCGCAGCGAGGCATCGACGAACTCACGGGCCAGCGAGTTCAGCACCACGTCCACACCACCACCGTCGGTGGCGGCGAGGACCTTCTGCTCGAAGTCCAGGTCGCGGGACGAGGCGAGGTGCTCCTCGGCCACCCCCAGCGCCCGGACCGCCTCCCACTTGCCCTGGCTCGCGGTGGCGAACACCCGCGCCCCCAGGTGCCGGGCCAGCTGCACCGCGGCCATCCCGACTCCGCCGGCGGCCGCGTGCACGAGCACCGACTCCCCGTCGCCCAGCCCCGCGATGTCGACCAGCCCGTAGTAGGCCGTCACGAAGGCGACCGGGACCGAGGCCGCCTCTTCGAAGGACCAGCCGGCGGGCATCCGCACGACCGTCTGGGCGTCGGCCACGCAGACCGGGCCCAGACCGCTCGGGAACAGGCCCATCACCCGGTCGCCGACCGCGAAACCGTGCTCCCCGGCGGACACCTCGGTGACCACGCCGGCGCCCTCCGCGCCCAGCGTCAGCTCCCCGGGGTACATGCCGAGCGCGCCCAGCACATCGCGGAAGTTCAGCCCTGCGGCGCGCACCTCGACCCGCAGCTGACCGGGCGTCAGCGGTGCCTGCGCGGCGGGCCAGGGCAGCAGGGCCAGGTTCTCCAGGGTGCCCGCACCGGTGGTGTCCAGCCGCCAAGCGCTGCCGTCCGCCGGGGGCACCAGCGTGCCGTTCGAGCCGAGCGGGAGCAGCCGCGGCACCAGGGCCTCTCCCGCGCGGAGCGCGAGCTGCGACTCGCCGTCCGCCAGCGCGGTCGCCACGGCCGCCGGCAGTGCGGCGAGCGAGGCCCGGTCGTCGTCCAGATCGAGCAGCAGCAGCCGGTCCGGGTTCTCGGCCTGGGCCGTCCGCAGCAGACCCCAGACCGGAGCGTGCACCAGGTCCGCCACGTCCTCGCCGGCCCGGACGGACACCGCGCCGCGCGTCACCACCACCAGCCGCGCCGCGGCCTGGGCCTCGTCGGCCAGCCAGCCCTGCACCAGGGCGAGCACGCGCGCGGTGGCCGTGCGGATCGCGCCCGCGAGGTCCGGATCAGCTCCGGCGGCGGACAGCGACACCAGCGCCGTACCGCCTGCGTCACCCACCTCGGCGCCCGCCCGGCGCAGCACCTCTCCCAGGCCCAGGTCGTCCGGCCCGGGCAGGGTCCAGCCGGCGGCGCCCCGGCCGGTGACCGGCAGTGCGGTCCAGCCCACCCGCAGCAGCTCGTCCGGGAGCGCCGCCGGGCCGGCGGCCGACGGCCTCGGCGCGATCGGGCGCAGCACCAGCGAGTCCAGCTCGGCCAGCGGCCGCCCCGTGGCGTCGGCGATCCGGGCCGCGACCGCGTCGGTCCCGGCCGCCGTCAGCCGCACGCGCACCGCACCGGCTCCGCGGGCGAACAGCCGGACCCCGGACCAGGAGAACGGCAGCATCCCGCCACCGCTGCGCACGAAGCCGCCGAAGCCCATGGCGTGCAGGGCCGAGTCGAGCAGGGCGGGATGCAGGCCGTAGCCGCCCGCCGGCGTGTCCGCCAGCACCGCCTCGGCGAACACCTCCGCATCACGCCGCCAGACGGCGCGCAGTCCGCGGAACGCCGGGCCGTAGGCGTATCCGGCATCGGCCATCGCCTGGTAGTAGTCGTCCACCGGTACGGGCTGCGCGCCGGGCGGCGGCCAACTGGCCAGCTCGAATCCGGCCGGCGTGCCGTCGGCGCCGAGCAGCCCGGCGGCATGCCGCGTCCACGGCTGCTGCGCGGCGCCTGCCTCGGCCTCGGCCCGCGAGTGCACCTCGACCGCGCGGCGGCCCGTGGCGTCGGGGGCCTGGACCAGCACCTGCAGCTGCACACCGCCGTGGGCCGGCATGACCAGCGGTGCCTGCAGGGTCAGCTCCTCCAGTTCCGCGCAGCCCAGCTCCAGGCCGGCGTGCAGCACCATGTCGACGAACCCGGTGCCCGGGAAGAGCACCGTGCCGGACACCGCGTGATCGGCGATCCAGGGGTCGGTGGCCAGGGCTGCCCGGCCACCGAACACCGTCCCGCCGTCGGCGAGCGGCACGGCCGAGGTCAGCAGCGGATGGCCGGCCGGCTCCTGCGTGGTGCCCGGCAGGGCGGGTGCGCCGACCGGGGCGGCGGCAGCGGTGGCGACAGTGGCGGCCGGGCCGGCCGGAACGGAAACGTCGATCCAGCAGACCTGGCGTTCGAACGGGTAGGTGGGCAGACCCGGCACCCGGCGGGGCGCGTTCGCGCCGTGCAGCCCGGACCAGTCGACCACGGCTCCGCGCGCCCACAGTGCGGCCACCCGGCCCAGGTCGCGCTCGCGCAGTGCGGCGTCCAGCTCCGCACCGGCCACCCGTGCGGCGGTGGCCGAGACCACCGCGGCGTCGGGGCGGCCCCGGCGCCAGCGCGTGAGGCGGCCGATCAGCTCCTCGGTGCCGGCGGCGACGACGGCCAGACGGTGGCTCAGGTCCACCCGTCCGACCTGCAGGGTGTAGGCGATGTCCGCGAGATCGACCCGGGCGCCACCGCGCAGGAACTCGATCCACGCGTCGACGTAGGCGCCGAGCCGCTCCTCGGTGTGCGCCGACAGCACGAAGACCGCCGGTCCCGCGGCGGCCGTGCGGACAGCCGGGGGCTCGGGCGCCTCCTCGATCACGACGTGGGCGTTGGTACCGCCGCCGCCGATGCCGGTGATGCCCGCGCGGCGCGGCACCGGGGAGCCGTCCAGCGCCACACGGTCCCAGTCCACGGCGGAACCGCTGAGCTCGAAGGGCAGGCGGTCGAAGTCGATGGCGGGGTTGAACTCCGCCGGCAGCCTGGTCGGCGGCAGGGTGCGGTGCTGCAGTGCCAGCACGACCTTGAACAGCTGCGCCATGCCGGCCGACGCCTCGCCGTGCCCGATGTTGGGCTTGACGGACCCCAGACCGAACCGCCCGGCCACGCCGGTCCGGTCGCCGAAGGCCTGGGTGAGCGCCGTCATCTCGACCGCGTCACCGATCTCCGAGCCGTTCGCGGTGGCTTCCACGTAGCTGACGGTCCGCGGGTCCACACCACCGTCGCGCAGCGCCTCACGGATCACGTCGGCCTGCCGCTGGGCGCTCGGACTGGTGAAACCGATGGTCCGTCCGTTGTGGTTGACGGCGCTGCCGCGGATGACCGCCCGCACCGGGTCGCCGTCGGCCAGTGCCTGCCGCAACGGCTTCAGCAGCACCGCTCCGACGCCCTCACCGGGCACGATCCCGCTGGCCTCGGCACCGAAGGACGCGCAGTCGGACCGGTCCGACAGCAGCCCCACCGTGGCGAGTTCGACATAGGTCGAAGGGTGCAGGTAGAGGTTGACCGCGCCGGCCAGGGCCAGGTCGCAGCGGCCGGTCCGCAGGCTCTCGACCGCCTCGTGCAGCGCCACCAGCGCCGAGGAGCAGGCGGTGTCCACCGCCTTGCTCGGTCCACCGAGGTCGAACTGGAACGAGACCCGGTTCACCATGTCGCCGAAGGAGGTGCGCGGCATCTCCAGGCGGCCCTCCGAGCCGTGGCGGGTGAAGCCGTGCTTGGCCCCGCCCGCGAAGACCCCGATCCGCCGGCGCTGCGACAGCGGCAGCTTCGAGGGTGCGTAGCCCGCGTCCTCCAGTGCCTTCCAGCACTCCTGCAGGAAGAGCCGCACCTGCGGATCGGTGTTGCGCGCCTCCTGGTCGGTGAACTTGAACAGCGACGGGTCGAACTCGTCGAAGCCGTCCAGGAAGGCGCCCCACTTGGAAGGGCTCTTGCGCACCACGTCCGCGCCCTCGGGCCGCGGGTCGTAGTGCTCGCGCCAGTCCCAGCGGCGCGCCGGGATCTCGGTGACGGCCGAGCGGCCGTCCAGCAGCAACTCCCAGTAGCGGCGCAGGTCGGGGGCGTCCGGAAAGCGGCCGCTCATCCCGATGATCGCGATGCCGTCCTCCGCGGCCTCGGCAGCCTGCGCCGCCACGGCGGATCCGGCAGGCACGACGGGCTCGGCGGACACGGCGGACACGGCGGGCTCAGCAGGCGCGGCGGGCGCAGCAGACACGGCGGGCGCGGCGGGCTCAGCAGGCGCGGCAGCCACGGCGGTGGCCGGCGGCCGCACGGACCGCTGCCGCGTGGACTCCCGTCCCAGGTAGGCCCGGCACTCCTCGGGGAACTGCTCGGCCAGGTGGTCGGCCACCCCCTCGACCTTGGCGAACTCGAAGAACAACGTCCGGGAGGCCGCCGGGAACGCCTCGCCCAGCACGTGGTTCATCCGGGTGCGGGTGATCGAGTCGATCCCGTAGCGGTCCAGCTGTTCCTCGGCGTCGACGAGGCTTCCCACCGCCCCGATCATCTCCGCGGCCAGCAGGGCGAGCCGCCGCGCCATGGCCGGCGCCAGCTCGTCGGGGGCGAGGTCGGCCGCCGGCGCCACCGACGCCTCGTGCGCCGGACCGGCCGGCGCCTCGGGCACCGGTTCGGGCCGCGGTCCGGCCGCCGGCTCGCCCACCAGCTCGTGCACCAGCCCGTGCTGCGGCTGCGCGGTGGGCGGCACGGCCTGCAGGCCGTGGCGGTGCCTGGCGAACGGGTAGCCGGGCAGCGGCACCCTGCGCCCCACGCCGTCACGCCGCGCCGCGCGCCACTCGATCGGACCGCCGCGCACCCACAGCTCGGCGACCTGGGCGAGCTTGCCGCGCTCCAGCCACCTGGCGACCGCCTCCCGCAGGTCCTCGTCGTCCTCGAAGAGCCGGACGATCTCGCCGCGGTCGTCCGCGTGTCCCAGCCGGCCGTTCTGCGGCAGTCCGCTCCCCTGCGCCACCGCGCGCAGCCCCGCGACGAGTTCCGCCATGTCGTGCACCACCAGCACGGCGCGTGCCGCCAGGTGCGTGCGGCCCAGCTGCAGGGTGCGGGCCACGTCGGCCAGCAGCGGCCGTGGCGCAGGATCGACGGCGGGGTCCGGGCGGTCGGTCCGGGCCGGGCTGCCGCCCGCGTTCGCCACCAGCTGTGCCAGCTCCGCGGCCGTGCTGCCCCCGTGCAGGAGCCCGGCATCGAGCCGCACACCGAAGGCGGCGTCCAGCGCTTCGCCGATCCGGGCGAACTGCTGCGGCCGCACGCCGTAGGAGTCCAGTCGCCCGTCCGGTTCGATCTCGGCCGCCGCCACGCCCAGGACGTCCGCCACCATGGCGCAGACCTCCCCGGGCCGCACGGGTGCCGGGCCGGGCGGGGCCGCGGGGCCGGGCTCCGGGTCGAGGAACCGCGCCAGCACGCCCGCGTATTCGCGCAGCCGCTCGGCATCGCGCGCGGACAGCGGGACCACCTGCGGACCGTCCTCGTCCCGCCCGGCCGCCGCCTCCAGGGCCGGCAGGTACTGCTCGACCACCACGTGCACGTTGGTGCCGCTGTGTCCGAAGGAGCTCACCGCGGCCATCAGCGGGACGCCGGGCAGGTGCTGCCAGGGCCGGACCGTGGAGTCCAGCACGAAGGCCGAATCCTGCAGGCCGATCAGCGGGTTGAGACGGCTGTGGGTCGGCATGCCCACCAGCCGGCCGTGCCGCATGGTCAGCAGCACCTTGATCAGTCCCACCACCCCGGCGGCCGCGCCGGTGTGGCCGATGTGGGCCTTGGCGCTGCCCAGGGCGCAGAAGCCCCGCTCCTCGGTCAGCCGCCGGAACGCGCGTACCAGCGCGTTGGCCTCCACCGGATCGCCGAGCGGGGTGCCGGTCCCGTGGGCCTCGACGTATCCGACCCGCTCGGCGGCGATGCCGAACTCCCGGTAGGTGTCGAGGACCAGCTCCTCCTGCGCGACGCCGTTCGGCGCGGTGATGCCGTTGCTGGCGCCGTCCTGGTTCATCCCGGTCGCCCGCACGACCCCGTACACGTGGTCGCCGTCGGCCACCGCGTCGGCCAGCCGCTTGAGCACCACGACCGCCACCGCCTCGGTGTAGACCGTGCCGTCGGCGTCCGCGTCGAAGGTGCGGCACAGCCCGCTGGGCGACATCGCGCCGCTCTTGACCAGCAGGTCGAGCCCGCGCGCGTCCAGACCGGCGTTCGCGCCACCGACCAGCGCCAGCGAGGACTCCCCCGACCGCAGGCTCCGGCAGGCCAGGTGCAGGGCGGCCAGCGAGGACGAGCAGGCGGTGTTGACCACCAGCGCGGCTCCGCGCAGATCGAGGAAGTAGGACAGGCGCGAGGCCACCAGGGCGTCGGAGGCACCCGTGAACGACTCGTGCGGGTAGCTGGTCGGTTCGGCCCCGATGAACAGACCGGTACGCGAGCCGGCCAGCGTCCTCGGGTCGAGCGCGGCGTCCTCCAGCGCGTGCCAGCTCTCCTGCAGCAGCAGCCGCTGGTGATGGCTCATCAGATCGGCCTCGTGCGGCCTGATCCCGAAGAACTCGGGGTCGAAGCTGTCGCGCTCGGTCAGGATCCCGCCCCAGCGGTACCCGTCGCCCTCCTGCGGACCGATGTCGTCCGGGGTCAGCTCGCCATAGGCCACCCGGCCCTCGGTGAGGTTGCGCCAGAACTCGCGGACGTCCACCGCTCCGGGGAACTGGCCGGCCATGCCGACCACCGCGATGTCCAGCGTCCGGGTGCCGTCCTCGGGCACCGGGTGGCCGGCCTGCGGATCCGTCTGCTGCCCGGACGCAGCCGCGGCACCAGGGGCCGGCTCCGGGCGCCGGGCCGCGAGCATGGCGCGCGCCTGCTCGGCACCCACCGCCCCGGTGGCGTACCGGTCGAGGATGTCCCGGAACTCTGCGGTACTCATCGTGGCTCCTTCGTGGCCAACTCGGCGTCGAGCAGGTCGAGCACCTCGGCGGCGGAGAGTTCCCCGGCCGCGAAACGTGCCTCCAGCAGCGCGATCAGATCGTCCGGTGCGGGTGGCTGAGCGGGCTCCGGCGGCTGCGCCGCCGGGGGCTGAGCGACCGGGCCGGCCGGCTCCGGCGCCTCGGTCAGGTCGAGCAGATGGTCGGCCAGCCGCTCGATGGACGTGAAGTCGTACAGCGCGGCGGCGTTCAGCTCGACGCCCAGCTCCTCGCCGATCTGGGTGGCGAAGGTGGAGCCGGTGATCGAGTCGACGCCCAGGTCGGAGAAGGCCACCGAGGGTGACAGGTCCGCCGCCGACACCCGCAGTGTCCTGGCGAGGCGTTCGACCAGCAGCCTTCGGATGGCGCGCGGCCGGTCGGCGTCCCTGGCCGGGGCCGGGGCCGGAGCGGCCGCGGTGACGGCGGGGCTCACGGCGGTGGGGCTCACGGCGGTGGGGCTCACGGCGGCGGGGCTCACGGCGGGAGCCGGACGCGCGGCGGCGGCCCGCATGCAGACCACCTGCCGGTGGCGCCCCCCGCGCAGCAGCTGGACGGCGGTGGTGAAGCAGGCAGCGCCTTCCTCGTCGTCCAGGAAGCCCAGCATCGGGAAGTCCCCGGCCGCCTCGCCGAACGAGGCCCGCCAGGCACCCCAGTTGACGATGCCGACCGGGAAAGCCGAGGTCCGCCCGACGGCCCGGGCGAACGCGTCGGCGAAGGTGATCCCGGCGGCGTAGGCGGCGTGGGTGCCGGCTCCGCCGAAGGCGAAGGCCTGGGCCGAGGAGAAGTAGCACAGGAAGTCCAGCGGCTCCTGGGCCACCGCCTCGTACACGTGCCGGCCACCGGCGGACTTGATGTCGAAGTGCTCGCGGAACTCGTCCTCACCGAGGGCGCCGAGGGCGCCGGAGACGTCGGTGATCGCGGTGGCACCGGCGAACAGCACGCCGTGGATCTGCCCGAGTGCGGCCTTCGCCTCGGCCATCACCTGCCGCGCCTGCACCGGATCGGTGACATCGGCCCGCAGATAGCCGACCCGGCCGTCCGCCAGCGCCTCGCGCACCGCCGGGTCGCTCTGCGGCCTGCGCCCGATGCAGATCACCTCGGCGGCATGCTGGTCGAGCAGATGACGGCTGACGACCCGGCCGACCGAACCGCTGCCGCCGACCACCACGTACTTGCCGCCCCTGCGGATCCCCGGCAGCGCCCGGTCCGCCGGCGCCTGCAGGTCGACCGGGCGGACCTCCACCCGGTACCGGTGCCCGCCGCGCAGCGCGACCAGCTCACCGCCCGGGGCCGGGGGCTCGGCGGCGACCAGGGCGGCCAGCTGTGCCAGGGAGTCCGGGGTGGTCAGGTCGGCGCCGGAGACGTCCAGGTTGCGGACGGCGAACCGGCCCGAGTCGCGCGCCGCGAAGTAGGCCAGCCCGGCCAGACCCGCGCCGTGCCACCCGCTCGGCTCGCCGCTGACCGCCTGGGTGTCCTGCGTGACGACGAACAGGTCCGTGCGCCGGGCGCTCCCGACCTGCGCAAGCGCCTTGACGAGGCGCAGCAGCGCGAGTTCGTGCTCGGCCTCGGCCTGCGGCCCGACGGGCGCCGCGCCGGCCACCAGGTGCACCCGGTCGGGGGCCGGACCGTCCAGCGGGTAGGGACCGCCGAGCGGGCACTCGACCACGTCGACGGCACCGGAGCGCCGGTAGTGCTCCGCCAGGGCGGCGGCGAGCGGAACGCCCGTGCGCCGCGCCACGATCAGCACCCTGGCTGCCGCCCGCCCGGCTGCCGGGCCCGGCACCGCGGCCGACCGTACCCAGTGCGGCGCGGTCAGCAGTCCCGCCACCGGCGGCACCGGTACGGCGGCCGGCGGCACGGCAGCCGACGACACGGCGGCCGGCGGCACGGCGATCGACGGCAAGGCGGCCGGGAGCGCGGCGTCCCGGGACTCCTCGCCGGCGCCGGGGATCCAGTGCCGCTCCCCGGCGAACGGGTAGGTCGGCAGGCTGATCCGGCGGGGGCGATCCGGCCCGTCGTGGGCCGCCCGGTCGAGCGTGCCGCCCTCGGCCCAGTGCCGGGCCTGCTGGCCGAGCTCCGTCGGGGGCAGCTGCGGGCGGACCCCGGATGCGGCGAACTCATCGAGGAGGTCCACCAGTTCGGCGAGGTCATGCGCCACGACGGCGACCCGCACCCCCCACTCGACCCGGCCGGTCCGCAGCGTGTGGGCGACCTCGCGCAGGACGTGGCCGGCGCTCTGTCCGGCGAGGCGATCCCGCAGCCGCGCGGCCACCTGCCGCAGCTGGTCCTCGGTGCGGGCGGAGAGCGGGACCAGGACCGGTCCTTCGGCGGCACCGGCGGGGGCCGGCCCGGCGGGCACGTACTCCTCCAGCACGACGTGCGCGTTGGCGCCGGTGGCACCGAAGGAGCTCAGGCCCGCCAGCCGCGGTCCCTGCGGCGGCGCCGGCCAGAAACCGGTCTCGCGCTGCAGCCGGAACGGCGTGCGGTCGAGGTCGAGCAGCGGGTTGACGGTGTCCGCGTGCAGCGAGGGCACCAGGGTCCGGTGGTGCAGTTGCAGCACCGCCTTGGTCAGGCCGGCGATCCCCGCCGCGGACTCCGCGTGCCCGATGTTGGACTTCACCGAGCCCAGCGCGCAGAACCCGGTGTCACCGGTGTCCCTGGCGAAGGCGGTGGTCAGCCCCTTCAGCTCGATCGGGTCGCCCAGTGCGGTGCCGGTGCCGTGCGCCTCGACGTAGCCGACCGAGCGCGCGTCCACGCCCGCCGCGGCCAGCGCGGCGCTGATCACGGCGGCCTGGCCGACCGGACCGGGCACGCTGAACCCGCTGGTGGCGCCGACGTGGTTGACCGCGGTGGCGGCGATGACGGCGTAGATGTGGTCGCCGTCGGCCTCGGCGGCGGCCAGCGGCTTGAGCACCACCGCGCCGACCCCCTCCGCGGACACGTAGCCGTCGCCACCCTGTCCGAAGGAGCGGCAGCGGCCGTCCGAGGAGTGCATGCCGACCATGCCGTAGGTGCGGTACTTGCCGGGATGCAGCGACAGGTTGACCCCGCCCGCGATCGCCACCTCGCACTCGCGGCGGCGCAGGCTCTCCACCGCGAGGTGCAGCGCGGTCAGCGAGGAGGAGCAGAGCGTGTCCACCGTCATGCTCGGACCGTGGAAGTCGCAGGCGAAGGAGACCCGGTTGGCGATCTGCCCCTGATTGAGACTCAGCGGGACCGCGGCGGGGGCCTGGGCCGCCACCAGCGTGTAGTCCTTGTGCATGGCTCCGGCGAACACCCCGACCGCGCGGCGCCGGTCGGGGCCCTTGGCGGCGGCGAGCGTTGCCGGCGTGTAGCCGGCGTCCTCGATCGCCTCCCAGCAGGTGCGCAGGAACCACCGCTCCTGCGGGTCGGTGATCTCCGCCTCGGGGCGGGAGATCCGGAAGAAGTCGGCGTCGAAGCGGTCGACGTCCTCGATGAACCCGCCCCAGCGCGACACGCGCTCCCCGGCGGGAGTCGGCCAGCGCCCGGGCGGCACCTCGCCGACGCTGTCGCGGCCGGCCTTGAGGTTCTCCCAGAAGGCCGTCAGGTCGCTCGCACCGGGGTAGTGCCCGGCCAGGCCGACGATCGCGAACCGCTCGGCGCCGGCGGACGGCAGCCGCCGCCGCTTCAGCCGCGGTCGCTCCAGCGGCCGCCGGGTGCCGCTGCCGTCCCAGGCGGCCAGGATGGCATGGGCGTTGGTGCCACCGTCCGCGAAACTGGAGACGGCGGCGACCAGCGGGGCGTCGGGCCACGGGACGAGGGCGCGCTCGAACCTGAGCGGCGTCGCACCGAGATCGAAGTGCTCCAGTGGCTGCTGGCCGCTGAGGAACGGCACGATCCGGCGGTTGCGCAGCATGAGGACGGTCTTGATGACGCCCGCGATCCCCTCGGCGCACTGCGGGTGGCCGATGTTCGGCTTGACCGAGCCGAGGATGCACGGCGTGTCGGAGCCGTTGCGGTAGACGGCCTGGATCGCCTTGAGCTCGATCAGGTCCGGGATGGCCGAGCCGGCCGCGTTGGTCTCGATGTAGGTCACGTCGGCGGCGTCGGTCCCGGCCCGGGCCAGCGCACCGGCCATGACGCGCTGCTGCGCGGCCGGGTTCGGTGTCGCCGGTCCCGCGGTGCGGCCGTCGTTGTTGACCGCCACCGCCCTGACCACCGCATGCACCCGGTCACCGTCGGCCTCGGCGGCGGCCAGCGGCTTGAGCAGCAGGACACCGACGCCCTCGGCCGGGGTGAACCCGCGGGCCCGCCGGTCGAAGACGTGGAACTCCGGCTCCTGGTTGAGCAGTCCGCGCTGATCGAACAGCCGGTGACCGCCCGCGTCGGGCAGCAGGCTGACCCCGGCCACCACGGCGGCCTCGGCGTCGCCCGCCCGCAGGGCCTGGACCGCCTGGGAGAGCGCGACCAGGGCGGAGGAACAGGCGGTGTCCACGACCATGCTCGGGCCGCGCAGGTCGAAGTGGTGCGACAGGTTGGCGGCCAGGTAGTTCTGGCCGACCGCGACCACCGGATTGCGGCTGCGCGCCAGCACGTGCTCGGCGGGGTCGTGCCGGGTGCGGCCGCCGACGTAGACGCCGATGTCCCGTCCCTTGAGGTCGGCGGCCGGGTAGCCGGCGTCCGCGAACGCGAACAGCGTCTCCTCCAGCAGCAGCAGTGCCTGCGGGTCCATGGCCGCGGCGTCGGCGTCGGAGAGGTGGAAGTAGCCGGGATCGAACCCGTCCCGCTCGATCAGCCCCGCGCTGTAGCCGGTCGCGCGGCCCCAGTGCCGGGCAGGGACCTCGGCGATCGCCGAGCGGCCCTCACTGAGCAGCCGCCAGTAGGCGTCCAGGTCCTCGGCGCCGGGGAACCGGCCGGACATGCCGACGATCGCGACGGCGAACGGCTCGTCCGCCGTGGCGCCACGGCGCGGCGCGGTCGCGGCGGGCAGGGTTGCGCTCGCGGCGGGCAGGGTCACGGTCGTGGCGGGCAGGGTCACGGCCGGAGCCGCCGACGTATCGCGCGCGGCGCCGAACACCGCTGCCAGCTCGGGTCCGTGCTGGTCCGCCAGCCAGCCGGCGAAGGCCGACACGGTGGGCTGGTCGAGCAGGGCCGACGGGTCGAGCTCGACGCCCAGGCGACCGCCCACCAGCCGCAGGATCTGCACCATCATGATCGAGTCGGTCCCGTAGTCACTGATCGGGACGTCGGCCGCGAGCCGGCCACGGTCGAAGCCCAGCTGTTCGGCCAGCAGGTCGAGCAGCCAGGATTCGGCCTGCGCCAGGGCGGGCTGTGCCACGGGGAGCTCCTCCAGGGGGTGCCGCGACGGTGCGGTCTGCATCTGCGGGGCCGGTGCTGCCGCCACGGAGCCCGGCCTGCGGTTGCGCAGGGCCTCGGGGGTCCACTGCGGCGGGACGATCGCCGGCAGCACCACCGGTCCGGCCCCCGTGGACAGGACGTGGTCGAGCAGCCGCAGCCCCTCGGCCTCGGAGAGTGCGCCGAGGCCGGTGGCCCGGTAGCCGGGACCGGGCTGCTCGGTGCCCATCCCGGTGCCCCGCCAGCTGGGCCAGCCCACGCTGACCAGGGGCAGCCCGTGCGGCCTGGCGCGGGCCACGGCGTCCAGGTGTGCATTGGCCATCGCGTAGTCGCTCTGGCCGACGGCCGCGGCCGCGACGGACGAGGCGACCGAGGAGAACAGGACGAAGAATCGCAGCGGATCGCCGGCCACGGCCCCGACCAGCGCGTCGAGACCGGCCGCCTTGGGCGCCAGCACCGCACGCACCGCCTCGACCGGCTTGCGCACGAAGGCGAGGTTCTCCCGGTCGACCAGCCCGGCGGCGTGCAGGACGCCACCGATCGGCCCGTACTCCCGCCGCACCGCGTCGAGTGCCGCAGGCACGGCGGCGGGGTCCTCCCCCAGCGGCAGCGACAGCACCCGCACCCGGACGCCGTCGCGCTCCAACTCCCGCAGCCCGAGCAGCTTCTGGCCCAGCGGGGTGTCCGCGCTGTGGCGGTGCCACTCCTCGCGCGGCGGCAGCTGCTCGCGGCCGGTCAGCACGAGGGTGCGGGCGCCCCACTGGTCGACGGCGTGCCGGGCCAGGGCAAGGCCGATCCCCCTGGTGCCACCGGTGATCAGCAGGACCTCGTCGGCCGGGAACCCGACCGGGCCGCCGACGCCGACCGGCAGGTCGGTGAGCACGGCCCGCTGCCGCACCCCGGCCAGGTAGCTGACCTCGCTGTCGTCGCCCGCATCGGCCAGCTCACGCGCGACCAGGTCCGCCAGGTCCGGGTCGGCGGGGTCGATCTCCAGGTAGCGGGAGCGGACGCGGGCGTACTCGCTCTGCAGCATCCGGTAGAGCCCGGCCCGGGCGTCGCCCGCTCCCACGCCGAGCAGCAGCGCCGCGCGGGCGGCCATCCGCTGCACCACCGGCAGCCACGTGTCGAGCTCCGGGCCACCGAGGTCGACCAGCGCGTCGAACCGGTCGTCCAGGTCCGCGACGGACCCGACCAGCCGCGCGTGCGGCAGGGCCTCGGCCAGCCGGCGCGCCGCCGGCCCCGCACCGAACACCGCGACCGCCGAGGGACGCTGACCCACGGTGACCGCCGCGGGCTCCCAGCGCCGGCCCAGCAGCCGGGTGCCGGCCGGTGCCGGAACATCGGTCCACCGCCGGGCGACGAACACCTCGCCGAACGCGTCCGGCGCCGCCACCGGACGCCACACCTGCGGGTAACCGCTCTCCCCGAGCACCTGCGCCCAGCTGGGGCCGGAGAGGATCGGGGCGCCGGGGATCCGGACGTCCTCGTCGTCGTAGCGCCACCAGCCGTCGAGCAGGCCGAAGGTCAGGGTCAGCGCGGCGGACTTGCGGGTGACCTCGTTGATCACCAGGACCCCGCCCGGGCGCAGCGCCGCGGCCAGGTTGCGCAGGACCAGCCGGATGTCCCGGGTGGCGTGCAGCACGTTGGTCGCCACGATCACATCGCACTGCCCGCCGGTGAGCGCCTGACCGGCGGTCTGCTGCTCCACGTCCCAGCGGCCGTAGCGCAGGTACTCGCGCCCCGTCCCGAACCGGCGCTCCGCCTGGTCCAGGAAGGCCGGGGACAGGTCGGTGAACCAGTACTCGACGCGGTCGGCGTGCTCGTCCAGCCAGGGCAGCAGGACGGCCGTCGTGCCACCGGTCCCGGCGCCGACCTCGGCCACCTTGACGGTGCCGGCGGTCCCGGCCAGCCGGTCGCGGACCGCCGCCGCCGCCACCTCGGCCACCACCTCGTTGAGCCGGTCGGCCACCGCGTTGCCCTGGTACACCGCGGAGAGCTTGGCCAGCGAACCCCCGGGGAAGAGCACATCGGTGGCGGGCAGCGCTCCGGAGAGGATCTCCGGGAGCCGGTCGACGCACTCCCCCACCAGGGAGAGCTGCGCGCTCCAGTAGGGGTCTGCCGCGAAGCGCTCGGCCACCGCCGCCCACGACAGGCCCGGGTCCGCCGACGGCTGCTCGCCAGCCAGTTCGAGCATGTCGCCGTGCAGCCGGGCCAGGCCCGCGGCGGCGAGCATCCGGGCGGCCTCCGTGAGCCAGCGCCGGTACTTGTCCTGGACCGACAGCCGGTGGGCCAGCGCGGTCAGCGACTGCGCGGCACCGTCCTGGAAGGCGCCGCACTCGCGCAGCCGAGCCAGCACCCGTGCGGCGATCAGACGGTCCAGCTCGTCCGCGGACAGACCGGTCGCGGCCGGGGCCGGCGGGATGCTGGTATCCGCGATGAGCCGGCTCAGTGCGCTCGACCGCCCGGGGCGGTCCGCCTCGGCGGAGCCGGACGCGTCGGCGGCACCAGGCGCACCGGACTCACCGGACTCACCGGAGGCATCGGCGGCATCGGACGCACCGAACGCCTGCGGATACCGCTCGGCCAGGTGGGCGGCCAGTCCGCGGATCGTGGTGAATTCGAACAGCAGCGTCGGGTCCAGCTCCCGGCCCACCGCCGCCTCCAACTCGTCGACCAGCTCCAGCACCTGGACCGAGTCGATGCCGAGGTCGTAGTAGCCGGAGTCGAGCGGTATCGACTCCGGGGCACGGTTCAGCCGCCTGGCCAGCAGGCGCCGCAGGCCCTCCTGCGCCCGGCCGATCGCGGCCGGGGCGGCCGCGGAGCCGGCGGGCGCGGCACCCGGGCGGACAGCGGCGGCCGGCCGGTCGGCGGCCAGCGGCCCGACCGCCTTGCTGGAGAGCCCGGACAGCTCGGCCACCTGGCGGCCGGCCTCGTCGAAGAAGTCCACCGAGAGCCGGACCACCTCGCCACGCCGCACCACCGCCGAGCGGCGCACCCGCGCGGTGCAGTGCCCGGTCAGCGGGCCGGCCGCGCGGAAGGCGGCCACGTGCAGCGGCAGGAACGCCTGGCCGCCGGTGTCGAGCAGGGCCCCGGCCGCGACCGCGCCGCCGAGCAGCAGGGCCGGGTGGAGCAGGTGGTCGCCGGGCGGCGCGGTGAGTTCGGCGACCAGCTGCTCGGGATCGGTCCAGAGCCGGCCGGCTGCCCGTGCCGCACCGCTGTACTGCTGGCCGTTGCCGCCGTCGCGCCGGTAGATCCCGTCGAGCGGCTGGGGCGTGCCGGACGCGGGGCCGTCCAGCCGTTCCCGGAAGGACCCGGGCTGCGTCAGCGCGACCTCGGCCTTCGCATAGGGCCGGCCGTCGCCGATCGTCACCTGCCAGCGGCCGGCACCGGTGGCCGTGCACCGGATCGCCACCGCCAACGGTCCCTCGGTCACATCCAGCGGTCGCAGCGCGGTGAGATCGCGGAAGACGAGTTCGCCGACGTCGTGGCCGTGGTCGCGGAACACGGCGGCGATGAGGTCGAAGTACGCCAGTGCGGGCAGCAGCGAGCGGCCCTGCACCTGGTGACCGGCGATGACCGGGGTGTCGGTGGACAGCAGCACCTCGCCGACCAGGTCGGTACCGACGGCGGGCACGGGCGACGACTCGGACAGCGACGCGAGCGACGCAGGCGACGGCTCGGACGGCGACTCGGACGGCGAATCGGGCGGCGAATCGGGCGAAGCGGGCGACGGCTCGGACGAGGAGGCGGGCGAGAGCGCACCCACCGAGTCGGCGGCGGCCAGCCGGCAGCGGTCACGGGCGAACGGATAGCCCGGCAACGCGATCCGCGGTCCGCCGCCGGGCCACTCGACCGCCGCGCCGCGCACCCAGGCGGCGGCCAGCTCGTGCACGGCGGCATCCGTGGCCGGTGCGGCCGAACGGGCGGCCCGGCCGGTCCGCACCCGCGGGGACTCCTCCCCGGCCAGGTACCGCTCCAGGTCGGCCAACAGCCCGTCGACGCCGTCGAAGACCACGGCCAGCCGCTGCGCCATGGGCTCGCGGGTCTGCAGGGTGCGGGCGATCGCCGCAGGGTGCGCCTCGCGGCCGTCACCGCGCAGGTGGTCGGCCAGCTGCGTGGTGAGGTCGCGCAGCCGCTCCTCGTCACGGGCGGAGAGCACACAGACGTAGGGGGCCTGCTCCGCAACGGGTTCAGGGGACGACACGTACTCCTCCAGGATCACGTGGGCGTTGCCGCCGCCCGCTCCGAACGCGCTGATCCCGGCGGTGCGCGGCAGCGGGCGGCCAGCGGCGTCGAGCCGCGCCGGCCACGGGGCCCGCTCGCGCTGCAGCCGGAAGGGGGTGGCGGCCAGGTCGAGATGGGGGTTCAGCCGCTCGGCGTGCAGCGAGGGCACCAGCTCCTGGTGCCGCAGCTGGAGCAGCACCTTGGTGATCGCCGCGATCCCCGCGGCCGACTCCGCATGCCCGATGTTCGACTTGACCGATCCGATCGGGATGCGCACGCCGTCCAGGTCATGGCCCTGGAAGGCGCGGACCAGTCCGGTGATCTCGATCGGGTCGCCGAGCGAGGTGCCGGTGCCGTGCGCCTCCAGGTAGTCCAGCTCCGCGGGGGTCAGGCCGGCCCGGGACAGCGCCTCACCGATCAGCACCCCTTGCGCCCTGGGATTGGGCACGCTGAAGCCCTTGCCGGCCCCGCCGTGGTTCACCGCGGTGGACCTGATCACCGCGAGGATGCGATCGCCGTCCGCCTCGGCCGCCGAACGGCGCTTCAGCAGCACCGCACCGGCTCCCTCGGCGGGCACGTAGCCATCGCCGCCCTCGCCGAAGCTGCGGCACCTGCCGTCGGTGGACAGGAACCCGCCCTTGGACAGCTGGAGGTACTTCAGCGGGTGGCTGGAGATGTTGACACCGCCGGCGACCGCGGCGTCGCAGTCCCCGTTGCGGATCGCCTGACAGGCGAGGTGGACCGCGGTCAGCGAGGACGAGCACATGGTGTCCAGGGCGATGCTCGGCCCGTCGAAGTCGAAGAAGTACGAGACCCGGTTCGCCACCGAGGCGTACGAGGAGGAGGTCGCGGTGCCGGTCCCGCGCAGCGCCTCCTCCACTCCGTACAGCTGGTAATGGCCGTACATCAGCCCGACGAAGACCCCGGTGCGGCCGCGGGAGAGCGCCGCGCGGGAGGTGCCGGCGTCCTCCAGCAGGTGCCACACCGTCTGCAGGAAGATCCGCTCCTGCGGGTCGATGTGCTCCGCCTCCACCTGGGACATGCGGAAGAACATCGGGTCGAACGAGTCGATGTCGGAGAGCCAGCCGCCCCACTTGGCGTAGGCCTTGCCGGACACCTCCCGGTCCGGGTCGTAGAACCGGTCGTGGTCCCAGCGGTCCTTCGGGACCTCCTCGACACAGTCCCGGCCCTGGGACAGGTTCGACCAGAACTGCCAGAGGTCGTCGGCCTGCGGGTAGCGACCGGCCACCCCGACGATCACGATCTCGTCCGCCCCGGGAGCGGGAGCGGGAGACGCCGGGGCGGGGGCCGGGGCGGATGCGGGAGCGGGTGCCGGTGCGGCCTGCTCGCCCGTGGACCGCTGCGCCCCGTCCTGACGTCCGCGGCCGGTCAGGCCGCGCAGCGCGTCGCCGTGCTGCTCGATCAGGAAACCGGCCAGCTCACCGACGGTCAGGTACTCGAAGAACAGGGTCTTGGACAGCGGGCCGAAGTGCTTCTCCAGCTCCCGCGTGAGGCTCATCACCAGCAGCGAGTCGATGCCGTAGTGGTCGAAGGCCTCGTCCACGTCGATGTCCTCGGCCGGCATCTTCAACTCGACGGCCAGCAGTGCGCGCAGGAACTCCTCGGTGGCGGCCCGCAGCTGCTCGGCGGCGCCGTCCGGCCGCACCGGGGCGGGGTCACCGGACTGCCGCTGCTCGTGCTCGTGCTCGGCGACGGGCCCGCGGTCCAGTGCCGCGGCGATCCGCTCCTGGTCGCCCGCGGTCAGCAGGACGTGGGAGACCCCACTGGCCAGCGCGCCTTCCAGCGCGTCGAGCGCGGCCCCGGACGGCAGCGGTTCCATGCCGAACTCGCGCCGCATCGCCTGCCGCGCCTGGGCGGAGATGGTCATCGCGCCGTCGCGCCACAGCGACCAGTCCACCGCCAGCGTGCGGCCGGGACGGCGCTGTTGGCGGCGCTGCTCCAGGTAGTGCGAGAGGAAGCTGTTGGCGAAGGCGTAGTCGCTCTGCCCGACGTTGCCGAACACCGCGGCGGTCGAGCCGAACCCGATGAAGTAGTCGAGGTCGTCCTCCCGGGTCGCCTCGTCCAGCAGGACCAGGCCGCGCACCTTGGGCGCGATCACCGCCTCGGCGTCCGCCGCGCTCTTGCGCAGCACCAGCGAGTCCCGCAGCGTGCCCGCCGCGTGCACGACCCCGGCGATCCGCCCGAACCTGCGCCGGGCCTCGCTCACCACGTGCTCGACATCCTCGCGGACGCCGACGTCGGCCCGCAGATGCACCCAGCCCTGCGGCAGTTCCGCGTCCGGCTGCGAGCGGCTGACCAGCACGATCCCGGCGCCGGGGTGGCGGGCGATACGCTCGGCGACCAGCCGGCCCAGCTTGCCGGTGCCGCCGGTGACCAGGTGCGCACCGTCCCGGGCCAGCGGCGAGGTCGGGCCGACTGCGGGCAACTCCAGGGGCTGCCAGGCACGGACCGTGCGGCGCGCGCCTTCGACGCGCAACTCCGGCTCGGGGCTGTCGAGTTCGGCGAGCACCAGCCGGGCCGGCCCGGCGCCGGACGTGGACTGCGAGCCGGTCCGGGCGAGCACGGTCATCCGGATCCCCGGGTGCTCCTGCCCGATCGAGCGGGCAAAACCGTCCATCGCGGCGTGCACCGCACCGGCCGCACCGGCCTCCTCGCCGTGGACGTACAGGTAGCGCAGCGGTCCGCCCCGGTCCGCGATCCGGGCCCGGCAGACCTCCAGGGCGGTGTGGAAGCCACTGCGCACGGCCTCGTCGACCCCGCCGGCCGCGGCCAGCGCGACGACGTGCGAAGCCGTGCCGGGGTCGCCGACCTGGACCGGCAACCCCGGCGCCAGGGCGAGCAGTTCGTCGCGCAGTGCGATCGCCCGGCCGTCACCGGTGTCCAGCACGGCCAGCAGCCCGACCGCGGGGAGCGCTGCACCGCGGGCCGTGGCCGCGACCTCCCGGCGCACCGGCTCGAAGGCGTGCACCCGCGGCTGGGAGCGCCCCGCCGCGCGCAGCGTGAACCGCTCGATGCGCGCGAGCACGGTGCCGTCCTCGGCGGTCAGGCTGATGTCGAAGACCTGCCCCTCGGCGCCGCTCTCCACCAGCACGGCGTGCGCGTAGCAGGTGTCGGCGAGCTCGCCGGCCAGCCGGATGGATCCGATCGAGTAGGGCAGGTGTGCCACCGAGCCGGACACCAGCCAGCCGGCGGCCTGCAGCGCGCCGTCCAGCAGCGAGGGGTGGAAGCGGTGCTCCCCGACCTCGGGCCGGCGCAGCCGGGCCACCACCTCGCGGTCCCCGAGGGCCAGTTCCTCGATCACCCGGAAGCTCGGACCGTAGTGGAAACCCAGCGTGTCGAAGTAGTCGTAACACTCGCGCCGGGACCTGGTCCGGTCGCACCTGCCGCGCGCGGCGGCCAGATCGACCCGCCCGGGATCCGCGCCCTCCTGCGGGCCGTCCTGGCCGAACACCACCCGGCCGCGCGCGTGCGGGTGCGCTCCGGCGATGTCGAACTCCCCCGCAGGGTCCACCGTCACGCGCAGGTCGTAGCGCTGACCGGGCCTCAGGGCGACCGGCGCGGCCCAGACGACATCGTCGATCCGCCACACCTGACCGGCGCCCCGGGCGCGTTCCGCCGCCAGCCGTGCCAGTTCCAGGTACACCACACCGGGCAGCACGCACTCCTCGCCGACCACGTGGTCGGCGAGGTAGAACTCGGCCCCGGTCAGCTGCTTGACGAAGGCGGAGCCATCGGAGGCCGGGAGGCCCCGGTCCGGCAGGGCGGTCCCGTTGGTCCCGTCGGGGGCACCGACCCAGTGCCGGGCCCGTTCGAAGGGGTAGGTCGGCAGCCCGACCCGGCGTGCGGAGGGCAACCCGGACCAGTCGATGTCCGCGCCCTCGGCCCACAGTTGGGCGAGCGCCTCCAGATCCCGCTCGGCGCAGAGCGCGCGCAGGTAGTCGTGCCAGGCCGCGCCGCGCGACCCCGCGGCGGGCCGCTCCGCGCCGCCGAGGTGCACCCCGTTCCCGAAGTGGCCTTCGGCGCAGGCGTCGAGCCGGTCCAGCAACTCGGCGCGGTCACCGGCGACGAAGGCCAGCCGGTGCCGCATCGCCTCACGGCCGACGCGCAGGGTGAACGCGACATCCACCGCCGCGGGCCCTTCCTCGCGGATGAACACGGCCAACCGCCGCGCCTGCTCCCGCAGTGCGCCCTCGGTTCTGGCGGACAGGACGAAGAGTTGCCTGTCCGGACGTTCCGCACCAGCCGTAGCGGCCGGCAGAGCCGCCTGTTCCGGTACGGGCGGATTCAGCGGAAGAGCACACTTGTCGTCCATAACCTTCGTCTCGTCGTCAAGGTCATTTCTCGAACGGGATACGGCGGACAGCCCAAAGCACTGCCCGGCGCAGCGGGACAGCACGGGTGAATTCGTCAGGACCCGGCCTGGAAATGCCGGGTGTGAGCGGGCGCATGAAGTGCGTCTACGGATTCATCAACACGTTGCACTCATACGCGGACACCGAAATGCCGACCTTCTTTGGCTACGCGGATCAAACCCTCGGCGAATGAACTCTCGTAAGACGAGCAGATAGCTCTGCGAGCCCCCCTGTCAGCATCACTGTCCAAGGCCGCCCGAGGCGGCCGATCCCCCATCAGCTTGCTTCACCTCCGGCAACCTAACATCCGGCAACAAGACGCGGCAAGGGTGTTGGATCACGATCGATGGGGGGCACTCGGTCCATCATGGACCCTGCCACCAGGCCTGCCACAAGCCACGGCACCGGGCCGCCGGACCGGCGAACTCGCCCGTGGAACACGTCGCGCCGGACCGCCATCCGCCATCTGACGGGAGATCAAGGTGTCGGCCCGGCACTCCGGGCACTTCCGGCGGTACTCACACGAATCACCCTGGCGCTGCCGAGAACCACCGTGCTAGAGTCCCGCGCTGGTGGATCGAGGCAGGGGGCAGCCGAGCCTTTGAGAGCCATAGCACAGTAGAACCGGAGAGTGCTTCCAGAATGGCGCACTCTGAAGATCCGTGTGCGACCGGGGGCTGATCCAGATGAGTCGGGGCGATCCGCCGGGTGCCGTGATCCCTAACCCCGATGCCGGTGTCGGACGGGGCAATTGAACCGCCTCCGACGAGATCCACCGGCGAACTGCTCCAGTTGCTGAGCCAAGCACCAATCCCCCCCTGCGCGTGCACGAACCGGAGTCCCGGTCCCGGGTCTCCACAGGTATCCGAACGAGCCGTCCGTCGGTGTCAACCGCGAGTCAGCGGAGGTATGTGGTGAGTAAGGAAGAGCCGGCTCCCCGGCTGGCCGTGCTGGGAGCCGGCGTCATGGGCACCAGCATCACGGCCCTGGCCGTGAGCCACGGTGTGCCGGTACTCCTGATCGACACCGATCCGCAGAAGCGGGCCGGGGCCCGGGCCCGGGTCACCCGGGAGCTGCGGACCGCCCAGCTCCTGGGAGCCCAGCCCGACGTCGCGCACGGGGAATTGACGATCAGCGGCGTCGTGGCCGACTGCCGGGGCGCCGAGGTGGTGATCGAGGCGATCACCGAGGACGCGGCCCTGAAGGCGAAGGTGCTGGCCGAGGCCGACGCGGTCGTGGGAGCGGGTGCGGCCCTCGTCACCAACACCTCCTCCATCCCGGTGGAAGAGCTCGCCGCACAGCTGCCGCGCCCTCAGAACCTGGTCGGCGTGCACTTCATGAACCCCTCGTACCTGATCCGGACGGTCGAGGTGATCCGCGGCCCGCGCACCGGCGACCCGGCCATGGACACGGTGGCCCGCCTGCTGGAGGCGCTCGGCCGACGACCCGTCTTCGTGGGCGACGGCCCCGGGTTCGTCACCAGCCGGGTGCTGCACCGCATGATCAACGACGCGGCCCGGGTCGTCGAGGAGGGCCGGGCCACCGCCGAGGACGTCGACACCCTGATGCAGGACTGCCTCGGACACCGCACCGGGCCGCTGCGCACCGCCGACCTGATCGGTCTGGACAACCTGGTCGACTCCCTGTGGGTCCTGCACCAGCGGACCGGCGACGAAGGGTGCCGGCCGTGCGAACTGCTGCTGCGCAAGGTGCGCGACGGCGAGCACGGACGCAAGAGCGGCCGCGGCTTCTACAGCTACCCGGGTGCGATCTGATGGCTGATCAGCTCGGTTCGACCGAGGAACTCCAGCAGTACATCCGGCAGATGTCGCTGCGCGACGACGACGTGCTGCGCGACCTGCGCGCCGAGACCGCCGGGATGCCCATGCTGCAGGCGATGCTGGTGCTCCCCGAGGAGGCACAGCTGCTCGCCCTGCTGGTCCGGCTGACCGGCGCGTCGAAGGTGCTGGAGGTCGGCACCTTCACGGGCTACAGCAGCCTGTGCATGGCACGCGCCCTGCCGCCCGGGGGCACCCTGGTCACCTGCGACATCAGTGAGCGCTGGACCCGGATCGCCGCGCGCTACTGGCAGCGGGCCGAAGTCGCCGACCGGATCGACCTGCGGCTCGCGGACGCGGGCGAGACCCTTGAACGGCTCGTCGACCAGGGCGGCGCGGGCAGCTTCGACATGGCCTTCATCGACGCCGACAAGGCCGGCTACCCCCGCTACTACGAGCAGTGCCTGACGCTGGTGCGCCCGGGCGGGCTGCTGGTGCTGGACAACACGCTCTTCTTCGGCAAGGTCGTCGATCCGGCCGCGCAGGACCCCGACACCCTGGCCATTCGCGAGCTGAACACCCGGCTGCGTGACGACGATCGCGTGGAGATCTCCATGCTCGCCGTCGCGGACGGCCTCACCCTCGTCCACAAGAAGCCCTGAGAGGAAACCAGATGAGCGAGTCCAGCACGGCCCGTCAGTTCGCGGCGGAGGACGTCGAGGCCGAACTGAAGCGGTTCCTGGAGGAGCGGACCAAGCTCAGCTGGGAGACCGACACCGACCTGTTCGCCTCCGGGGCGGTCTCCTCGATGTTCGCGATGGAACTGGTGATGCATGTCGAGGGGGCCTTCGGCATCACCGTCGAGGGGCCGGACCTCAGGCTGGACAACTTCCGTACCGTGACGAGCATGACCGCGCTCGTGCTGCGGCTCGCCGGGACCGGCACCGGTGAGTGACGACCCGGCCGCCATGATCGGCGCGGCGGTGGGCGACCGGGCCGCCGGCTGGGATCTGGCAGGTGCCATACCGCTGGAGGTGCTGCGCGGGCTCGGCGCCGAGGGCCTGCTGTGCGCCGAGGTTCCCGCCGAGTTCGGCGGGCGCGGCATGTCCGGCCGCCAGAACGGTGAACTCACCGCCCACACCGGGGCCCTGTGCAGTTCGCTGCGGAGTGTGATGACCTCGCAGGGGATGGCCGCGTGGACCATCCAGCGGTTCGGCACCCGGCAGCAGCGCTCCGAGGAGCTGACCCGCCTCACCCGGGGGCAGCTCGCCGCGGTGGCGTTCAGCGAACCGCAGGCCGGCAGCGACCTGTCCGCGATCAGCACCACGATCACCGACGACGGCGACAGCGTGGTGGTCCGCGGGCACAAGGTGTGGTCCACAGCCGCTGCCTACGCCGACCTGGTGCTGGTGTTCGGCCGCTACCGCGACGGCGCCGCGGCCGTGCTGGTGCCGACCCGCACGCCCGGCGTGACCGTACGACCCGTCGCCCAGCCGCTCGGCTGCCGCGCCGCCGGGCACGCCGATGTGATCCTCGACGACGTCCGCCTGCCGGCGGCGCGCGTGCTCGCGGGTACCAGCCAGCCGCTCGGCCTGCTCACCACGATCGCGCTCAGCTACGGCCGGATGTCGGTCGCCTGGGGCTGCGTCGGCATCATCCGCAGCTGCCTGCGGGCCGCCGTCGCGCACGCCCGCAGCCGCGAGCAGTTCGGCAAGCCCCTGGCCCAGCACCAGCTGATCGCCCGTCACATCTCCGAGCTGGTGGTCGCGGAGCAGAGCGCGACCAGGCTGTGCGAGCACGCCGCCGACTGCTGGGACGCCCGTTCCCCCGAGCTCACCGGCGCCTCGGTGCTCGCCAAGCACGCCTGTGCCGGCCACGCGGCGCAGGCCGCCGCCACCGCGGTGCAGGTCCTCGCCTCCGCCGGTTCGGTGGACGGCGAACCGGTGGCCCGGGCCTACCGGGACGCCAAGTTGATGCAGATCATCGAGGGCAGTGACGAGATCTGCCAGCTCATTCTCGCCGAACAAGCGTTGGAGAGGGAACGATGACGACCGCGACCGCGGCCATTGGAATCGGCGCGATCTACTGCCTGCTGCCACCGGAACGGGTGCCCGTCGCGGACCTTCCCGAGCTGGCCCACCTCAGCGAGGAGGAGCTGAAGTTCGCCGGGCAGGCGGGCATCGAGGAGGTCGGCGTCTTCCCCGACACCGAGCCGACCGAACTCGCCGCCCGGGCCTGCCGGGAGCTCATGGCCACCCAGTCGACCGTCCCCGACCTGCTGCTGCACATCGGATCGCGGGCGCCGGACGTCCTGATCGGTTCGGACGCGGGGAAGACCGCGCACCTGGCCGGCCTGAACGGCACCTTCCCGTTCACCATCGACGGCCTGGGCTGCGCCGGCTCCTCCGCCGCCTGGGGCCTGGGCCGGGACCTGCTGCTCGGCGACCCCGCGCGGCAGAGCGTGCTGATCACCTACGGCAGCCGGCCCACCGCCGCCGACCGGGTCCGCCGACCGGTGACCGTGATCGGGGACGGGGCGTTCGCGATGACCCTGGTCAAGGGTGGCCGGCCGGTTCTCAAGGCGCACCGGATGGAGACCGACAGCTCCTTCCACGACCTGTTCAAGGTGGAGTACAAGCACCGGCCGTGGTCGCAGTGGCGCGAGGAGTGCGCCGACAACGACCGCTACTCCTTCGAACTGGCCATGCACAGCCGCACCCGGCTCAGCCGCCTGGTCGACGAGGTCCTCGCGGACGCCGGGCTCGCCAAGGGCGACGTGGCCGCCACCCTGATGCAGAACGTCACCGCCAGCGCCTACGACTTCTACCGGGTCACGCTGGGCCTGCCGATCCACCCGGTCTGCGCGGAGCACCTGACCCGGCTGGGCCACCTGGGCCCGATGGACGTGGTCCTCAACCTGGACCGTCTGCTGGCCACCGGGGAGGTGGCACCCGGGCAGCACATTCTCGTGCTCAGCAACAGCCCGGTGGCCGCCTGGACCGTGACGCTGTGGGAAGTGTGAGCACGGCCGGAACACCCTCGGCAACCGGGACAACAGGAGGAGCGAACAAGTGACGGAACAGCACAGCACCGTCAAGTGCCTGGTCTGGGACCTGGACAACACCCTGTGGCGCGGCACCGTCCTGGAGGGCGACGTCGTCGAGGTGCCCAACGCCATCCGCGAGGTCATCGTCGGGCTGGACTCGCGGGGCATCCTGCAGTCGGTCGCCAGCCGCAACGACCACGACGTCGCCTGGGAGCGCCTGGAGAAGCTCGGGCTGGCCGAGTACTTCGTGCTGCCGCAGATCGGCTGGGGCGCGAAGTCCGCCTCCGTGCGCACCATCGCCGATCAGCTGAACTTCGCGCTGTCGGCGATCGCGTTCGTCGACGACCAGCCGGCCGAGCGGGCGGAGGTCGCCTTCCACCATCCCGAGGTCCGCTGCTACCCGGCGGAGCAGGCGCAGTCCCTGCTGGCGCTGCCGGAGTTCAGCCCGGCCGTGGTCACCACCGACGCCCGCCGTCGCCGCCAGATGTACCAGGCGAGCCGGCTGCGGGAGGCCGAACGCGCCGAACACACCGGCAGCGACGAGGCGTTCCTGTCCTCGCTCGCCCTGCGGCTGCGGATCGAGCGCGCCGGCGACGAGGAGATCACCCGGGTCGAGGAACTGACCCTGCGCACCAGCCAGATGAACGCCACCGGGGTCCACTACTCGGACCAGGCACTGCGGTCGCTGGTGGCCGACGACCAGCACGAGGTGCTGATCGCCTCGCTCACCGACCGGTTCGGCCCGCAGGGCGCGATCGGCGTGATCCTGCTCGAACGGCGCCCCGGAGCATGGCACATCAAGCTCCTGGCCACCTCCTGCCGGGTGGTCTCGTTCGGGGTGGGAGCCGCGCTGCTGCGCTGGCTCACCGACGAGGCGGCCCGCGCCGCGGTGGCGCTGACCGCGGGGTTCCGGCGCACCGAGCGCAACCGGATGATGGAGGTCGCCTACCGCTTCGCGGGCTTCCAGGAGCCGGCCGAGCCGTCGGCACCGGCCGGGGAGAGCGCCGACGGCGTCCAGACCCTCCATCTCGAACCCACCCGTCAGGATCCGCCGCCCCACCTCACGGTCCTGGCACCGCGCCTGTTCGCCGCTGCGGACGACCTGGCGCAGTGGCTGCCCGCCGAGCGCTGACCGTGCCCGCAGGTGCGAACGGTGGCGGCGGTGCTGAAGCAGGCCGCCGCCACCGCGGGCTGATCACCGGTCAGTCGGACCAGAGGGCGGCGGCCGTGCGGTCGTCCGCGTAGCCCTTGGCGCGGACCTGGACCTGGCGCAGGAAGTCGACCGTGCCCGGCGGGTGCGGGTGCGACCAGTGGGTGGCCAGGAAGTGGGCGACGGCCGGCTCCTCGGCGATCGGCTCGGCCAGGCCCGGCGAACAGAGCAGCAGGATGTCGCCGGGCGTCACCGGGACCAGGCGGAACCGGAACGGGCGCGGCTCGGGCACGGCGGCCGGGCCGTCCGGGTGGTGCAGCAAGCGGGCGGCGTAGGCGTCGATCCAGTGCCCGGCGCGCAGCAGGTAGAGGCCGCCGGGGCCCAGGCCGAAGGCGGCCCGGTGGGTGGCCGCCGGATCGAGGGAGATCAGCAGGCAGTGCAGCGCCCCGGCGTCCGGCGCCACCGCACGCAGGCCGGCGGCGGCGCGCGCGGTCAGGCGCTGGAGCCCGTAGCGCAGCCGGTCGCGGGCGCCCTCGCGCAGGTCGGCGGCGAGTTCGCCACACGAGCGGCCGATCGCCTCGGCCAGGTGGGCGCAGGCCTGCTGGATGGTGTCGGGCAGCGGCTGGGCCGGGTCGGCCTCGGTGGCGGGGTCGACGCGCGGGTCGACCCGGGGCCGGGCCCGGCTGCCGAGGACGGCGAGCACCAGGCCGTCCGGCGCCTCACCGAAGCGGGTCACCAGGAGCGCGTCCCCGCGCGGCTCGCCGCGGTAGCGGGCGGAGTCGCCGCGTACGGAGGCGGCGCGCAGGGTGAAGCCCGGGTACTGGGCGCCGTCGAGGACGGTGTCGGGGACGACGGCGCACGCGCGCTCGGGGAGCGCGGCGGGCAGCACGGTGGGCTCGGGGCCGTAGGTCGGCGGGCGAGAGCCGACGTGCGGCGCGGGGGCGGGGGCGGAAGCCGGGGCAGGCGCAGGGGCCGGGGCAGGTGTGGAAGCAGCGGGACGCGCGGGCTTGGTGAGGTCCGGTTTGGCGGGCGCGGGCTTCGGCTCGGGTTCGGCCTCGGCCTCGGCCTCGGCCTCGGGGGCAAGCTCCGGTTCCGGTTCCGGTGCTGGTGCCGCCGGCGGTTCCGCCTCCGCCTCCGCCGAGCGCTGCGACCCGATCAGGCCCACCGCCGAGGCGATCGAGTCGAACCAGTCGTCCACGCTGCTGTCCCCGCCCGCCGCCTGCGGGGTATCGGGAAGTCGGCCGGCCGGCCCCTCGTAGACGTGGGCCCACCAACCGTCCCGCGCGTCCCCGTCCTCCGGGCGGCGCTGTGCTGGGGCGCCCTGGTTGGTCATCTTCCGGCTCCTCGTCGCTTGGCGAGCGTGCGTGCGGGTCAGCTGCGGGGGTGGGCCACCTGGTCATTCTGCCCACGGCGTCGGCCGCTGTCCGGGCTTTCCCCACGAAGGCGACGATCACGCTTCCGCCGGGGAAACACCCGATCCGGCACGGTTTCGGCCAAAAGAAGCGACCCATAAGGGGGACCCCACCACCCATCTGGCTGATTAATATGTGCGCATGACCGCGCCAGGACCTGTCCGACCGAAGCCGGGGAGCGCCGCTTTCGCCGGCCGCCCGGTCGGCGTGTCATGGGTCCTGCCGCTGGTCGGCCTCCTGGTGGCCCTGCTGGTCGCGCTGCCCTGCGCGGGCCCGGTGCACGCCGCGACGCCGTTGCCCACCCCGGCGCCCGTCCACACCGTGTCGGCGACACCCTCGGACGCGACCCCGGCGGACGCGACACCGTCGGACGCGACCCCGGCCACCGTCGACGCCGGCCGGGCCGATCCGTCCCACCCCGGCAAGGCGCGCACCAGCAAGGCCCACGCGGCACCGCAGCAGCCCCTCCAGCCGATCCTGTGCATGGTCAGCGACCCCGATCGCCGGCCCGGCGACGGCTGCTCCAGCCACCCGTTCAGTGGCCAGGACGCACAGCTGCCGAACGCGCCGCCGCACCCCGGCAAGGCCGATCCGCCCCTGCTGGTGACGCTCGCCCCGGCCCCGGTGGTCCGCCCGGCGGACACCGAACCGTGGCCGACGACCACCCCCGATCTCCACCTGCTTCAGGTCAACCGGACCTAGGCGGAACCCCCGCCGGCCCGGCCCCGGGCGCACCCCGTACTCCGACGGTCCCCGTTCGCAGCTCTCCGCTCGACGGTCCCCGTCCGACGGTGTCCGCCCTTCGCCCGGCCCGCGGTCTCCACCCCTCCCTGTTACACCTCATTCCGCCGTGCGCACACACCGCCGGCGGGGACAAGGATGATCTCCGTGGGTTCCGCCTCCAAGCAGACCAACGACGGCCCGGGCGCCAAGGGCACCGGCGCCGCCAAGTCGGACGAGCCGCTGGTGACCAACCGCTCGGCGAAGGCCAAGGGCGGCAAGCAGGCCGACCGCCGCGAACGCATCGCCCAGCTGCGGGCGGAGGAGCAGCGGCGCGAGAAGCGGATGAAGGTCATCGCCTTCTCGGTGGCCGGTGTGCTGATCGCGGGCACCGTCGGCGTCGGCAGCTACGTCGTCATCGACGCCAACAAGAAGCACGACAAGCAGGTCGCCGCCGCGAAGGCGCCGATACAGGGCGTGCAGACCTGGACCGGCCTGACCCGCAACCACGTGCAGGGGACGGTCAACTACCCGCAGACCCCGCCGGTCGGCGGCGACCACAACCCGGTCTGGCTGACCTGCATGGGCAACATCTACGACAAGCCGGTGCAGAACGAGAACGCGGTGCACTCGCTGGAGCACGGCGCGGTCTGGGTCACCTACAACGACAAGGCCACCGCGGACGACATCAAGACGCTGTCGGACAAGGTCAAGGTCACCCCGTACTCGATGATGAGCCCGTACCCGACCGAGAAGGGCACCATCACCCTCTCCGCCTGGGGCACCCAGCTCGTGCTGGACAGCGCCAAGGACCCGCGGGTGAACGAGTTCTTCACCAAGTACGTCCAGGGCCCGCAGACCCAGGAGCCCGGCGCGTCGTGCAGCGACGGGGCGATGTAGTGGCCGCCGCGCAGAGCGGCGCCGAGCCGCCGGCCGACGACGACGACCTGCCCGGGTTCGACGAGACGGACGAGCTGGACGAGCCGGCGGACACCGGCGCCCTCGGTGCCGTCACCGCGCCCGAGCGGCGGCGCACGCTCTGGTGGCCGGCCGCGCTGGCGGCGGCCGTGGCGCTCTGCCTGGGCGTCCCGGCGCTGGTCGCCAGCGGCTCCTCGGCCTCCGGCTCGTCGGTGTCCGCGCCGGCCACCGACTCGCCCGAGGCCGGGTTCGCGCGCGACATGTCGACGCACCATCAGCAGGCGATCGACATGTCGTTCATCATCCGGGACCGGACCGACAACGCCGAGGTGCGCGGGCTGGCCTTCGACATCATCAACACCCAGGCGAACCAGCGGGGCATGATGATGGGCTACCTCGACCAGTGGGGGCTGACCCAGGCCTCCTCGGCCCCGCCGATGGCCTGGATGAAGATGGCGCCCTACCAGGCGCACGACGGCTCGCTGATGCCCGGGATGGCGACCAACACGCAGCTGGACCAGCTCCGGCAGCTCAGCGGCACCGCGGCGGAGATCTTCTACCTGCAGCTGATGCTCAACCACCACACGGGCGGCATCGCGATGGCGCAGGCCTACGCCGCTGTGGCGCAGAACGCGGCGGAGAAGCGGCTGGCGGACTCGATGGTGGCCTCGCAGACCTCGGAGATCCAGCTGATGACGAACATGCTCGCGGAGCGCGGCGCCAAGCCGCTGCCGTCGTAGCGCGAGCCGGGCCAGGACTGCGCCCGCCGGCCCGGGAGGTCTCCACGGAGACGGCCCGGACCGGCGGGCGCAGGCGTGTCCGGACGGGGCGCGCGGGGCCCCGTCCGGGCCGGTCCGACGCGGAATCGGCTGCGGCGAACCGCTACGCTGTCGCCCATGTCCGCCGCGCCCCGCCCCCTGCCGCCGACCGACCCGGCTGATCAGGCTGATCCGGCCGACCCCACCGGCGGTCCCGACCCCACCGGCGGTCCCGGCCGCACCGGCGGATCCGCTCCCGCCCAGGACCAGGACGCCGCCCGGCAGCTCGGCTCGGCGCTGGAGGAGGCGCTGGCCATCGAGCGCGCGCAGCGGCTGACGGACGTCGTCACCCGGCTGCGCCGCGCGCTGCGCAGCAGCATCAGGACCGACTACCCGTGGGAGTCGCTGCCCATGGCGCAGGTCGAGCTGCTGCAGACGCTGGCGGCCGCACCGCTGCGGGTCGGCGAGCTGGCGGCCCGTCAGAAGCTGGCGCCGAACACCGTCAGCGGCCTGGTCGGCAAGCTGTTGGACGCCGGCTTCGTGGACCGCCAGGCCGACCCCGGCGACCGCCGTACCGCCCGGATCGCGCTCACCGCGGCCGGCCACCAGCAGCTCGCCGACTGGCAGCGCGCACACGAGCGCCGCATCGCGGGCGCACTGGCCACGCTCTCCCCCGAGGAGCACGACGCGGTCATGGCGGCGCTCCCCGGCCTGGATCACCTGGCCAAGGCGCTGGGGCTCGTCTGACCACGCCTGTGGCTTGTCCGACCGAGCGCTGGGGCTTCTCCGACCAGGCCTACCGATCGTCCGACGCGGTCGCCCACAGCTGGTGCACCGCGTACGAGCGCCACGGCGACCAGGCGAGCGCCGCCGCCGCGGCCGACTTGGGGTCGCCGGGTACGCCGAGCCGGACCAGGCCGTGCCGCACGCCGAGGTCACCGGGCAGGAAGACGTCCGGGTCACCCAGCGCCCGCATCCGCAGGTAGCCCACCGTCCACGGGCCGATGCCGCGCAGCGCGAGCAGCTGTTCGGCGGCCTGCTCGCGGTCCACGCCGGGGTCCAGCCGCACGGTGCCGTCGGCGAGCGCCGCGCACAGGCCGCGCAGCGCCTGCTGCCGGGAGGCCGGCATCGCGAGGTCGGCCGGGTCGGCGTCGGCCAGCGCGCCCGCCTCGGGGAAGAGCACGCTGAGCCCGCCGTTCGGCTCTCCCCGCGCGTCCGGCCGCGAGGCGCTCACGGCGAGCGGGGTGCCGTAGCGGGCGGCCAGCCGGCCGGCCAGGGTGCGGGCGGCGGCCACGGTGACCTGCTGGCCGAGCACCGCGCGCACCGCCAGCTCGTGCGGGTCGACGTGGCCGGGTGAGCGCAGTCCGGGGCGCCGGGCGACCAGCCGGCCGAGCACGGGATCCGCGCCGAGCTGCTCGGCGACCGCCTGCGGGTCGGCGTCCAGGTCGAAGAGGGCGCGCAGCCGGTGCACGGCGGTGGTCAGGTCGCGCAGGTCGGTCAGCCGCAGCCGGCAGTCCAGCCAGCCGCGGTCGGCCCGCCCCGCACCCCCGGTCGGGCCGGGGAGCGGCAGGGAGTCGACCTCGGCGATCGCCTGCCCGTGCGGCAGGCGCAGCGTGCGGCGGTAGGTGCGCACGCCCCGGGCGCCGGTGACCACTTCCTCCACGCCGGGGACGGCGCGCAGCGCGAGGAAGTCCATCAGGTGCCCGGTGTCGATCGACCCCCGGTAGGCGAGCCGCAGGCTCAGCGCGCCGGCCACCGCCGCATCCGGGCCGGTGGCGCTCCCGGTGCCGCGCGCCTCGGCCCGCAGGCCGCTCGGCGTGCGGTCGTAGACCTCCCGCACGGTGTCGTTGAACTGCCGCACCGAGGCGAAGCCCGCCGCGAACGCGACCTCGGTGACCGGCAGCCGGGTGGTCTGCAGCAACAGCCGGGCCGCCTGCGCGCGCTGGGCGCGGGCCAGCGCGATCGGGCCGGCGCCCAGCTCGGCGGTCAGCTGGCGCTGGAGCTGCCGGGCGCTGTAGCCGAGCCGCTCGGCCAGGCCGGCCACGCCCTCGCGGTCCACCACGCCGTCGCCGATCAGCCGCATCGCGCGGCCGACCAGGTCGGCGCGGTGGTTCCACTCCGGCGAGCCCGGCACCGAGTCGGGACGGCAGCGCCGGCAGGCCCGGAAGCCGGCGCCCTGCGCGGCGGCGGCGGTGGGGTAGAAGGTGCAGTTGACCCGCTTGGGAGTGACCGCCGGGCAGCTCGGCCGGCAGTAGATGCCGGTGCTCGTCACCGCCGTGAAGAACACCCCGTCGAAGCGGGCGTCCCGACTGTCCACCGCTCGGTACCGCGTCTCGTCATCGATCACAGGACCAGTGTGCGCCGCGACGGGACACCGGACTGGCGGGAATCGGACATGACCGTCGGCCGGGCCGGCCGGGTGCACCGGCCGGCCCGAAGCGGTCACCGGCGGCTGCGGTCACGGACGGCTGCGGTCACCGGCAGCTGCCGTCACGGGCGGATGTGGTCGCGGGCGCTCTTGGTGCGCAGCTTCCAGACCCGTGCCCGCTCGGCTGCGAGCCGGGCGTCGGTGCGCGAGGCGATCCACTCGTTCTCGCGCTGCAGCTTGAGGTAGCTGTCCATCCGGCGCTCCGGCAGCGTGCCGTCGGCGAGCGCGGCCCGGACCGCGCAGCCGGGCTCCGTGCGGTGCGAGCAGTCGTCGAAGCGGCACTCCTCGGCCAGTGCGGCGATCTCGGCGAACGCCTGGTCCAGGCCCTCGCCACCGTAGAGGCCCACGCCACGCAGGCCGGGGGTGTCGATCAGCACGCCGCCGCCGGGCAGCGGGAACAGCTCGCGGGTGGTCGTGGTGTGCCGGCCCTTCTGGTCGGCGTCCCTGGTCTGCTGAACGGCCATCACCTCCGCGCCCGCCAGCGCGTTGGTCAGGGTGGACTTGCCGGCGCCGGACTGGCCGATCAGTGCCGTCGTGGTGCCGATGCAGGCGCGCAGCACGTCCAGGCCGGCGCCGGTCCCGGCGCTGACCACCAGGACGGTGACGCCGGGCGCGGCCCGCTCGACGTCCTCGCGGATGAACTCGGCGTCGTGCACCAGGTCGGCCTTGGTGAGCGCGATCAGCGGCTGTGCGCCGCTCTCCCACGCCAGCGCGACGAAGCGCTCGACCCGGCCGAGGTCGGGATCACTGGCCAGCGAGACCGCAATCAGCACGGTGTCGACATTGGCCGCCAGCACCTGGCCCTCGGAGGCCTTGCCGGCGCTCTTGCGGATGATCGCGGTGCCGCGCGGCAGCAGGGCGCCGACGGTGGCCCGGGGCCCTGCCCCGGTGGCGGAGGCCGCGAGGTCGAGCGCCACCCAGTCCCCGGTGCACGGGTTCTCGATGGTCTCGGCGCTGCCCACCGCGCGGGTGTCGGCGCGCACGGTGCGCGGCTCACCGCTCTCGGGATCGGCGATGACGACGTCGGCCAGGCCACGGTCGACCCGGGCCAGCCGACCCGGGATCAGGCCCGCTTCGGCGAACGGGGCGAAGAGCTCGTCCAGCTCGGCCGTCCAGCCGTAGCCGGCCAGCGGGGACGCCGCCGGGTCAGGCGCGGAGGAAGAGGAGGGAGAGGAGGTGGAGAGGGAAGGCGAGGGGAGCGAAGAAGAGGAGGAAACGGAGAACGCGTGAGCGTCGAACAACGCGGTGAAGCCCTTCGGGAGGAAAGCATGGTCCCGGGGGCTGAACGATCGTCAGCCGGCAGCCGGGAGGGAGAGCGGAGTACGAGTGCTGCGCGGGGCAGCCGTGAGCGCGGTGACAGTCATCGGGGCCCGCCTCCTGCTTCTGCTTCCAGGGCCGTCACACGGCCTGACAATCACGTGGACGACCACGTGCGGTGGCAGCCTAGAGCACGCCGCCACCCGCCCGCACCTGTTTTTTCCGCGTCCTCCTGGACCGTCCGAGAAGAGAGCCCCGAGAGACTCAGGACCCGTCCCACGGCGGCCGCGGCGGGTAGCTCGGCAGCGCCGAGTCCACCGGCCCCAGCTCCCCCGGGAACCGCCCGTCCGCCGCCCACGGCTCCGCGGGCCGCTCGGCCGGCGTGCCCGGCAGCGGCTCGGCCGGCCGGTGCGGGGCGGTGTGCCGCGGCGCGGGGCGGTCGGTGTCCGGCGGGGGCGGCTGGACGCGCCGGTTGTGCCGGCGCGAGGGCCCGAGCCGTCCCCGGACGTTCTCCGGCGCCAGGAAGTCGGCCCACCGCTCGGGGTACTCCGAGGGGGCCTCCTCGTCCGCCTCGCCGCCCTCGTCCTCCTCCTCGATGCCCTCGGCAAGGCCCAGTGCCCGGGCCCGCTGGGCCCGTTCGGCGGCCCGGCGGGCGCTGATCTCGCGGACCACGGCGGCGGCGTGCTGCTCGCTGGCCCGCTCGTTCTCGGCCCGCGCGTCGGCGGTCTCCACGCTGGGCCAGCGACGGTCTATCGCCGCGTTCATCGCCGCGCCGATCAGCACCGCGAGGGCCAGCACGAAGATCCACAGCAGCACCGCGATCGGCGCGGCCAGCGAGCCGTAGATGGTCTGGCCGCCCTCGACCGAGTGGACCAGGTACAGGCGCAGCAGCAGGCTGCAGATCACCAGCATGCCGAGCGCGACCAGCGCGCCGGGGATGTCCTCGCGCCAGGGCGTGCTGGCCGGGACCGCCAGGTGGTAGAGCGTGGTCAGGAAGACGATCAGCAGCACGATCGCCACCGGCCAGTAGAGCGCGTTGACCAGTCCGGAGATGCTCGGTACCGCCGACATCACCAGCCCCGGTCCGGCCACCAGCAGCGGCAGCACCAGGGAGCCGATCACCAGGGCGCCGAGGTACAGGCCCAGCGACATGGCCCGGGTCTTGACGATCCCGCGCTTGCCGTCCAGGCCGTACATCACGGTGATGGTGTCGATGAAGATGTACAGCGCCCGGGAGCCGGACCAGAGCGAGAAGAGGAAGCCGATCGAGATCAGGTCGGGGCGGCCCTTGGAGAAGACGTTGAGCAGCAGCGGTTTGACGGTCTGGTTGATCGAGGCGGGCGAGAGCACCGTGCCGGCCGCCGTCAGGATGTCCTGCTGGAGCTTCTGGATGGTGCCGGCGCCGAGCAGGTCGTCCAGGTAGCCGAGGGTGCCGGCCAGGCAGAGCAGCAGCGGCGGGATCGACAGCAGGGTGAAGAAGGCCGCCTCGGCGGCCAGCCCGGTGACCCGGTACTCGACGCAGGTGTTGGTGGTGTCCTTGATCAGCGCCCAGGCCGTGGCCTGCCAGTTCGAGCGCCGTGCCGCCCGGCGGGCGCCCTTGCCCCGTCGTCGGGAGGGTCGCTCGGCCCCCGCTCTACTGGTCCCACCTGGTGCTTGCACACCGCATACGGTATCGGGCGGCCCGGAGCCTGCGGCCCCCCTCGCCTCGAACGGGCCGTCCGTCGTCCCGGACGGGCCATGCGCAGTCACCCACGGCGGCAACCGCCGGGCCATGCGACTCTCCGGCGCATCTCGCGATACGGAACAAACTCGTCCATCTTTTGGACACCAGTGGACCGGGCCTCGCTCGGCGTGCGAATCTCTTGCCATGCCTAGCGCCGGAACCACCCTGGTAGGTCGACTCCACGTCGATCTCCTTCGCGTGTCCAGCGCCATCTGTCCGGTGATCTGAGCTCCACCCCAGCCGCCGCCACCGCACCCGGCGCCACCCTGCCGCTCCTCTTGCCGCCCCGACTGCGCGAGCGCTCAGAGCCACGATCACCACCCCCACCTCCTGCTGCGAACTCGCAGGTCAACGTGGGTGCGTGCAGGTCCGAGGCCTGAGCCGGCGCGGCCTCGTCAGTACCACCTGCCCGAAGGACGTCTGTTATGGCCACCACTCCCGACCCGGTCGAGCCCCAGTCCGCCGGCGCCGTCGCGCCGCGCGTCGGCGCTGCCCGCAAGGTGACCCGCCACCGTGGCGAGGGCCAGTGGGGCATGGGGCACTACACCCCGCTGAACGCCAATGAGCAGTTCAAGAAGGACGACGACGGTCTCAATGTGCGGACACGTATTGAGACGATCTACGCCCATGGGGGCTTCGACTCGATCGACCCGTCCGACCTGCGCGGCCGGATGCGCTGGTGGGGCCTCTACACCCAGCGCAAGGAGGGGATCGACGGCGGCAAGACCGCGATCCTGGACCCGCACGAGCTGGACGCCGAGTACTTCATGCTGCGCGTGCGGATCGACGGCGGCCGCCTGACGGTGGCCCAGCTCAAGGCGGTCTCCGAGGTCTCCCAGCAGTACGCCCGCGGCACGGCCGACCTGACCGACCGGCAGAACATCCAGTTCCACTGGATCCGCATCGAGGACGTCCCGGCGATCTGGCAGAAGCTGGAGGCGGTGGGCCTGTCCACCACCGAGGCCTGCGGCGACACCCCGCGGGTGATCCTCGGCTCGCCGGTGGCCGGCATCGCCGAGGACGAGATCATCGACGGCACCCCCGCCATCGAGGAGATCCAGCGCCGCTTCATCGGCAACCCCGACTTCTCCAACCTGCCGCGCAAGTTCAAGTCGGCCGTCTCCGGCTCGCCGCTGCTGGACGTGGCGCACGAGATCAACGACGTCGCCTTCGTCGGCGTGGTGCACCCCGAGCACGGCCCGGGCTTCGACCTGTGGGTCGGCGGCGGCCTGTCGACCAACCCCAAGCTGGGCGTGCGCCTGGGCGCCTGGGTCCCGCTGGACGAGGTCGCCGACGTCTACGGCGGCGTGATCGGCATCTTCCGCGACTACGGCTACCGCCGGCTGCGCAACCGCGCCCGGCTGAAGTTCCTGGTCGCCGACTGGGGCGTGGCCAAGTTCCGCCAGGTGCTGGAGGACGAGTACCTCAAGTACCAGCTGGTCGACGGCCCCGCGCCCGAGGAGCCGAGCGGCACCTGGCGCGACCACGTCGGCGTGCACCGGCAGAAGGACGGCCGCCACTACGTCGGCTTCGCGCCGCGGGTGGGCCGGGTGGACGGCGCGCTGCTCGGCAAGGTCGCCGAACTCGCCGCCGCGCACGGCTCGGACCGGCTGCGCACCACCGCCGAGCAGAAGATGGTGGTGCTGGACATCGCCGAGGACCAGGTCGAGTCGCTGGTGGCCGGCCTGGAGGCGCTGGACCTGCGGGTCACCCCGTCGCCGTTCCGGCGCGGCACCATGGCCTGCACCGGCATCGAGTACTGCAAGCTCGCCATCGTCGAGACCAAGGAGCGCGGGCGCACCCTGATCGACGAGCTGGAGCAGCGGCTGCCCCAGTTCGCCGAGCCGCTCACCATCAACATCAACGGCTGCCCGAACGCCTGCGCCCGTATCCAGGTGGCGGACATCGGTCTCAAGGGCCAGCTGGTGACCGACGCGGACGGCAACCAGGTGGAGGGCTACCAGGTCCACCTGGGCGGCGCGCTCGGCCTGGAGGCCGGCTTCGGCCGCAAGGTGCGCGGTCTGAAGGTCACCTCCGACGAGCTGCCCGACTACGTGGAACGGCTGCTGACCCGCTTCCAGGCCGAGCGCCACGAGGGCGAGCGGTTCGCCCAGTGGACCGCCCGGGCCGGCGAGGAGCAGCTGACGTGAGCGAGCGAACCATTGAGAGGCGCGTGGCTCGCGAAGCGACCGCCGAGCGCAGCGAGGTGGCCGCATGAGTGAGCGCGCCGCACCCTTCTACTGCCCCTACTGCGGTGACGAGGACCTCCGCCCGTCGGAGACCGGCGGTCACGGCGCCTGGGAATGCGCCTCCTGCCGCCGCGCTTTCCAACTGAAGTTCCTCGGCCTGCTGTCAGCTACGAACGGGGTATCCGTAGATGAGCGCCAACCCTGAGACACCCGCCGCCCCCCGCGATCTGGAGGCGCTGGCCACCACGGCCGCCCGCGAGCTGGAGGAGGCCACCCCGCAGGAGATCCTGCGCTGGGCCGCCGACACCTTCGGGCACCGGCTCTGCATCACCTCCTCGATGGAGGACGCGGTGGTGGCCCACCTGGCCTCCAGCGCGCTGCCCGGCATCGACGTGCTCTTCCTGGACACCGGCTACCACTTCCCCGAGACCATCGGCACCCGGGACGCGGTGGCCGCCACCATGGCGCTCAACGTGATCACCCTGACGCCGCGCCGCACGGTGGCCGAGCAGGACGCCGAGTACGGACCCGACCTGCACGACCGGGACCCGGACCTGTGCTGCTCGCTGCGCAAGGTCGAGCCGCTGCAGCGCGGGCTGACGGGCTACGACGCCTGGGCCACCGGGCTGCGCCGTGACGAGTCGCCGTCCCGGGCGAACACCCCGGTGGTGGCCTGGGACGCCAAGCGCCGCAAGGTGAAGATCGCCCCGATCGCCCGCTGGACCCAGCAGGACGTGGACGCCTACGTCCAGGCCAACGGGGTGCTGCTCAACCCGCTGCTCTGGGAGGGCTACACCTCGGTCGGCTGCGCACCGCTCTCCTGCACCCGCAAGCCCGGTGAGGGCGAGGACGCCCGGGCCGGTCGCTGGGCCGGTTCCGGCAAGGTCGAGTGCGGTATCCACCTCTGAGCCCGCTGCTGGACCGACGTACTTTTTTTTGACCACTCGTTACTTAATTTTGGAGCGAAACGTGAGCACAGCCGACACCTTGGCTGCCGCCGGGGAAGCCGCAGAGGCGGCCCCCGCGGCCGCCCCCTGTGAGCGCGGCGCCACGGTGTGGCTGACCGGGCTGCCCAGCGCCGGTAAGACCACGCTGGCCTTCGCACTGGCCGAGCGGCTGCGGGCCGAGGGGCACCGGGTGGAGGTGCTGGACGGGGACGAGATCCGCGAGTTCCTCTCCAAGGGCCTGGGCTTCTCCCGCGAGGACCGGCACACCAACGTCACCCGGATCGGCTTCGTCGCCGAGAAACTGGCCGCCAACGGCGTCAAGGTGCTCGCCCCGGTGATCGCCCCCTACGCCGACTCGCGCGCCGCGGTGCGCGAGCGCCACGCCGAGCGGGGCACCGCCTTCCTGGAGGTGCACGTCGCCACCTCGGTCGAGGTCTGCTCGGAGCGCGACGTCAAGGGCCTGTACGCCCAGCAGGCGGCCGGCACGCTCACCGGGCTGACCGGCGTGGACGACCCCTACCAGGCGCCCACCGCACCGGAGTTGCGCCTGCACACCGAGGACCGCACGGTCGCCGAGTCGGCCGCCGAACTGCACACCTTCCTGACTACGAGGGGCCTGGCATGACGACCGCGACCCGGAGTCCGCTCGACACCGCGAAGGACCCCTTCGCACTCTCCCACCTGGATGTGCTGGAAGCGGAGTCGGTGCACATCTTCCGCGAGGTGGCGGGCGAGTTCGAGCGGCCGGTGATCCTCTTCTCCGGCGGCAAGGACTCCATCGTCATGCTGCACCTGGCACTCAAGGCCTTCGCCCCCGCGCCGATCCCCTTCTCGCTGCTGCACGTGGACACCGGCCACAACTTCCCCGAGGTCATCGCCTACCGCGACCGCGTGGTGGCCGAGCACAACCTGCGCCTGCACGTCGCCAGCGTCCAGCAGTTCATCGACGAGGGCCGGCTGCGCGAACGCCCCGACGGCACCCGCAACCCGCTGCAGACCGTCCCACTGCTCGACGCCATCGAGACCGGCAAGTTCGACGCCGTCTTCGGCGGCGGCCGCCGCGACGAGGAGAAGGCCCGCGCCAAGGAGCGCGTCTTCTCCCTGCGCGACGAGTTCGGCGCCTGGGACCCGCGCCGCCAGCGCCCCGAACTCTGGTCGCTCTACAACGGCCGCCACGCGGTGGGCGAGCACGTGCGCGTCTTCCCGCTCTCCAACTGGACCGAACTGGACGTCTGGCAGTACATCGAACGCGAGAGCATCGACCTGCCGGAGATCTACTACGCCCACGAGCGCGAGGTCTTCGCCCGCGACGGCATGTGGCTGACCGCCGGCGACTGGGGCGGCCCCAAGGACGGCGAGAACGTCCAGCGCCGCCTGATCCGCTACCGCACCGTGGGCGACATGTCCTGCACCGGCGCCGTCGACTCCCAGGCCGCCACCATCGAACAGGTGATCACCGAGATCGCCGCCAGCCGCCTCACCGAGCGCGGAGCCACCCGGGCCGACGACAAACTCTCCGAAGCCGCGATGGAAGACCGCAAGCGCGAGGGGTACTTCTAATGAGCACCACCACCACCGACCACACCACCGCGGCACACAACGCAGCCACCTCCCTGCTGCGCTTCGCCACCGCCGGCTCCGTCGACGACGGCAAGTCCACCCTGGTCGGCCGCCTGCTGCACGACTCCAAGTCCGTGCTCACCGACCAGCTCGAAGCCGTCGAGCACGCCTCGCGCAAGCGCGGCCAGCAGGCCCCCGACCTGGCGCTGCTCACCGACGGCCTGCGCGCCGAGCGCGAGCAGGGCATCACCATCGACGTCGCCTACCGCTACTTCGCCACCCCCAAGCGCCGCTTCATCCTGGCCGACACCCCCGGCCACGTGCAGTACACCCGCAACATGGTCACCGGCGCCTCCACCGCCGAACTCGCCGTGGTGCTGGTCGACGCCCGCAACGGCGTCGTCGAGCAGACCCGCCGCCACGCGGCCGTCGCCGCCCTGCTGCGCGTGCCGCACGTCGTCCTCGCGGTCAACAAGATGGACCTGGTCGACTACGCCGAGCCCGTCTTCGCCGCCATCGCCGCCGAGTTCACCGCCTACGCCGCCTCCCTCGGCATCGGCGACATCGTCGCCGTGCCGATCTCCGCCCTGGCCGGCGACAACGTCGTCGAACCCTCCGCCCACATGGACTGGTACGGCGGCCCCACCCTGCTCGAACACCTGGAGACCGTGCAGGTCACCAGCGACCCCGGCGCCGAACCCGCCCGCTTCCCCATCCAGTACGTGATCCGCCCGCAGGCCGCCCCAGGCGTGGCCCCCGAACACCACGACTACCGCGGCTACGCCGGCCAGCTGGCCTCCGGCGTGCTGCGCACCGGCGACACCGTCACCGTGCTGCCCTCCGGCCACACCACCACCATCGCGGGCATCGACGCACTCGGCACCGAGACCGACACCGCCCGGGCACCGCAGTCGATCACCGTGCGCCTCACCGAGGACATCGACATCTCCCGCGGCGACCTGATCGCCACCGGCCCCGCCCCCGAACCCACCAAGGACGTCGAGGCCACCGTCTGCCACCTCCACGAACGCCCACTGCGCGCCGGCGACAAGGTGCTGCTCAAGCACACCACCCGCACCGTACGCGCACTGGTCAAGGAGATCAGCTACCGCATCGACATCGACACCCTCGAACAACGCGGCGACAGCCAGGAGTTGAACGTCAACGACATCGGCCACGTGCTCCTGCGCACCGCCGAGCCGCTGGCCCTGGACCGCTACGCCGACAACCGGCTGACCGGCTCGTTCCTGCTGATCGACCCGGCCGACGGCAGCACCCTGACCGCCGGCATGGCCGGCGAGTCCTTCGCGGGCGCGGCGGACCGGACGGCGCAGACGGCTCCGGCGGCCGAGGAGGACTGGGTCTGATGGCCGGCGAGGCGTTCTCCGGTATGGACAAGGAAGGCGGCCGCATCGGTAGCGGCGCCCGTGGCAGCGGCCGCGGCGGCATCACGCGATGTGCGTGCGGACGGGGCCTCTGACGACGGCTCCGTCACCGGGCCTGACGGCGAGGGCGGTGCGCGAACCGGCGCACCACCGCCCACCCGGCCCGGCGTGCCAACGCACCACCCTGCCTTGACCGTTCCAGCCGAAGGACGCTTCGATGACTCTTCCGCAGCCCAACCGCCATAGCCTGCCCCGCCCGAACCCCGGTCGCGCCAGACGCGTCGCCGCGATGGCCCTGGCCGGCCTGACCGCCGTCAGCCTGCTGACCGCCTGCAGCTACGGCTCCAAGTCCGACAAGACCAACGCGGCCCCGGCGCCGGCTGCGGCCGCTTCGGGCGGCCCCAAGCTCACCGCCGACTCGGTGAAGATCGGCTACTTCGCCAACCTGACCCACGGCACCGCCCTGGTCGGCCTCCAGGAGGGGCTGTTCCAGAAGGAGTTGGGCTCGACCCAGATCAAGACCCAGGTCTTCAACGCGGGCCCGGCGGAGATCGAGGCGCTGAACGCCGGCTCGATCGACATCGGCTGGATCGGCCCCTCCCCCGCGATCAACGGCTACGTGCAGTCCAAGAGCCAGTCACTGAAGATCATCGGCGGCTCGGCCTCGGGCGGCGTCGAGCTGGTGGTCAACCCGAACAAGATCAAGACGCTGGACGACCTCAAGGGCAAGAAGATCGCCACCCCGCAGCTGGGCAACACCCAGGACGTGGCGCTGCTCAACTACCTGGCGAGCAAGGGCTACAAGGAGGACCCGCAGACCGGCGCCGGCGACGTCTCGGTGGTGCGCACGGACAACAAGGTCACCCCGGACGCCTACGCCTCCGGCTCGATCGACGGCGCCTGGGTGCCCGAGCCGACCGCCTCCACTCTGGTGGCGAAGGGGGCGAAGGTGCTGCTGGACGAGAAGTCGCTGTGGCCGAACGGACAGTTCGTGATCACCAACATCATCGTCTCGCAGAAGTTCCTCAAGGCCCACCCGGACGTGGTGGAGGCCGTGCTGCGCGGCTCGGTGAACACCAACGCCTTCATCAAGGCCAACCCGACCAAGGCCGAGCAGGACGCCAACGACGCGATCAAGGCGGCCGGCGGCAACTCGCTGCCCGCCGGCATCCTCGACCCGGCCTGGAAGAGCATCGACTTCCTGGACGACCCGCTGGCCAACACCCTGCAGGCGGAGGCGGACCACGCGGTGACCGCGGGCCTGCTCAAGAAGCCGGACATCAGCGGGATCTACGACCTCACCCCGCTCAACCAGGCGCTTACCGCGGCCGGAAAGCCCACGGTCTCCGACGCGGGCCTCGGTAACGGTTCCTGACGCTCCGTCAGGCAGGTCCTCCAGTACCGCACCAGACTCCGGGCTCCGTCCCCGGCCCCGCCCAGTCGATGCCCAGTCACCGGGCCGGGCCGGGGCGGAACCCGGCTCCAGCAGCCTTCTCCGCTCGCCCCACTCATGCCAGGAGGTGCCCGCAGATGAGCCAGGCACTGACCACTTCGAACGACACCCGTGTCGGCGCCGACGCGGACGGTACGCCCGCGGTGCGGATCGCCGGCGTGCACAAGTCCTTCGGTCGTCCCGGCGCCGCCGTCGCGGTGCTGGACGACATCACCCTCGACGTCGCCCCGGGCGAGTTCCTCTGCCTGCTCGGCGCCTCCGGCTGTGGCAAGTCCACCCTGCTCAACCTGGTCGCCGGCCTGGACAGGCCGACCGCGGGACAGATCGAGGTGCCCGGCGGCCGCCCGGCCCTGATGTTCCAGGAGCACGCGCTCTTCCCGTGGCTGACCGCCGGCCGGAACATCGAACTCGCGCTGCGCCTCAACGGCGTGCCGCGCGCCGAGCGCAGGCCGGAGGCCGAACGGCTGCTCGAACTGGTCCGCCTCGCCGGCTCCTACGGCAAGCGGGTGCACGAGCTGTCCGGCGGCATGCGCCAGCGGGTCGCGCTGGCCCGCGCGCTGGCCCAGGGCAGCAGCGTGCTGCTGATGGACGAGCCGTTCGCCGCACTGGACGCGATCACCCGCGACGTGCTGCACGAGGAGATCACCCGCATCTGGCAGGAGCGCCGGCTCACCGTCCTGTTCGTCACCCACAACGTGCGCGAGGCGGTGCGACTGGCCCAGCGGGTGGTGCTGCTCTCCTCGCGCCCGGGCCGGGTGGCCCGCGAGTGGCGGATCGACCTGCCGCAGCCGCGCCGCATCGAGTCCGCCGCCGTCGCGGACCTGTCCGTCGAGATCACCGAGCACCTGCGTGGGGAGATCCGCCGCCATGGCCAGCACTGAGACCACCTCGATCCCGGCCTCGGCCGAGGCCCCGGACACGGCCCCGGACACGGCCCCCGCCGAGGCCGGCCGCCGGCCCGGGCCGCAGCCGCAGGGCCAGACCCATGCGGACCTGGCCGGCGTCGAGGCCGGTCTGGACGCGCTGGACTCCGTCCAGATCCAGCGCCCCTCGCTCGGCCAGCTGCTGCGCGAGAAGCTGCTGCCGCCGGTGCTCGGCGCGCTGCTGGTGATCGGCGCCTGGCAGCTGACCTACGACCTGCACGTCACCGCCTCCTACAACCTGCCCAGCCCGCTGGACGTCTGGCACAGCCTGACCGACCTCTGGTACCAGGGCACCCTCTTCTCGATCATCTGGACCAGTGTCTGGCGCGGCATCTCCGGCTTCGCGATGGCCGTGGTGATCGGCACGCCGATCGGGCTGGCGGTGGCGCAGGTCAAGTTCCTGCGGGCCGCCGTGGGCCCGATCCTCTCCGGCCTGCAGTCGCTGCCCTCGGTGGCCTGGGTGCCGGCCGCGGTGATCTGGCTGGGCATCAACGACCAGGCGATGTACGCGGTGATCCTGCTCGGCGCGGTCCCCTCGATAGCCAACGGCCTGATCTCGGGCATCGACCAGGTGCCGCCGCTCTTCCTGCGGGCCGGCCGCACCCTGGGCGCCCGCGGGCTCAGCGGCGCCCGGCACGTCCTGCTGCCGGCGGCGCTGCCGGGCTACCTGGCCGGCCTCAAGCAGGGCTGGGCCTTCTCCTGGCGCTCACTGATGGCCGCCGAGCTGATCGCCAGCTCGCCGGACCTGGGTCTGGGCCTGGGGCGGTACCTGGAGAACCAGCGCGACGCCTCGGACATGTCCGGGGTGATGCTCGGGATCATCCTGATCCTGGTGGTCGGCGTCGCGATCGACCTGCTGATCTTCACCCCGCTGGAGCGCCGGGTGCTGCGCACCCGCGGCCTGATGCAGAACGCCCGCTGACCCTCCATTCCTGAAAGAACGTCAGATGCCGCTCTCCCCAGCCCTGTTGCTGATCGCCCACGGCAGCCGCGACCCGCGGCACGCCGCGACGGTCGACGCGCTGGTGCGGCAGGTGCGCTTCCTGCGGCCCGGCCTGTCCGTCGCCACCGCCTACCTCGACCACTGTGCGCCACGGCTGCCGCAGGTGGTCCAGCGGCTGGCCGGGGCACCGGCGGTGGCGGTGCCGCTGCTGCTCAACCGGGCCTTCCACGCCAAGCACGACATCCCGGCCGCGCTGCGGACGGCCCGGGCGAGCGGCCCGGTGGCGGAGGTGCTGGGGCCCGACCCGCTGCTGCTGGCCGCCCTGGAGCGCCGGCTGGCCGAGGCGGGCCTGGACCTCGCCTCGGCCACCGACCGCGCCCGCACCGGCCTGGTGCTGGCCGCCGCCGGCTCCTCGGATCCGGCAGCCGACGCCACCACCCGGGCGCTGGCCGCCCGCTGGCAGCGCGAGCGCGGCTGGGGCGCGGTCACCGTCGCCTACGCCTCGGCCGGCGGCCCCCGGGTGCCGGACGCGCTGGCCGAGCTGCGCGCCCGGGGCCTGCGCCGAACGGCCGTCGCACCCTACCTGCTGGCCCCCGGGCTGCTGCCGGACCGGATCGCGGCCGCCGCCGAACAGGCCGGGGCCGACCTGCTGGCCCCGGTGCTGGGCGCCGCACCGGAGGTGGCCCAGCTGCTGCTGCGCCGCTACGCCCAGGCGTCGTCCGCGGTGCGGGCCCTCGCCGCCTGAGGTCAGCCGTCGAGCACGGGGCCGTCCGGCGCGGGCTCCACCGATCCGCGCAGCGGCACCTCACGGATCAGCCAGGCGAGCAGGAAGACCACCGCCGACAGCACCGCGCCGCCGACGAACACCCCGTACAGCCCGTGCGTCACCCCCTGTTCGAACGCCGCCCGGGCCGGGCCCGGCAGCGCCTTGAGCGCGGCGGGCGGGAGGTGCGCCGAGATCAGCGCGTGCCCCTGCGCGCCGAGCCGCCCGGTGAGCTGGTGGTCCAGCCCGCGGGTGTAGAGCGAGCCGAGCAGCGCGATCCCCAGCGAACCGCCGATGGTGCGGAACAGGGTCACCGAACCGCTCGCCGCCCCCATGTCCCGTGGCGCCACGCTGTTCTGGGTGATCAGCATGGTGTTCTGCATCAGGAAGCCGAGCCCGATCCCCACCACCACCGTGAGCAGCGAGCTGACCAGCACGCCGGTGTCCACCCGGAGCAGCAGCAGGACCAGCATGCCGGCCGTCAGCACCGCCCCGCCGGTGATCACGAACACCCGGTACTTCCCGGTCCTGGTGGTGATCTGAGCCACCGTCAGCATCACCGCGAGCATGCCGAACATCAGCGGCAGCAACAGCAGGCCGCTGGCGGTGGGCGACGCCCCCTGGACGTACTGCATGTACTGCGGAAGGAAGTTGACCGCGCCGAACATCGCCGCGCCGACCAGGAAGCTGAGCACCTGGGCGAGGGTGAAGTTGCGGTCCCGGAACATCCGCGGCGGCAGGATCGGCTCGGCGACCCGCTGCTGCGAGACGACGAACGCTGCCAGCGCCACCGCCGAGAGGGCGGTCAGCCCCAGGATCGGCGCCGAACCCCAGGCGTACTGGCCGCCGCCCCAGCTCGCCACCAGGGTGATCGCCACCACGCCGACCGTCAGCAGCGCCCCGCCCAGGTAGTCCAGCCGGGCCTTGAGCCGGCGGCGCGGCAGCCGCATGCCGAACCCGGTGACCAGCAGCGCCACCAGGCCCAGCGGCAGGTTCACGTAGAAGCACCAGCGCCAGCTGAGGCTCTGGGTCAGGAAGCCGCCGAGCAGCGGGCCGCCGACGAAGGCGATCGGCATCATCGCGCCGATCATGCCCATGTAGCGGCCGCGTCGGCGCGGTGGCACCAGGTCGCCGAGGGTGGCCATCGCGCCGACCATCAGGCCGCCGGCGCCCAGCCCCTGCAGGGCCCGGAACCCGATCAGCTGGTCCATGTTCCGCGAGAGCCCGGCCAGCGCGGAGCCGCCCAGGAAGACCACGATGGCGACCATGAACATGCTCTTGCGGCCGTGCAGGTCACCCAGCTTGCCCCAGAACGGGGTGGTGACGGCGGCGCCCAGCGCATAGGCGGTGACCACCCAGGAGAGCCGGGCCAGCCCGCCCAGGTCGCCGACGATGGTGGGCAGCGCGGTACTGACGATCAGATTGTCGAGCATCGCCATCAGCATCCCGAGCATCAGCCCGATCATGGCGAGGTAGATGGTCCGCTGGCTCACGGGCTGCTGATCGGTCTCGGGGGAAACGGCCTTGGTGTCGCTCATCGACACGCTCCTCAGATGGAGCCGGTACCTCCTCTCACGGTACCCAGTCCTCGACCTCGGCGAACGACTTCGGCCCTGCTGGCGGTGGCCGGGGGTGGAGTGATTGGATCTTCGTATGACGGAACTCCACATCCTGCGGGTCTTCTGCGGCGCCGGCGGCAGCGCGGGCAACGCGCTGGGCGTCGTCCGGGACGGCGGCGCGGTGCCCGGCGAGTCGGCGCGGCAGGCGCTCGCGGCCGAACTCGGCTTCAGCGAGACGGTCTTCGTCGACGACGCGGCGCAGGGGCGGGTCGACATCTACACGCCGAGCGTCCGCCTGCTCTTCGCCGGGCACCCGCTGGTCGGGACGGGCTGGCTGCTGTGCCGCGAGGGCCTCGCGCCGGCCGTGCTGCGCCCGCCGGCCGGGGAGGTCCCGCTGCGCCAGGACGGGGAGTTCAGCTGGATCCGGGCCCGGGCCGAGTGGGCGGCCGGGCGGAACACCCAGCGCTACGGCTCGGTGGCGGAGGTCGACGCGCTGCCCGCCCCGCCGCAGGGCACCGGCTGGCTCTACGCCTGGGCCTGGCAGGACGAGACCGCGGGCCAGGTGCGGGCCCGCGCCTTCCCGCGCCGCGGCGACACCATCGCCGAGGACGAGGCGACCGGCGCCGCCGCGCTCGTGCTGACCTCGGAGCTCGGCCGCGCGCTCGACATCCGGCAGGGCGTCGGCTCGCAGATCCTGACCCGGCCGCACGACGACCACACGATCGAGGTCGGCGGCCGGGTGGTCCTGGAGAGCGTCCGGACGCTGTAACTCCCGGGCCGGACGGCCATGCGGCTGATCTCGACGGTTGCCGGCCGGTCAGCCACCCAGCGGGTAGGTCCTGAGCACGTTCCCCGCCGGGCCGATCTCCAGGTAGCCGCCGCCATAGGTGTTGGTCAGGTAGAGGTCGAGCGTCGGGGCGCCGGTGATGATGTCGGCGCTGACGGTCAGGTAGGGCTCGTTCGGCGCCGGGACCTTCAGGGTCGCCTGGGCCTGCTGGAACAGCACCGGGAGTTTGTCCCAGTCGAAGCCCTGAAGGTCCACCGGCTTGACGACCGAGGGCTCGGTGCCGCCCGGTGAGCGGGTGGACTTGCCATCGCGGTACTCGACCTGGTCGTACAACTGCGGGTTCGCGGCGACCGGGACGTCGGCGTTCGCGTAGTCCGGGTAGATGGTCAGGCTGAAGACCTTGGTGCCGCCCATGGTCGGGCTCATCGCCGCGATCGTGGCGCGCACGTCGGCCGGGGAGAACCCCTTCGGCACGCCGACCGGGGCCGAGGTGGGTGTGGCGCTCGCCGACTGGCCGGCTGCCGGCGGGCTCGCCGCGGGCGAGTTGCTCACCGGCGAACTCGCGGCAGGCCGGCCGGCCGGCGCGCCGGCGGTCGTTTGCGCACCGCCCGCGCGGTGGCCGTCCGCCTGGCTGCCGGGTCTCATCGTCCATCCGAGGACGGCGGCGACGGCCACCAGGGCGACGGCCAGGGCTATCAGGCCGCCCCGTCGCCCGCCGACCGCCCGATCCGCTGCCGCCCGATCAGCTGCCGCCGGGGTCGGCACCCGGTCCGCGACCGGCGCCCTCGGCGGCGTCAGCACCGCGGTCGCCCGGTCGGCCGGTGGACCGGCCGGCGGATCGCTCGGCGGCGCCCCCCGCTCGGCCTCGGCCACCAGCCGCGCCAACGCCTCGTCGAGCTGCGCCGCGTCCGGACGGACGGCCGGATCCCTGGCCAGCAGCGCCGCCAGCAGCGGGCCCAGGGCCCCGGCCCGCACCGGAGCCGGCAGCGGTTCGTCGAGCACCGCGGCGAGGGTGGCGATCGCGCTGGACCGGCGCAGCGGGTGGTGGCCCTCGACGGCGACGTAGAGCATCATGCCCAGCGACCACAGGTCGGAGGAGGGGTTGCCCTCCTCGCCACGGATCCGCTCGGGCGCCATGAACTCCGGTGAGCCGATCAGCATCCCGGTACTGGTCACCGTGGTGGCACCGGACATGGCGGCGATGCCGAAGTCGGTGAGCACGGGGGTGCCGTCCGAGCGCAACAGCACGTTGCCGGGCTTGACGTCCCGGTGCTGGATGCCGACGGCGTGCGCCGCGCGCAGGGCGCCGAGCACGCCCAGCCCGAGCCTGGCCGCCTCCAGGACCGTCAGCGGCCCCCGCTCCAGCCGGTCGGCGAGGCTGCCGCCGGTGACCAGCTCCATGACGAGCCAGGGGTGCGGGTGCTCGTCGGTGTCGACGATGTGGTGGATGATCACCACGTTCGGGTGCTGGAGCCGGGCCAGCGCCCGCGCCTCGCGCAGCACCCGCGCCCGGGTCTCGCGCGCCTCGGCCGGATCGGCGGCCGCCGTCCCGGGGTCCGGCGGGCGGACCTCCTTGAGCGCGACCTCACGGTGCAGGGCGTTGTCACGCGCCCGCCAGACCAGGCCCATCCCGCCGCCGCCGAGGCGTTGCAACAGTTCGAAGCGGTCGTCGATGAGCCGTCCGTCCGGCCCCCCTGTAGTCATGCGCGCCATCGTAGGAGACCGGACCGACCGTGCCCGCCACAAGGCACCGGCCGAGCGCACCTGACGCCCGGTCACCTCGCTCTCCACCCAGGGGTTGAGCGTGGGTGGAGTGGCCGTGTCCACCCGTGTGTTGACGACCGCCGGGCCCCGCTCCCCCGATGCTGGAGGCACGCGTGATTCGGCACGGCGCCGCCCGGCTGCGCGGCGGCGCGGAAGGGAGTGCTTCGTGTTCCGCACAAGGACGTTCCGTACAAGGACGTTCCGCACGACACCGAGGCTGCTGGCTGCCGGGGCGGCCGCCTTGGGCCTGCTGCTCGGCACGGTCCTCGGCACGGCGGGCCCGGCCGGTGCCGTGACGGCCGCCGGCGGCACCGGCAGTAGCGACACCGCCGACTGCCGCACCACCACCTCGGTGGGCCGGGTGCAGGGCCTGCCCCAGGGCGGCGTCTGCTCCTACCTCGGCGTGCCGTACGCCGCCCCGCCCACCGGTGCGTTGCGCTTCGAACCGCCGGTGCCGGCGGCGCCATGGCACGGGACGCTGCAGGCCACCGCCGCCAGGCCCGGCTGCCCGCAGGATCTCAGCGTGATCGACCAGGGGGTGGAGGACTGCCTCTACAGCAACGTCTGGCAGCCGCGCACAGGTGGCGCGCACAAGCCCGTCATGGTCTTCATCCACGGCGGCGCCGCCGAACTCGGCTCCGCCGGCGATCCGGTGTTCAACGGGGCCGAGCTGGCCGCCCGCGGCAACGCGATCGTGGTCGACCTGGACTACCGGCTCGGCATCCTGGGCTGGACCGAACTCGGCGGCCTGGACCCGCGGTACGCCGGCTCGGGCAACAACGGGCTGCGCGACCAGATCGCGGCGCTGACCTGGGTGCGGCAGCACATCGCCTCGTTCGGGGGCGACGCGGGCGACGTCACCGTCTTCGGCGAGTCCGAGGGAGCGATCTCGATCGACGCGATGCTCGCGGGCGACCACCCGGAGCGGCTCTTCCGGCGGGCCGTCCTGGAGAGCGGCCCTGGCTACCTGGTGCACACCCAGGACTACGCCGAGGACGCCGCCAAGCACATCCTGGCCGCCGGAAACATCACCGGGGTCGCGCAGTTGGCCGCGATGAGCACCGCCCAGGTGCTGCAGCTCCAGGAGAAGGCCCAGCAGGGGATCCCGGGGCTGGCCGACGCGGTCTTCTTCGGCCCGTCCATCGACGGCCGGCTGATCCCCGGCCCGGTGGTCGACCGGATCGCGGCCGGCAGCGCCCGGCACGTCGAGATCATGGCCGGCACCAACGAGAACGAGACCGACTACTGGGCGCTGTTCGAGCCGCAGGTGCTGGACCTCCCGCTCAGCGCCTACCACAGCTTCCCCGCCGAACTGGCCGACCGCAAACAGCAGATGTACGCCGCCTACGCCGCCGACCGCCCGGGGCTGTCCGAGGGGCGGGTGGTCAACGCGATGATCACCGACCAGACCGAGCGGGTCCCCACCCTGCGGTTGGCCGAGGCCCAGTCGCGCTGGCGGCCCACCTACGTCTACCAGTTCAACTGGCATGTCCCGTACGTCGCGGGGCTGCCCGCGGCGCAGAACCTCGGCGCGATGCACACCCTGGAGCTGCCGTTCGTCTTCGGCAACCTCGACCTCGGCAGCATCCCGCGCGGCGCCGCCACCGTGGCCGCGCAGCGGCCCCAACTCACCAGGCTCTCCGATGACATGATGGACTCCTGGACCTCCTTCGCGCGCACCGGCGCGCCCGGCTGGCCGTCCTACACACCGGCGGTGCGGGCCACCCGGATCTGGGATCTCGAGCCGCGTGTGCAGAACGCCCCGCAGGAGCAGGAGCGGGAGTTGTGGAACGACTACGCGTTCCCGGCCTGGAGCTTGGAGAGCTGGACCCGGTCACCGGTGAGCTGACAGGCCGGACCAGTCCAGGGCGAGCTGCTGACGGCGCGGCAGGCGGGCGACGATCAGGTCGTAGGAGTCCTCGATCATCTCGCCGACCAGCGCGTCCGGCACCGAGCCGTCGAGCAGCACGGTGTTCCAGTGACGCTTGTTGAGGTGCCAGCCGCCGGTGATCGCCGGGTAGGAGGCCCGCAGCTGGACGGCGATCTCGGGCTCGCACTTGAGGCTCACCCGCAGCGGCTCGGCGTCCAGCGCGCTGATCGCGAAGATCTTCCCGCCCACCTTGAAGACGGAGGTCTCGGGGCCGAACGGGAACAGCTCCTCGGCCCCGTTGAAACCCAGGCAGGCGGCGCGGAGCCGGTCAGGCGTCATCGTCATGGGGACATACTGCTACGCGCCGCCGACAGCCCGGTGAGGCTGTCGACGGCGCGTGGCCGAATGGCGCGTAGCCGAATGGCGCGTGGCCGAACAACCGCGCAGGGGTCAGCGCGCGGCGCGGCGCTGGCGACCGGTCCCGTAGTTGGAGCCGCTCTTCGAGCCGCTGCCCGGGGTGGCCCCCGAGGAGGCCTTGCCCGAGAAGCCGGCCGCGGTGCGACCGCCGCCGGAGGCCGCGCCGGTGCCGGTGCCCATCCGCTGCTTGGGGCGACGGCGCTTGGGGTTGCCGTTGATGTCCACATCGGTCGGCCGGCTGGAGCGCGGGCCGGAGGAGCGGCGCTTGGCGGTGCCGGCGGCCGGGGCGGGCTCGGCCGTGACCGGCGGGGCCAGCGCCACCGCGATGCCCGAGGGCGTGCGGGCGCCGGTGATCCGGGCCAGCTCGGCGTCGCCGGGGCGCACCTTGGTGGTGACCGGACGGATGCCGGCGGTGGACATCAGGCGGGTCATGTCCCGGCGCTGCTCGGGCAGCACCAGGGTGACCACGGTGCCGGACTCGCCGGCCCGGGCGGTGCGGCCGCCGCGGTGCAGGTAGTCCTTGTGGTCGATCGGCGGGTCCACGTTCACGACCAGGTCGAGGCCGTCGATGTGGATGCCGCGGGCGGCGACGTTGGTGGCGATCAGCGCGGTGACGTGGCCGTCGCGGAACTGGTCCAGGGTGCGGTTGCGCTGCGGCTGCGACTTGCCGCCGTGCAGCGCGGCCGCCCGCACGCCGCTGGCCAGCAGCTGCTTGGCGAGGCGGTCGGCACCGTGCTTGGTGTGCACGAACATGATCACCCGGCCCTCGCGGGAGGCGATGTGCGCGGTGGCGGAGACCTTGTCGGCCGCCTCCAGCTGGAGCACGTGGTGCTCCATGGTGGTGACCGCGCCGGCCGAGGGGTCCACCGAGTGGGTGACCGGGTCGGTCAGGAAGCGCTGCACCAGGCGGTCGACGTTCTTGTCCAGGGTGGCGGAGAAGAGCATCCGCTGCCCGCCCTCGGCGACCTGCTCCAGGAGCTTGGTCACCTGCGGCAGGAAGCCCATGTCGGCCATCTGGTCGGCCTCGTCCAGGACGGTGATCTGCACCTCGTCCAGGCGGACGTCCTGGCGGTTGATCAGGTCGTCCAGCCGGCCCGGGGTGGCCACCAGCAGCTCGGCGCCGCGCCGCAGCGCGTTCGCCTGGCGGGTGATCGACATGCCGCCGACCACGGTGGCGATCCGCAGGTTGACGGCGGTCGCGTAGGGGGTGAGCGCGTCGGTGACCTGCTGGGCCAGCTCGCGGGTGGGCACCAGCACCAGGGCCAGCGGCTTGCGGGCGTCCGCGCGCTTGCCGCTGGTGCGGGCCAGCACCGACAGGCCGAAGGCGAGCGTCTTGCCGGAGCCGGTGCGGCCACGGCCGAGCACGTCGCGGCCGGCCAGCGCGTCCGGCAGGGTCGCGGACTGGATCGGGAAGGGCTCGGTGACGCCCTCGCGGGTCAGCGAGGAGAGCAGCGCCTTGGGCATCTCCAGCTCGGCGAAGGTCGCCGCCGGCGGGCGGGCGGGGGTGCCGACGACCACCGTGAAGTCGGCGGGCGCGGCGGGCGCCGTGGTGCGCGGGCGGCCCTGGCCGCGGCTGCGGCCCTGGGACTGGCCGCGCAGCCCGCCGGAGCTGCGGCCGGCGCGCGCCTGGGCGTCACTGAAGCCGCCGGTGCTGCCGGAGCCCTGCGAGCGGCTGTTGCCTGCGCCCTGCGAGCGGGCGCGGCCACGGCCACCGGTGGGGCGTGACTGATCGGTCATACGTGTACTCCGTCCTAGCGGTCACCGTCGAAGAGTGACCCGTGGGGTCGGCCGCCAGGAGTGGAGTGCGCCGCCCCGGCCGTTGGGCGACATGGGCGAAGGCCCGCACCGTGCGGTACGGGCCTTCGCTGCGTCGTGCGAATCCAGCAGTGCCGGAAACGTCAGATGACGCGGATGTTCTCGGCCTGCGGGCCCTTCTGGCCCTGGGTGACGTCGAACTCAACGTGCTGGCCCTCGACGAGCTCGCGGAAGCCGTTGGCGTTGATGTTGGAGTAGTGGGCGAAGACGTCCGGGCCGCCACCCTCCTGCTCGATGAAGCCGAAACCCTTTTCGCTGTTGAACCACTTCACGGTGCCGGTAGCCATAACCGTCTCCTCTAAATACTGGGGCAACGAGGCCCACACCACGTGGACCTCGCGTAGCCGCGATCCCCATCCGGAGATGACACCGGACAAAACAAATGCGCCTGTTGGTTGAACCAGCAGGCGCACACAAACGTTCATGGGAACCAAAACTGCAACTGACTCGACTGTAGCACGGGAGCACCGCAGATGATCGGGTTATTTTCCGCCTGCATCAGGCTGCCCGCACCCCGGGAGCGGCGCCCCGCACGGCGGACGGGCCGCCCCCGGGGATCTCCCCGGGAACGGCCCGTCCGATGGTGCGTGTGCCCAGCTCAGCGGGCCGGCCCGGTCAGCGCCGGCCGGACAGCTCCGCGTCCGGGTAGGGGTGGCCCGCCGCGGCCGGGGCGGGGTGCGCCCCCGGCTCCTGGTGACCGGGCCACCAGGCCTTGCGGCCCAGCAGCGCGGTCAGCGCCGGGGTGAAGAACATCGCCATCACGAAGGCCGACAGCGCGATACCGAAGGCGATCGAGAAGCCGATCTCACTGAAGAGCACGTTGCCCGCCAGCATGAAGGTGGCGAAGGAGGCCGCCAGGATCGAGCCGGCCGAGGCGACGGTCGGACCGCCGTGCTTGATCGCCTCGTAGGCCGCCTCGCGCGGGCTGCGGCCCTCGCGGGCCTCCTCCCGCAGGCGGGCGATCATCAGGATGTTGTAGTCGGTACCGATCGCCACCACGAAGAGGTAGATGAAGATCGGCAGCATGAACATCAGGCCGGACTGGTGGTCGAACTTCTGGAACACCATGCTGGTGGCGCCCAGGGTGGCGCCGAAGCCCAGGCCGACGGAGGCCATCAGGTACCACGGGGCCACCACGCTGCGCAGCAGCAGGCCGAGGATGATCATGATCAGCACCGCGGCGATCGGGAAGACCGTCTTGTAGTCGTGGTCCATGGCGGCGTTGATGTCCGCCTCGACCGCCGTCTGGCCGCCGACCAGGGCCTTGGTGCCCGCGGGCGCCGAGGAGTGCGCGGTGGAGCGCAGCCCGCCCATGGTGTCGATGGCCGCGTTGGAGGCCGGGTTGTCCTTGAGCGTCACGGTGAAGTCGGCGGTCATGCCGTCCTTGCTCAGCAAGGGCTGCTGGCCGACATCGGCAACGCCCTTGACCCCCTTGAGCGCTTCCGCGTAGGCCGGGAAGGTCGACTTGTCGAGCTGGGCACCGTTGGTGGAGGTGACGAAGACCTGCGAGGGGTCGGAGGCACCGGCCGAGAACTCCGACATCACGGCGTTCTGGACCACCATCGACTCGGCGGTCTTCGGCATCGAGCCGCTGGCCAGGTCGAAGGTGCCCTTGTAGCCGAGCGAGCAGAGGGTCAGCAGGATGAGGATGCCGCCGGAGACCGCGGCGACCATGCCGGGACGGCGCTGGGTGATCCGGCCGAGCGCGGCGAACCGGGCCCCCGGCTTCTCCTCGCGCCACTTCTTGCCGGGCCAGAAGAGCGCCTTCTCCGGGATCACCGACAGCACGGCCGGCACCAGGGTGATGGAGGCGATCGCGGTGGTGACGACGGCGATGGCCAGGGCCGGGCCGATCGCCTTGAAGAGCCCGAGGCTGGAGAGGATCAGCACCGCGAAGGCGACGGTGACCGCACCGGCCGCGGAGGCGATCGCCTCACCGACCCGGCCGATCGCGCTGACCATGGCCTGCTTGCGCGGCTCACCGGCCCGCAGCCGCTCTCGGTAGCGGAACATCAGGAAGAGGAAGTAGTCGGTGCCGACGCCGAGCAGCACCACGATCAGGATGGCCGACATGGTGCTGTTGGCCTTGAGGCCGAACAGCTTGGTCGCATCCGCGATCAGCGCGTTACTGGTCGGCATGATCACGGCCATGATCAACAGCAGTGGCAGGATCGAGATGATCGCACTGCGGAAGATGAACGCCAGGATCACCACGATCAGCAGGAAGCTGCCCAGGAAGATCAACGCGTCGGCGGTGTTGGAGGAGTCCGCCTGGTCGAGGCCCTGCGCCGCCTGGCCACCGAGCTGGACCTTCAGGTTGCTGCTACCGGCCAGCGTCTTGGCGTCGTCGCGCAGCTTCTTCGTCGTGTCGTTGGTCGACTGCGGCGCGTTCTTGTCGTAGCCGATCAGGGAGAGCGCGTACTTGCCGTCCTGCGAGATCGACTTGTCGTTGACCGGGACGATGGTCTGCACGTACTGGATGTGCTCTGCCGTCAGCCCGTCGGTGACCTTGGTCATCGCGGCCTTGTCGTCCGCGGTCAGCTGGCCGCCGTCGGTGCGCTCGAAGAGCAGCATCGCGCTCGGGGTGAACGCCGACGGGAAGGCCGTCCCCTGCAGGTTCGCGGCCACGATCGACTCGTAGTGGCGCGGCAGGAAGTCGCTCTCGTCGTCCGAGGAGGCCAACTTGGGGGCTGTCACGGAGATCGCGACGGCAGCGACGAGCCAGGCGACTATCACCCACCAGGCGCGCTTGACGACGAATTGTCCGATTCGGTGGAACATGCTTGCGATGCCTCCTGGCATGGTTCACCGCAGCCCTCGGGGGACGGGACGTTGGGCGACGGCTGAGACGGCTGAGACCTCGTCGGTCCTTAGCCGGTCGGCAGGTAAGTTGCTGGAGGAAGCATCATACGAGAACTTACTAGCCGGCCGGTTAGCAGCCCCCCGTGGACCGACACCCTCGGCTGAATACCCCCTCAGGGCCTTCCAACTGCCCCGCACCATCCTGACGGGTCACCCCCCGCCGATGCCTCGTCCCCCGGGTGGAGATCCCTCCCCCTCAGGGTGGAGTTCAGCCCGTACCCAGGTCGGAGGGCATGGTGGGGTAAACCCCACCCCCGACCCTGAGGCCATTCCCAGGGTCGCTCGGCCTGCTGGCCGGATTAACCGGCAACGCCCCGATCCCTAGGGTCAGTTGCAAGCCCGGAGCAGCCCCGGGCGCCCACGCCGGCGGTCCGCACCGCCGCGTCCCAGGGGGAGTACACCCGTGTCAGCCACGCCCGTGTCAGCCATGCCCGCAGGCCGGAAGAGAACCGGCTTCGCCGCCGCCATGGGCGCCTGGAGCGCCCGCCATCGCAAGACCGCCGTCTTCGGCTGGCTGCTCTTCGTCGTGCTGGCCGCCTACCTCGGCGGTGCGGCAGGCAGCCACAAGGTCACCGATGCCGAGTCCATGCCGGGCCAGGTGGCCCAGGCCGCCCGGATCCTCGACCAGGCCGGGCTCAAGCCCCCGGCCGGCGAGACCGTCCTGGTGCAGAGCGCCACGCTGACCGCCGACGACCCGGCCTTCCGGGCCAAGGTCGGCCAGGTGGTCGCCGCGGTCACGGCCGCCGGCCGGACTACCGACCTGCGCTCGCCCTACGACACCAGGGCGATCTCCGCCGACCGGCATTCCGCCCTGGTCCAGTTCACCGTGGTCGGCGACAGCGACCAGGCCACCGCGAACGTGACCGCGCCGCTCGACGCGGTGGCCGCCGTCCAGCGCGGCGACCGCTCCTTCACCGTCGCGGAGTTCGGCGACGCGAGCTCGAACAAGTGGTTCGCCGACCAGTTCAGGAACGACTTCGCCAGCGCCGAGTGGACGGCCGTCCCGCTCGCCCTGGGCATCCTGCTGATCGCCTTCGGCGCGGTGGTCGCCGCCGTGCTGCCGGTCGGGCTGGCGCTGACCGCCTTCGTCGCGGCCGGTGGGCTGGTCGCGCTGAGCAGTTCCTTCCTGCACACCAGCGACGACGCCGGCTCGGTGATGCTGCTGGTGGGCCTGGCCGTCGGGGTCGACTACTGCCTCTTCTACCTGCGCCGTGAGCGCGAGGAACGGGCCGCCGGGCGCAGCGCGGCCGACGCGCTGGCGGTGGCCGCCGCCACCTCGGGCCGGGCGGTGCTGGTCTCCGGAGTCACCGTGGTGGTCGCGATGGCCGGCATGTTCCTCACCGGGATCGCCGACTTCCAGGCGATGTCCTACGCGACGATCGTGGTGGTGGTCACCGCCGTGCTCGGCTCGCTCACCGTGCTCCCCGCGCTGCTGTCGATGCTCGGCGACCGGGTGGAGAAGGGCCGGGTGCCGCTGCTGCGCCACCTCAAGGCCAAGGACCCGAGCGGCGGCAGCCGGATCTGGAACGCCGTGCTGACCCCGGTGCTGCGCTTCCCGCTGGTGGCCACCGTGCTGGCCGGCGGCCTGCTGCTCGCACTGGCGGCCCCGCTGGTGACCATGCACACCGCCAACCTCACCTTCCAGCAGATGCTGCCCAAGGGCAACGCGCTGGTGCGCACCTCCCAGCAGATCGAGGCCGCCTTCCCCGGCAGCCCCTCCCCGGCCACCGTGGTGGTCAAGGCCACCGACCTCTCCTCCCCCGCGATGACGCAGGCGCTGGCCGACTTCCGGACCCGGGCGCTGGCCACCGGCCGGATGCACGGCCCGATCGAGATCACCCGGTACGCCGCGCAGAACGTCGCCACCATCGACGTTCCGCTCAACGGCAGCGGCAACGACGCGGCCAGCACCGCCGCGCTGCAGACGCTGCGCCACGACGTGGTGCCGAACACGCTGCTCAAGGTCCCCGGTACCCAGGCACCGGTGACCGGCCAGACCGCCGGCTCGTACGACTTCAACCAGCAGATGACCGGCAGCATGCTCCCGGTCTTCGCCTTCGTGGTGGTCTTCGCCTTCCTGCTGATGCTCGCCTCGTTCCGCTCGCTGGGGATCGCGATCACCGCGGTGCTGCTCAACCTGCTCTCGGTGGGCACCGCGTACGGGGTGCTGACCCTGGTCTTCCAGCACGGCGTGGGCGCCTGGCTGCTCGGCACGGCCGGGGTGGGCGCGGTGGAGTCCTGGGTGCCGCTCTTCCTCTTCGTGATCCTCTTCGGGCTGAGCATGGACTACCACGTCTTCGTGGTCTCCCGGATCAAGGAGGCGCACGACCGGGGCCTGCCGACCCGGGCGGCGGTCTCCCACGGCATCCGCTCGACGGCCGGGGTGGTCAGCAGCGCGGCGATCATCATGGTCGCGGTCTTCGCGGTCTTCGGGACGCTGTCGATGCAGTCGATGAAGCAGATGGGCGTGGGTCTGGCGGTCGCGGTCCTGGTGGACGCGACGGTGATCCGCGGGGTGCTGCTGCCCTCGGTGATGAGCCTGCTGGGCGAGCGCAACTGGTACCTGCCGCGCTGGCTGTCCTGGCTGCCGGACCTGTCGCACACCGAGCCGGCGCCGCCGCTGCCCGCCGCGGTGGCGGAGAACGCGGTGGTGGAGGACGCGGCGGTGCCGGACACGGCGGTGCACGGCCCGCGGCACCGGCGGGTCACGGTCTGACCCGCGAACCACCGCCGACGGCCTGCCGGTCGACCTCCGTGCCCGGGGTCGACCGGTAGGTTTCGGCCATGGTTTCCCTCTCGTCGTCCCCCTTCACCCAGGCGCGGGCCCGCACCCTGCTCGCCCGGGCCCGCACCGCCGCGGGCATCGCGGGTGGCACCGGGCGCCTGCTGGCACTCGGGGAGAACGCCGTCTTCGGGCTCGACGACCTGGCACTGGTGGCCAAGGTGGGCCGGGCGCCCGCCCTGCGAGACCGGGCGGCGCGCGAACTGGCCGTCGCCCGGCGGCTGGACGGCGCGGGCATCCCGGTGGTGCGGCCCGCCGACGCCCAGGTGGCGGCGCAGCGCGAGGCGGTGGTGACCGTCGACGGGCACCCGGTCACCTTCTGGCAGCAGCTGGCCCCGGCGGTGCGCCCGGCGGGCACGGCCGACCTCGCGCCACTGCTGCGCGCGCTGCACGACCTGCCCGCATCCGCCGCCCTGGCGCAGCCGGCCGAACGGCTGCCGCGCCGGGACCTGTTGGCCCCGGTGGAGCACTGGCTGCACGCCGCCGAGGGTCTGCTGGACCCGCAGGACACCGCGTTCCTGCTCGACCGCCGCGCCGAGCTGGCCGCCGCCATCGAGACGCTGACCCCGGCGCTGCCGCCCGGTGTGATCCACGGCGACGCGCTGCCGCGCAACGTCCACGTCGGCCCCGAGGGGCCGGTGCTGCTGGACCTGGAGAACGTGGCCGACGACCTGCGCGAGCACGACCTGGTGACACTGGCCCTCAGCTGCGACCGCTACGGCGTGCCGGAGCCGGAGTACCTCGCCTTCACCGGCGCCTACGGCTGGGACGTGCGGGACTGGGAGGGCTGCGCGGTGCTGCGCGGGGCCCGGGAGACGGCGAGCGCGGCGTGGGTGGCGCAGCAGGTGCCGGGCAACCCGGCGGCGCTGGCGGAGTTCCGGCGCCGGGTGGCCTCGCTGCGGGAGGGGGACGCGGGAGTGCGCTGGTTCGCGTTCTGAGCCGGGCCGGAGCCGGCTGTCAGGGGGCTCGCGGGGTACTGGATCGGGCTCTCAGGCTCCGGTGAGAATTGTCTCAAGATACTTTCATCATTTCGGAACTGCCTGTTTGGCGGCCATCGTCGTAGGGAGCAGCCGCGACCACCCGGGGGCGGCTGGTACCACGTCAGGAGTTGCCGCATGCCCGTTCTCGGCACCCACCGCACCCTGCTCCGCCGCGCCGCCGGCGGCTGCGCCGCGATCCTCACCCTCGCACTGGCCTGTGCGTGCGGGAGTTCATCGAGCACGACCTCGGCGGATCGGGCGCATCCGAGCGCGAGCGTGACGCTGAGTGCCACTCCCGGGACGAGCACCTCCCCCAGCGCCCCGGCGGCTGCGACCAACACGGGCACCCCGGGCACCCCGAGCGTGCCGGCGGCTCCGAGCAGCACGGGCACTGCGAGCACCCCGGGCGCCACGGGCACTCCCAGCTCCCCCAGCTCCCCCAGCACCCCGGGTGCCACGGGCACCCCCAGCGGCTCCGCCCGCACCCTCGCACCGAGCACCCCCGCCTCGCCGGCCCCGGCCACCACCGCGGGCGCGCCGGTGCCCGCGAAGGACGCCCCCGGCTCCTCGATCGCCTACTCGACCGCCTCCGGCGGCCGCACCGTCGCGCTCACCTTCGACGACGGCCCCGGCAAGGCCACCGGCCAGGTCCTGGCGCTGCTCGCCCAGTACCACGCCAAGGCGACGTTCTGCGAGATCGGCCCGCAGGCCACCGCCAACCCCACCCTGGTCAAGCAGATCCTGGCCGGCGGCCACCGCCTGTGCGACCACACCGTGCACCACCCGCAGCCGATGCACACGCTCTCGCACGACAAGCAGGTCTACGAGATCGACGCGGCCAAGGACATGATCACCGCGGCCGGCGGCCCGGGCACCCAGGTCGGCTGGTTCCGCGCCCCGGGCGGCGACTTCAGCGCCGACAACCGCCAGATAGCCGTCCAGGCCGGCCTGCGCCCGCTGGGCTGGACGGTCGACACCCGCGACTGGTCCAGGCCCGGCGTCCCCGCGATCATCGCCAACGTCAAGAAGGAGCTGCACCCCGGCGGCATCATCCTGATGCACGACGGCGGCGGCGACCGCAGCCAGACCGTGGCCGCCCTCCAGCAGTTGCTCCCCTGGCTGGTGCAGCAGGGCTACACCTTCGACTTCCCCGCGAGCTGACCTGGCGTCAGCTCCGCGCGCCGGCGCGCCCGCTCAGCGGATGGGCCAGCGGGCGTCGACCACGGCCTGCGGGTCCTTGCCCTTGCGCAGCCAGGCCTGCAGGCCCTCGGCCCACTCCCGGTACCAGTGCACCTGCTGCTCGTGCAGCGCGGCCAGGCTCAACTCCCCCACCTGCGCCGGGTAGCGCTCGCCCAGCGCGACGGCCACCCGGACCGCCGCCAGCGCATCGCTGGCGGCCTCGTGGGCGTCCAGCAGCTCCACCCCGTAGACCTCGCAGACCCGCTGCAGGCCGCGCGAGCCCTTGCGGTAGCGGTCCACCGCGCGGTCGATCACCAGCGCGTCCAGCACCGGGGCGACCAGGGCCTGCCCGGCCCGCCCGGCGAGCCGCTCGGCCAGGCCCAGCCGGCCGTGGCGGCGCAGCTCGGCGTCGAGCAGCGACAGGTCGAAGGGGGCGTTGAAGGCCACCACCGGCGTGCCCTGCGCCAACCGTTCGCAGAGCGCGGCGGCGATCTCCTCCACCGCGGTGCCCGCCGGGCGGCCCCGGGTGCGGGCCTGTTCGTCGCTGATCCCGTGGATCGCCCGGGCCTGCTCGGGTATCGGCACCCCGGGGTCGAGCAGCCAGCGCGTGGTCCGCACCGGCAGGCCGCCGACCGTCTCCACCAGCGCGGCGGTGACGATCCGTGACTCGGCCGGCTCGGTGCCGGTGGTCTCCAGGTCGAACCCGATCAGCGGGCCCTGCCACCAGCGCACCGTCGCGGCCGTGCGCACCGCCCCAGCGGCGCGTGCCGCCGTATTGCCCAGCTCGCCCATCAGCAGCGCCTTCCGTCGGGGTGTCACCTCGGACCTCTCGGTCTTGACGTCCCCATGATGGCCGCCGCCTGTGACAACGCCGCCCGTCCACGGCCTGCGGGGCCGTGGACGGGCGGCGAGGGAGGCGGCCAGGGGAGCGCCGCGGGGTGGGTCAGGCCGCGGCGAACATCGCGCGGCCGAGCCAGTCGTTGGTGTCCCGCACGCCCGGCAGCACGAAGAAGTAGCCACCGCCGGTCGGCGAGATGTAGTCCACCAGCGGCTCGTCGATCAGCCGGGTCTGGGTCGCCTCGAACTGGCGCACCACGTCCTGCTGGTAGCAGCAGAAGGCCAGGCCCATGTCCAGGTTGCCGACCTTGTCCACGCCGCGGTCGTAGTTGTAGCCGCGGCGCAGGATGCGCGAGTCGTCGGTCTGGTCGGTCCGCGGGTTGGCCAGCCGGATGTGGGCGTCCAGCGGGATCGCGTTGCCCTGCGGATCCTTGGCGTAGTCGGGGATGTCGGTCTCCTTGGCCCCGTCCAGCGGAGCGCCGGTGTCCTTGCGGCGGCCGAACATCTTCTCCTGCTCGGCGAGCGAGACCCGGTCCCAGAACTCGACCAGCATCCGGATGATCCGGATCACCTGGTAGCTGCCGCCGGTGGCCCAGGCCGGCTCGCCGCCGCCGTCCTTGATCCAGACCAGCTTGTCCATCTCGCGCCCCGAGGTGACGTCGGGGTTGACGATGCCGTCCTTGAAGCCGAGCAGGTTGCGCTGCGCGCCGGCCGGCCGCGGGGCGTTCTGGAAGCCGTCGATCCGCCACTTGATCTGCATCGCGCCGCGGGTGTGCTTGGCGATGTCGCGCAGCGCGTGCAGCACGGTGTCCTGGCTGTTGGCGCAGATCTGCAGCGACAGGTCGCCGTGCAGCTCGGCGGCCTGCAGGTTGTCGTTGGGGAAGGTCTTCATCGGGTTCAGCTTGACCGGCTTGACCTTGGCCAGACCGTAGCGGCCGTCGAAGAGCGTGGCGCCGACCCCGACCGTCACCGACAGGCCGTCGCTGGGCACCGTCGGGCCCAGGATGCCGTTGTCGGAGGGCGGCGCGCCGACGCCCAGGCTGGGCGGGGTGCCGCCGGCGGTGAGGAACCTGATCCGGTCGGTGAGGGTGTGGAAGAGGTCTTCCAGCGCCTTGCGGTCGGGGGCTATGACGTCGAAGGAGACGAACATCGCGGCGGTCTGCTGCGCGGTCAGCACGCCGGCCTGGTGCTCGCCGTGGAACGGCACCAGCGCGTTCGCGCCCGTGGCGTCGGCGGCCTGCGCCCGCCCGGCGCCACCCAGCGCGAGCGCCCCGCCGGCCAGCGCGGCACCGGCCGCGCCGACGCCGAGCGCCGCGCCCAGGAAGCTGCGGCGCGCGGGGGCGGCCGGGCAGCCGGCTGCCTCGGCGGCCCGGGCGGCCTCGGCGGCGGCGAGCGCCTCGTGCGGGAAGGGGCAGGACCCGGTTCTGGGCTGGCTGGTCATCAGGCGGACTTCCTGATCTCAAGAAGGTCGGGAATGGGGGCGAGGTCTTCGAGCAGCTGGCCGGTGGCGCCGTTGAGCTGCGTGCGGACCGAGGGGTCGAGCTGCTCGACCGGGGTCCAGCTGCCGTCCTGGTGGTGGGCACCGGCGAGCAGGTCACCGAAGCGCTTGAGGTCGGCGTTGACAGTGCCGAGCAGCTGCGGGCTGCGCTGCTGGATCAGCGGCGTCAGGACGTTCAGCAGCTCCTGGGTGCCGGCCAGGTTGGCCTGGGCGGTGGCCAGGTTGGTGCCGCTGCCCTCGTCGGTGTCGGCGGTCAGCTCGAACTGGAGGGTGTTCTCCAGGATCTCGTGGGTGCGCAGCGGCAGGTCCGTGGGGTCGAAGTCCTGGGTGGGGAAGGCCTTGCCGAGGCCGTCCACGTCGGTGACCAGCTGGTCGGCGACCGGGGTGAGGTCGGCGGCGCTCTGACCGTGCCACAGGCCGTACTCCAGGCGGTGGAAGCCGGAGAAGTCCTTGTCGGCGACGCCGTCCGGCAGGCCGTCGGCCCGGCCGTTGATCTTCTTGTCGAAGTCGGCGAAGGTGCCGTAGGCGGCGCCCAGCGAGGAGTACTGCAGGTGCGCGGTGAGCCAGTCGGCCTTGGCGGCGTTCAGGTCGCCGGCGTGCATGTCGGCCTGGAGCTTCTGGGTCTGGGTCAGCAGCGTGGCCAGGCCCGAGTTGACGTAGGACTTGTACTGGTCGAGCGGGCCCTTGAGGTCGTCCTCGGAGACCGGCAGCACCGCGTTGACGCTCTGTCCGCCAGTGACGTGGAAGGTCGCCGAGGTGACCGCGTCGCCGCTGCTGGGCACGCAGCGCCAGGCGAGGTCGCCGCTGCCGATGGTGGCGGTCAGCGGGCGGGTGGTGCCCGGGGCCAGGCCCTCGATCTCGCCGTACACGGCGTTGGTGGCCGGGTTGACCAGGTAGACCTCGGAGGTCTTGCTGCCGGCGTTGTGCATCTGGAAGGTCTGCTGGCCCGGCTGCGGGGTGCTGAAGCCCTTGCCGCAGTCGCTCTGCGCGTCCGAGACGGTGACGGTGCCGGCCGCGGCGGGCTTGCCGCCGCTGACCGCGATCACCACGCCGGCCACCACGGCCGGGACGGCCACCAGCGCGGCGGGGAGCAGCCAGCGGTTGCGGGAACCGGCGGGCCGCGGCTCGGTCTCGGGCTTGGTCTCGGTCTCAGCCTCGGTCCCGGGCTCGGTGTCGGGCTCGGCAGCCTTCTCCGTTGCCGGCTCCGGAGCCTTCTCGGCAGCGGCCACCGGCTTGGGCGCGCTCGCCCGCACACCGCGCACGAAGAGCGTCATCACCAGCGCGAGGTAGATCACGTACGCGGCCACCTGGAGCCAGGTCATCGTGACGGTGATGTTGAACACGCCCTGCATCAGCGTCGCGTACCAGGACCCGCCGTCCAGCGAGCCGCTCAGGTCGAAGGCGTACGCGGTCGAGCCGGGCAGCACGCCGCCCTCCTGCAGGTCGCGCAGCCCGTAGCTGAGCACGCCGGCCGCGATGACGATCAGCACCATCCCGGTGTAGGTGAAGAACCTGGTCAGGTTGATCTTCAGCACCCGGCGGTACAGCCCCCAGCAGAGCCCGGCGGCCAGCACCAGGCCGACCCCCGCGCCGATCGCGGGCCCGGTGGCCTCACCGGCGGAGCGGGCGGTGGTCCACAGGAAGAGCGAGGTCTCCAGGCCCTCCCGGCCGACGGCCAGGAAGCTGGTCAGCACCAGCACGCCGCCGCCCATGGTGAGCGCGGAGGCGACCTTCTCGCGGATCTCCGAGGAGAGGTTGCGGGCCGAGCGCCGCATCCAGAAGACCATCGCGGTGACGAAGGCCACCGCGATCAGGCTCAAAGTGCCGCCGAAAGCTTCCTGCGCGCTGCCGGAGAGGTTGGCGGCGGTGAAGGTGAGCACCGCGCCGAAGCTGAGGGCGAGCGCGATGGCGGCCAGCACGCCGGTCCACACCTGGGGCAGCCGGGCCTTCTGGCCCGAACGGACCAGGGTGGCAACCAGGATCGAGACGATCAGGCCGGCCTCAAGGCCCTCTCTGAGCCCGATCAGAAAGCTTGGAAACGCGTCGTCCCACATGGGCGGTGAACTCTCCTAGGCATGGCGGTGCCGCTAAGCACGGCCCGCTTAGCTTAGGCATACCTTAGCCAGAGTGGATGAGAACGTCGATGCCAGGGGCGGATCCTCTGCGACGCCACGCGGGGAACGCACGGATCCGAGTCGGCCTCAGCTGACCGGGCGTGAGTCGGTCCAGACCCCTTCGAACTCCTCCCGGTAGACCTCCAGCAGCCCGGGCTCGCCCTCCTCGCCGCCGGGCCGGGCCGCGCGCAGCACCAGGGCCGGCGACTCGATCCCGCGGGCCCGGCGCAGGTAGGGCTGGACCACGCCGAGGTCGCCGCCGCGCCGCCGCGCCCCGGGCGGGCGGGCGCCCTCCACCAGATAGGCGGTGAACCTAGGAGTCTCGTCGAAGACCCGGATCTCGAAGGCACCCTGGTCGCGCAGCCGGGCCCGGACCCGTCGCACGTGCATGATGTTGGTCTCGATCGAGCGGGACAGCTCCCCCCGCCCCAGGCCCAGTTCACGCTCCCGGCGGCGCACCGCGCTGCTGGCCGGATTGAGGAAGAGCAGCCGGATCCGGCAGCCGTCGGCGGCCAGCCTGGCCAGCCGCTTGCCGGTGAAGTTCTGGCAGAGCATGCCCAGCGCGATGCCGAGCGCGTCCAGCCGCCGGGCCCCCTCCAACAGGTCCTCCACCGGCAGGTCGCGCTGGAGCAGGATCCGGTCGGCGTGCACCGCGGCGACATCGGCGTAGCGCCCGGCCACCAGCTCCTCGATGACGTCGGACGGCAGCCCGGCCCCGGCGGCGGGGCGTCCGTCCAGCAGGCCGAGCACCCGGGCCGCGGCCCGCTCGGTCTGGGCCAGCACGGTGGCGGTGAGGCTGCGGTTGCGCGAGACCACGTGCCGGGCGACCTCCAGCTCGTCCAGGGTCAGCTCGATCTCGCGGCGGTCGTCCAGGTACGGCTCGAAGCACGGCCAGTGCTGCACCATCAGCTCGCGCAGCTGGGGCAGGGTCAGGAAGACCAGCGGGTCGTCGTCGACCGGATCGAGCAGGTAGCCCTTGCGCCGGCTGACCTCGCGCACGGCGGCGGCCCGGCGCACCCACTCCTCGCCGGCCGGGCCGGCCGCGGCGGTCACCCAGTCGGCGCCGTGGGCGGGCTCGTAGACGGGGCGCAGCAGGTCGTCCAGGAGGGCGCGCAGCCGCTGCTCGACGAGATTGAGCCAGACGTAGGCCCGGCCGGTCAGCCGTACCCGCTGGTAGGCGTGCTGCCAGCGCTCGCCGTCCCAGGCCGGCTCGACGGCCTCGACGCCCAGCTGAGCGGGGGTCAGGCGGCCGCCGCCGGGAGGGCCCAGGACCGCGGTCGGCGCCTCTGCCCGGACCCCGGTACCCGCCGCCCCACTGGACCCTTCGGGCCATTCGTCGGCGGGAAAGACCATCTGATTACCTCACCTCTCGGCACCCGGCCCTGTGACGATCAAGGGTACTGCCAGGGCGCCCCGCCAGGCAGCCCGTTGCCCTTCCGCAACTCGAACGCACACCACTGGCCGGACCATCCCGAACAGCTGATACGAGCGCGCCGGACACCCGTTCGGGCGAAAGGAAGCCGAAAGAGCGTCAGAACACCACGGGAGCGGCAACGATGGCCATGACAGTGCGTCGACCGGCAGTGTGCCGTGCGTCACGCCGAGCGGCGCACCGACATGTGACGCGCGCCACGGGGCATACCGCATCCAGCGGTGCGCCAACGTCCCGAGGGAGCATCAGATCCCCTTGACACCAGGGAAGTTGAGGCTTATGCAGGTCTGGCCGGGGCAACCGTACCCCCTGGGTGCCACCTACGACGGGGTGGGCACCAACTTCGCGGTGTTCTCCGAGAGCGCGGACCGGATCGAGCTGTGCCTGCTCGGCCCGGACGACACCGAGACCACCATCGAGCTGCGCGAGACCGACGCGTTCGTCCGGCACGCCTACCTGCCCGGCATCCAGCCCGGTCAGCGGTACGGTTTCCGGGTCCACGGACCGTACGAGCCCGTGCGCGGCCAACGGCACAACGGCGCCAAGCTGCTGCTCGACCCGTACGCCAAGGCGATGAGCGGCACGATCGACTGGGACGAGTCGGTCTACGGCTACCACTTCGGCGCGCCCGAGCGCCGCAACGACCTGGACTCGGGCCCGCACACCATGCACTCGGTGGTGATCAACCCGTACTTCGACTGGGGCAACGACCGCCCCCCGCGCACCGACTACCACCGGTCGGTGATCTACGAGGCACACGTCAAGGGCCTCACCCAGCGGCACCCGGGCATCCCCGAGGAGATCCGCGGCACCTACGCCGCGCTCGCCCACCCGGCGCTGATCGAGCACCTGGCCAAGCTCGGCATCACGGCGATCGAGCTGATGCCGGTGCACCAGTTCGTCCGCGACCACCGGCTGCGCGACATCGGACTGTCCAACTACTGGGGTTACAACACCATCGGCTTCTTCGCCCCGCACGGCTCCTACTCCTCGGTGGGCGACCGCGGCCAGCAGGTGCAGGAGTTCAAGTCGATGGTCAAGGCGCTGCACGCGGCCGGGATCGAGGTGATCCTCGACGTGGTCTACAACCACACCGCCGAGGGCAACCACCTGGGCCCCACCCTCTCCATGCGCGGCCTGGACAACGCCTCGTACTACCGGCTCGCCGCCGACCGCCGGTACTACACCGACACCACCGGCACCGGCAACAGCCTGCTGATGCGCAGCCCGCACGTGCTCCAGCTGATCATGGACTCGCTGCGCTACTGGGTCACCGAGATGCACGTGGACGGCTTCCGGTTCGACCTCGCGGCCACCCTGGCCCGGCAGTTCCACGAGGTGGACCGGCTCTCCTCGTTCTTCGACCTGGTCCAGCAGGACCCGGTCGTCTCGCAGAGCAAGCTGATCGCCGAGCCCTGGGACGTCGGCGAGGGCGGCTACCAGGTGGGCAACTTCCCCCCGCTGTGGACCGAGTGGAACGGCATGTACCGGGACACCGTGCGCGACCTGTGGCGCGGCGAGAACGCCACGCTGGCCGAGTTCGGCTCCCGGCTGACCGGCTCCTCCGACCTCTACCAGCACGACGGGCGGCGCCCGATCGCCTCGATCAACTTCATCACCTGCCACGACGGCTTCACCCTGCGCGACCTGGTCTCGTACAACGAGAAGCACAACGAGGCCAACGGCGAGCACAACCGGGACGGCGAGTCCTTCAACCGCTCCTGGAACTGCGGTGTGGAGGGCCCGACCGGCAACGCCCAGGTGCTGGAGCTGCGCGACCGCCAGCAGCGCAACTTCATCGCCACCCTGCTGCTCTCCCAGGGCGTGCCGATGCTCTCGCACGGCGACGAGCTCGGCCGCACCCAGCTGGGCAACAACAACGCCTACTGCCAGGACTCCGAGCTGTCCTGGGTCAACTGGCCCGGCGACGGCGAGCTGCTGGAGTTCACCCAGGGCATGGTCTGGCTGCGCCGCAACCACCCGGTCTTCCGCCGTCGGCGGTTCTTCCGCGGCCGCCCGGTGGCCGCCGCCCACGACGACCTGACCGACATCGCCTGGTTCACCCCCGGCGGCGAGGAGATGACCGATCAGGACTGGAGCGCCAGCTACGCCAAGTCGCTGACGGTCTTTCTGAACGGCGCGGCGATCTCCGAGCCGGACCGGCGCGGCGGGCGGATCACCGACGACTCGTTCCTGCTGATGTTCAACGCGCACCACGAGTCGCTGCAGTTCACCGTCCCCCGGGAGCACGGCGAGCAGTGGCAGGTGGTGGTCGACACCACCCTCGCGACACTCCCGACCCCGGGGGCCGGACTTGGGGTGAAGGAGGGCGACGGGCTCTGGCTCGCCGACCGCTCCCTGCTGGTGCTTCAGCGGCCCGCCTGACGAGCGCGCCCGCCCGGGTGCCAGTAGCGGGTCGTGCGGCCCCGGGCGACCGGGTAGGCATGGGGTGTGATCACACCCCCTACAGCGAGCTACCGGCTCCAGCTGCAGCCCTCGTTCACGCTCGCGGACGCCGCCGCGGCCCTGCCGTACCTGGCCGGGCTCGGCATCTCCCACCTGCACCTGTCCCCTCTGCTGGAGGCGACACCCGGCTCCACCCACGGGTACGACACGGTCGACCACACCCGGATCAGCGAACAGCTCGGCGGCGGGGGCGCCCCGCGCGCCCTCGCCGCCGCGGCCCACGAGCACGGGCTGCGGCTGATCGCCGACGTGGTCCCCAACCACATGGCGCTGCCGGTCCCCGAACGGCTGAACGCCCCGCTCTGGCAGGTGCTGCGGGACGGTCCCGAGTCGGCCTACGCGCACTGGTTCGACATCGACTGGACCGCGCACGACGGCCGGATCCTGCTGCCGGTGCTGGGCGAGCGACTCGGTGCGGTGCTCGACCAGCTGAAGGTGGATCAGGACACCCTGCGCTACTACGACCACGTCTTCCCGCTGCGCCCGGGCACCGAGCGCCTGCCGCTCGCCCAGCTGCTCTCCCGCCAGCACTACCGGCTGGCCTGGTGGCGGCTGGCCGGCACCGAGCTCAACTACCGCCGGTTCTTCAGCATCAACGAGCTGATCGCGCTGCGGGTGGAGGACCCGGAGGTGTTCCGGGCCACCCACGGGGTGCTGCTGCGGCTGCGCGAGGAGGGGGTGCTGGACGGCTTCCGGGTGGACCACCCGGACGGCCTGGCCGACCCGCGCGCCTACCTGCGCCGGCTGGCCGAGACCAGCGGCCGCGCCTACACGGTGGTGGAGAAGATCCTCACCGGGCACGAGCGGCTGCCCGGCGACTGGCCCTGCGCGGGCACCACCGGCTACGACGCGCTGCGGCACATCGACGGCGTGCTGACCGACGGGGCCGGGGTGCGCCGGCTGACCGAGCTGTACGCCGAGTACACCGGCCTCGACTCCTCGGCCGCCGAGCAGGCCCGGCTCGGCCGCGCCGAGATGACCGGCCCGAACGGCGAACTGGCCGCCGAGGTGAACCGCCTGGTCCGGCTGGCCGGGCGGATCTGCGCCGCCGAGCCGGCGCTGGCCGACCACGCCCCGCTCGCGGTGCGGGCCGCGCTGGGCGACCTGTTCACCCACTACACGGTCTACCGGCCCTACCTCTGCCCCGCCGACCGGACGGTGGCCACACCGGAGTCCACCAAGGAGTTCGTCGAGCTGCTGACCCAGGGCCACCTGGGCTCGGGCCCGCTGAAGGACGAGTTCCGCAGCCGCTTCGCCCAGACCGCCTCGGCGGTGGCGGCCAAGGGCGTGGAGGACACCGCCTTCTACCGCTGGTACCCGCTGCTCTCACTGAACGAGGTCGGCGGCGACCCCGGCCACCCGGGCGTCGAACCGGCCGACTTCCACCGCTGGTGCGAGTCCATCCAGCGCCACTGGCCGCTGACCATGACCGCCCTGTCCACCCACGACACCAAGCGCAGCGCGGATGCCCGGGCCCGGCTCGCGGTGCTGGCCGAGCTGCCGGAGCGGTGGGCGGCCGAGTGCCGTGAGTGGTCGGCGCTGGCAGGCGGTCCGGACGGCGGTCCGGTGGGCAGTCCGGTGGACCGCAACGTCGAGTGGCTGCTCTGGCAGACCCTGGTGGCCGCCTGGCCGATCGACCTGGACCGGCTGCGCGCGGTGCTGCTCAAGTCGGTCCGCGAGGCCAAGCTGGCCACCAGCTGGACCGCGCAGCACGCCGACTACGAAGCGGCCGTCGGCCAGTACGCCGAGACCGTCCTGAGCAACCCCGAACTCACCGCGCGCATCGAGGCGTTCGTCGCCTTCCTGACGCCGTACGCGCAGCGCAACAGCCTGTCGGCCGCGCTGCTGCACCTGACCATGCCGGGCGTGCCCGACCTCTACCAGGGCTCCGAGCGCCCGCTGTACACCCTGGTCGACCCCGACAACCGCGCCCCGGTCGACTTCACCCTCCCGGACAGCGCCCTGACCGACTTCGCGCGCCAGAAGCTGGAGCTGACCCGCACCGCCCTGCACCTGAGCCGCCCGCTGGGCCGCTACCGCCCGCTGGCGGCCGGCGAGCACCTGATCGCCTACCAGCGCGGGCCCGACCTGACCGTGGTCGCCACCCGGCTGCCGTACGCGCTGGCCCGGCGCGGCGAGCCGGCCACCCTCGAACTGGCCGGGCGCTGGCGGGACCTGCTGACCGACCGGCCGTTCACCGGCACCGTCGACACCATCGCGCTACTGGCCAAGGAGGCATCGTGAGGTACCAGGTCTGGGCTCCGGCGGCCGGTCGGGCCGAGGTGGAGGTGGACGGCGTGCGGACGCCGCTGGCCGCCGAACCGGGCGGCTGGTGGCGCGGCGAGGCCCGGGCCGGCCGGGACTACGGCTTCGCACTCGACGGCGGGCCCACCCTGCCCGACCCGCGCTCGGCCCGCCAGCCCTGCGGCCCGGACGGCCCGAGCCGGCTGGTCGACCACGCGGCCTTCCGCTGGTCGGACAGCGGCTGGCACGGGCGGGCGCTGCCCGGCGCGGTCCTCTACGAGCTGCACGTGGGCACCTTCACCCCGGCCGGCACCTTCGCCGGCGCCGAGCAGAGGCTGGACCACCTGGTCGAACTGGGCGTGGACTTCGTGCAGTTGCTGCCGGTCTGCCCGTTCCCCGGCCGGCACGGCTGGGGCTACGACGGGGTGGCGCCCTGGGCGGTGCACGAGCCCTACGGCGGCCCCGAGGGCCTCAAGCGCTTCGTGGACGCCGCGCACCGCAAGGGCCTGGGCGTGATCCTGGACGTGGTGCACAACCACCTCGGCCCCTCCGGCAACCACCTGCCCGCCTTCGGCCCGTACTTCACCGAGCGGCACCAGACCCCGTGGGGCGCGGCGGTCAACCTGGACGCGCCCGGCTCCGACGAGGTGCGCGCCTATCTGATCGGCAGCGCGCTGGCCTGGCTGCGCGACTACCGGATCGACGGCCTGCGGCTGGACGCGGTGCACGCGCTGGTGGACGACCGCGCGGTGCACTTCCTGGAGGAACTGGCCACCGCCGTCCAGCGGCTGGCGGTCGCCGAGCGGCGGCCGCTCTTCCTGATCGGCGAGTCCGACCTGAACAACCCCCGGGTGACCGACCCCGTCGGGCTGGGCGGCTACGGGCTGAACGCCCAGTGGAGCGACGACTTCCACCATGCGCTGCACGCCGCGGCGACCGGGGAGACCCAGGGCTACTACGCCGACTTCGGCCGGGCCCCGCTGGCGGCGCTGGCCAGGACGCTGACCCGCGGCTGGTTCCACGACGGCACCTGGTCCTCCTTCCGCGGCCGTCACCACGGCCGCCCCTTTCCCACGGCGTCCGGCGGGCACCGGCTGCTCGGCTATGCGCAGACCCACGACCAGATCGGCAACCGGGCCCGGGGAGATCGCCTGACGGTGGACCAACTCGCCCTGACCGCAACGCTGGTGTTCACCTCGCCGTTCACCCCGATGCTCTTCATGGGCGAGGAGTGGGGAGCCGCGACCCCGTGGCAGTACTTCACCGACCACACCGATCCGCAGCTCGCGGAGGCGGTGCGCCAGGGACGGCGGCGGGAGTTCGCCGCCTACGGCTGGGCCGCCGATCAGGTACCCGATCCGCAGGAGCCCGCCACCGTGCTGCGCTCCACCCTGGACTGGACCGAGCCTCGCGCCGGGCGGCACGCCGAACTGCTCGCCTGGTACCGGCAGTTGATCCGACTGCGGCGCGAGCATCCGGAGCTGGTGGATCCCGATCTGAGCGCGGTCGAGGTGGAGTTCGACGAGGCGCAGGGCCAACTGACCGTGCACCGGGGCGCCTTCAGGATCGCGGTGAACTTCGGCGACAAGCCGGGCGAGCTGCCGGCCGGCGAGCCGGTGGCCCACTGGGGCGAGCGGGGCGCCGGCCGGCTGGGGCCGCGCTCCTGTGCCATCACCCGTGGGGCCGTCACCCGCGGGGCAGGAAGCTGACGATCCTCGCCCGCAGTCCGGGCGCGTCCAGACCGTAGGCCGCCAGGTGCTCCTCGATGGTCCCGTAGTGCCGGTGCTCCTCGCGCGGCACGCCGAGGCCGAGCACCCGGTGCGGCAGGTCGGCCAGCGCCCGGTTCACCTCGCCACCCGAGGTCCCGGCGAGGTAGGGCTCGACCAGCACCACGTCGGTCGGGCCCGCGGCGCGCAGCGCGGCCGCGTCGAAGGGCCGCACCGAGGTGGCGTAGAGCACCGTGACGTCCAGCCCCTCGGTGGCGGCCAGCACCGCGTCCAGCATCGGGCCGACCGCCACCACGGTGGCCGCCGCGCCCTGGCGCAGGGTCAGGAACCGGCCCGGCACCACCGGCCTGGCCTCGCTGTTCCGGTGCGCGGAGAGCCGCAGGTAGACGTTGCGGTCGCCGTCGGCCACCGCGTGCCGCAGCAGCGTCTCGGCCTCGTCTGGGTGTCCGGGCACGTGCACCGTCCAGTCGGGCAGCGTGTCGAGCAGCGCCACGTCGCCCGACGCCATGTGGGTGCGCCCGCCGGCCGGCCAGTCGTACGAGCCCATCGCGCTGACCAGCACCGCGCCCACGCCCTGGTGGTTGAGGTCCAGCTTGATCTGCTCGAAGGGCCGTTCGACCAGGAAGCTGGCGAAGGTGTGGGCGATCGGGCGCATCCCGGTCAGCGCCAGGCCCGCGGTCACCCCGATCAGCAGCTGCTCACGGATGCCCACGTTGAGCACCCGGTCGGGGTGGGCGGCGGCGACCCCGGCGAGCGCGGTCGCGCCGATGTCGGCGAGCACCAGGGCGGTGCGGGGGTCCTGGTCGAGCAGCTCGCCCGCCACGGTGGCAAAGCGGTCGCGCATGGTGTCCATCGTTCTTCTCCCCGTCGGGTTCCTGGTCGTGCGTCAGTTCTTGGGCTCGACCCGGGCGATCACGGCGTGCGGCCGGCCCGGGTGCTCGGTGGTGAAGGCCTGGTACAGCGCGGCGTGGTCGTGGCCGGCCACGGTCACCGCCGACCAGCCGGCCGCCTCGAAGCGGGAGGCGATCCCGCCCTGCCAGCCGTGGGTGGCCGAGGTGTTGTCGATCACGATGGCGTGCAGCCGATCCAGCCCGACCGCCCCGGCGTAGGCCAGCGCCTCGTGATTGCTGCCCTCGTCGAACTCGGCGTCCCCGATCAGCGTCCAGACGGCCGGGTCGGTCAGGCCCTGCGCCCGCAGACCGAGGGCGGTGCCCACTGCCAGCGGCAGGCCGTGGCCGAGCGAGCCGGAGGCGATCTCGACGCCGGGGACCAGCAGCCGGTCCGGGTGGTGGCCGAGCGGCGAGTGGTAGCCGCCGAAGCCGTCCAGCCACTCGACCGGCAGGAATCCCTTGGCCGCCAGCACCGCGTAGTACGCCATCGGGCCGTGGCCCTTGGAGAGCAGGAAGCGGTCCCGCGCCGGGTCCTCGGGCCGCTCGGGGTCGACGCGCAGCACCCGCTCGTACAGCACCCAGAGCGCGTCCAGGGTGGAGGTGGCCGCCGGGCCGTGCTTCTCGGCTCCGGTCATCCGGCCCAGCAGGCCGGGGAGGTCCTCGTAGGTGGCGATCATGGGGACCAGCCTGCAACCTCAAGTCGACTTGAGGTCAAGCCCTAGAATGGCGGCCATGACCACCCAGCAGCCCCGGATGACCATCGGCGAACTCTCCGCCCGCAGCGGACTGGCGCCCAGCGCGCTGCGCTACTACGAAGAGCTGGGCCTGATCCACGCCGAGCGCACGGCCGGCGGGCGTCGGCTGTTCCCCCGTCAGATGCTGCGCCGGGTGGCCTTCGTGCGCGCGGCCCAAACCGTCGGCCTCTCCCTGGACGAGGCCCGCGAGGCGATGGCCGGCCTCCCGGTCGACCGCTCCCCCAGCGCCGCCGAGTGGGCTCCGGTCGCCGCCGCCTGGCAGACCCGGATCGACCACCAGATCGCCGACCTGCAACGCCTGCGCGACCACCTCACCGGCTGCATCGGCTGCGGCTGCCTCTCGCTGGGCAAGTGCGCCCTGTACAACCCGCACGACATCCAGGGCGCCGAGGGCCCGGGCGCCCGCCGGCTGCAATCCTCATTCGGTCGGGAGAAGTCCATGTCACCGGGCCACCACAGGCCTTAGGCTCTCCCGGAGCGCCACCGCGGGGCGGCAACCTGGAACCGGGAGAACAGTGATGACCGACGATCAGCTGGGTGTCGATCGGAGCTGGATGTCCTGGGCGGACGACACGCCACCGCCGGCGGAGCTGCACCCGGAGATACCGCACCCCGCACGGATGTACGACTACTACCTCGGCGGCAAGGACAACTTCCCCGCCGACCGGGCCGCCGCCGAACACCTGCTGTCGTCCAGCCCGATGGTGCGGATCGCCGCCCGGGCCAACCGGGCCTTCCTGCAGCGGGCGGTACGGGAGCTGGCCGGACTCGGGGTGCGGCGGTTCATCGACGTCGGCACCGGGATCCCGACGGCCGGCAACACCCACGAGATGGCGCAGCAGGTCCACCCGGAGTCCCAGGTGGTGTACCTGGACAACGATCCGATCGTGCTGGTGCACAGCCGCGCGCTGCTCTCCGGCAGCGCGGCGGGCAGCACCACCGTGGTCCAGGCCGACCTGCGCGAACCGGCGCAGATCCTCAAGGACCCGGCCGTCCAGCGGCTGCTGGCGCCGGGCGAGCCGGTGGCGCTGCTGCTCTTCGCGATCCTGCACTTCGTCGACGACGCGGACGACCCGCACGCGATCGTGCGCGAGCTGGTCGAGGCGCTGCCGCCCGGCAGCTACCTGGCGCTCTCGCACGGCACCGCCGACTTCCTGCCGCAGGACGAGCGCGGCCACGGCCCGGCGGTGTACCGCAGCGCCTCCGCCCAGCTGACCCTGCGCGACAAGGAGCAGGTGGCCCGGTTCTTCGAGGGCCTCGAACTGCTGGAGCCCGGCCTGGTCACCGTCGCCCAGTGGCGCCCCGACCAGCCGCCCGCGCAGACCGACGCGCACACCGGCATCTGGGCCGCGATCGGCCGCAAGCGGTAGCCGTGGCCAGGCTCAGGGCTTGTCTGACAATTCCCGCCGGGCGCGCGACGCGAACTGTCAGACAAGCCCTAGGGTGGCCGGATGATCACGCACACCGCTCTGCTGGTCCGCGACTACGACGAGGCCATCGACTTCTACGTCCGGGCGCTCGGCTTCGAGCTGCGCGAGGACAGCCCGCGCGCCGACGGCGGACGCTGGGTGGTGGTGGGGCCCAGGGACGGCGGCGCGGGCCTGCTGCTCGCCCGGCCGGGCAGGCCCGAGCAGCTGGCCCGGGTCGGCGACCAGACCGGGGGCCGGGTGGGCTGGTTCCTGCAGACCGCCGACTTCGCGGGCGACCACCGGCGGATGCTGGCCGCCGGCGTGCGTTTCCTGGAGGAGCCGCGCACCGAGCCCTACGGCACGGTGGCGGTCTTCGCCGACCTCTACGGCAACCGCTGGGACCTCATCCAGCCGTCGACGTCAGGCGCTGCCACAGCGCCGTGACCCGCTCGGCGAGTTCGGCCTCGGTGCCGTTGTTCTCCACCACCAGGTCGGCGACGGCCAGCCGCTGCTCGCGGGTGGCCTGAGCGGCCATCCGCGCCCTGGCCTCCTGCTCGGCCATGCCGCGCAGCTCGACCAGGCGCGCCAGCCGGACCTGCTCGTCGGCGTCCACCACGACGACCTGGTCGAACAGCCCCTGCAACCCGTTCTCCGCGAGCAGCGGCACATCGTGCACCACCACGGCGTCCGGCTCGGCCGCCGCCTCCAGCTCGGCCGAGCGGGCCCGCACCAGCGGGTGGACGATCGCGTTCAACGCCGCCAGCCGCTCGGGGTCGGCGAAGACCACGGCGCCGAGCGCGGGGCGGTCCAGCGCGCCGTCCGGGCCGAGCACGCCGGAGCCGAACTCGGCGACCACGGCGGCGAGTCCGGGCGTGCCCGGGGCCACCACCTCGCGGGCGATCCGGTCGGAGTCGACCAGCACCGCCCCATGGGCGACCAGCAGCTTGGCGACCGCGCTCTTGCCCGCCCCGATACCGCCGGTCAGTCCGATCTTCCGCATGGCGGCAGACTACACAGCGTCCAGCTCCAGGCCGCCACCGGACGGCAGGTACCGGTAGGGCGCCCCCGTCCCCGGGCCGTGCTCCGCGCCCAGCCAGCGCTCGCCGATCCCGAGCCCGATCTCGCTGAGCACCGCGTCGTGGATGCCCAGCACCTGGGCCGGCTTCACCTCCCGGACGTAGTCGATCAGTTCGCCGACCTTGTTCCACGGCCCGGCCATCGGCAGCAGCAGCGTCTGCACCGGGTGCTCGGGGACGGTCAGCGCGTCGCCGGGGTGGAAGACCCGGCCGTCCAGCAGGAAGCCGATGTTGCCGACCGGCGCAATGTCGGGGTGGATCACGGCATGCCACTCGCCGTGCACCGAGACGTCGATCCCGCCGACTTCGAACGCGTCACCGGCGCCGACCACGCGCACGGCGGTGCCGAGGCCGGCCAGCTGGTCGGCGACCGCGCGGTTGGTCCAGATCCGCAGGGCGGGGTTGGCCGCGAGGGCGGCGCGCACCTGGTCCTCGGTGAAGTGGTCGAAGTGCTCGTGGGTGATCAGCAGCGCGTCGGCGCCCTGGACGGCCTCGGGCTCGGTGAACGCGCCCGGGTCGATCACCAGCGTGGTGCCGTCCTGCTCGATGCGGACGCAGGCATGTCCGAATTTGGTGAGTCGCATGGGAAAAACAGTACAGCAATGCTGCACAGCTCTGCTGTACAAATTTTGGGTATGGTTGCCCCATGAGCACCGATCCCGCCTCGCTCCAGCTCGCCGCCGACCTGCGCGCCGCCGTCGGCGACCTGGTGCGCCTGGTGCGGGCCGACACGGCGCTGCCGCAGAACCAGATCGGCGCGCTGGGCTGGCTGGTCCGCGAGGGCCCGCACACCACCGCCGAACTGGCCGACCGCCAGCGGGTGCGCCACCAGTCGATGGCCCGCACCGTCACCCTGCTGCTCCAGGCCGGCCTGGTCCGCCAGCAGCCGCACCCCAGCGACGGGCGCAAGCTGGTGCTGAGCGCCACCGAGGCCGGCGTCGAGACGCTGCACGATCAGCGCCGCCGCCGCGAGCAGCGCCTGGCCGAGGCGATCGAGCGCGAGCTGACCGAGCCGGAGCGGCACGTGCTGCGCCAGGCGGTCGAGCTGCTGCGCCGGATCGGCTGAGGCGCGGCAGTCACCTTTGCGGACCGGCCGTCGTTGTGCTGGGCAGATCCGTCCCGCCCAGCCCTAAGGACCCTCGCGTGACCTCCCTGCGCACCGACGCCCTGCCCGCCCGACCGGCGCCCGCCCCCAGCCTGCTGTCGAAGCGCCGCGCGCTGCCGCTGCTGACCGTCACCCTGTGCGGTCTGATCCTCGCCGGCGCCGGCAGCGCCGCGGCCTGCGACTCCGCCAACCTCGGCGGCATCGGCAACTCCGGCTTCGGCAACGCCTGCGTCAACGAGTAGGCACCGGCTCCTCCGCCACTGCCCGCGGGGTGCGCGGGCCCGGCACCGCCGCCGCGGCGGGGACCGCGAGCGGCGGCAGCGCCACGTGCTCGCGCAGCCCGAACCGGTTGTACAGCCGGCGCAAGGGCGCCGGCGCCCACCAGTTGAACTCGCCGAAGAGCGACATCGCGGCCGGCACCAGCAGACAGCGCACCAGCGTCGCGTCCACCGCCACGGCCACCGCCAGCGCGATGCCCATCTGCTTGACCATCAGCATCTGCCCGGCCGCGAAACCGGCGAAGACGATCACCATCAGCAGCGCCGCCGAGGTGATGATCCGCCCACTGCGCTGCAGGCCCAGCTGCACGGCCTCCTTGCAGTTGTAGCCCTGGTCGCGCAGCTCCTTGATCCGGGCCAGCAGGAAGACCTCGTAGTCCATCGAGAGCCCGAAGGCGAAGGCGAAGACCAGCACCGGGATGAAGGTCTCCAGGCCCCCGGTCGGGGTGAAGCCGAGCAGCCCGCTGAACCAGCCGAACTGGAACACCATGGTCAGCGCGCCCAGCGAACAGCCCAGCGAGAGCAGGTTCATCAGCAGCGCCTTGACCGGCATCACCACCGAGCCGGTCATCAGGAAGAGCAACACCAGGGTGCCGACGGCCACCAGCCCCAGCGCCCAGGGCCCGCGGGCCAGCAGCTCGTGCTGGAAGTCGACCACGCTCGCCGCGTCGCCCGTCACATAGGTGGTCAGCCCGCCGCGGTCGGCGCGCAGCTCGTTCACCACCGACTTGGCCGCACCGCCCTGCGGATCGCCGTGCACCAGCACCTCGACGGTGCTCAGGTCCGGGCCCGCCGGCTGCACCGCGCGCACCCCGGCGACCTCGGGCAGCTTGGCGACCACGGTGTCGGCGTAGTGCGCGGCACTCTGCTCACCGCCCTGCACCACCACCGTCACCGGGGCGGGCGCCACCTGCGGGAAACGCTGCGCGATGGTGTCGCTGACCTGCCGGCCCGCCGAGCTGGTCGGCAGCACGGCGGCGCCGGTGCTGCGCATGTCGGCGTGCAGGAACGGCGCCCCGGCCGCCGTCAGCAGCGCGACGCAGATCAGCGCGACCGGCACCGCCCGGCGCTGCACCCGGCGCACGGTGCGGGCGAAGAAGCCCTCGTCGGGCTCGGAGTGCTTGGGCGGCTTGATCCGGTGCCCGGCGAAGCCGAGCAGCGCGGGGACCAGGGTGAGCGCGGCGAGCACCGCGATCACCACCACGCTGACCCCCGCCGCGGCCACCGCCCGGAAGACCGGGCTGGTGAAGACGAAGAGCCCGCTGAGCGCGACCGCCACCGTCAGCCCCGAGAAGGCCACCGTGCGCCCGGCCGTCGCGGCCGTCCGCTCCACGGCGGCGGCCTGCTCCGCGCCGCGCCCGCGCTCCTCGCGGAACCGGTTGACCATCAGCAGCGCGTAGTCGATCGACAGGCCCAGGCCGAGCACGGTGGCGATCGGCAGCACCGTGGTGTCGATGTCCATGATCTGGCTGAAGCCGAACATCGCGAGCAGCGCGCCGCCCACCGAGGCGACGGCGCCGATCACCGGCAGGCTGGCCGCGGCGAGCCCGCCGAAGACCAGCACCATGACGATCAGGGTCAGCGGCAGGGTGACGATCTCGCCGAACTTGGTGTCGGACTGGGTCTGCGCCTTGACCTCGTGCTGGAGCACCAGATCACCGCCGACGGTCACCTGGGCGCCCGGCACCTTCAGGTTCGCCAGCTGCTGGCCGACCGCCTGCTGCTGCTTGACGGTGGAGTCGGCGGCGAGCCTGACGTCCACCAGGCTCGCCGAGCCGTCGGCCGACCGCAGCGCCTGCCGGCCGCCCTGGTAGGCGTCGGAGACCGAGAGCACACCGGGCAGCTTCGCCAGGTCCTGGGCGGCGGCGGTGACGGCGTCGCGCACCGCCGGGGTGTCCACCGGTGCGCCATCGACCACGGCGGTGACCGTCCCCGCCGACGGGTCGGCGGCGGCCACCACGGCGGCGCCCCTGGTCGACTCGTAGCCGTCGGAGGAGGTGTTGGTGACGGAGCCCTCGAAGACCCGGCCGCCGATCAGGACGCCGAGTGCGAGCACGGCCACCCAGAAGGCGAGCACCCAGCGCCGGTGGCGGTGGCAGAAACGGCCGAGCACGGCGAGCCGGCCGGGAGCGGCGGCAGGTGCTGAGGTTGGTGCGGCGAAGGAGCGCATCAAGCGGGAGGCCTAGCGTGCGAGAGCGGGGAAGCCCGTCGGGCAACTCGTCCCACGCTAGGTGTTGTGTCCTAAAAGACCCATAAGGTTGGCATGAGCGCCTTGTCACATCAGCGCACTGCGCGGCGCCGGTCACCCGATGAACACCGGGCGACCGGCCCGTGAACCACAGCCCGTGAACGACAGCCCGTGAACGACAAGTGGGCCCCCACCCGGTCTCCCGGGTGGGGGCCCACTCTCAGTTCAGCTCAGCCGAGCTGCCCTGGTGCGATCAGCTCTGGCCGCCGGCCAGCTTCTCGCGCAGGGCGGCCAGCGCCTCGTCCGAGGCGAGAGCGCCGGAGCCCTCGTCGCTGGAGGAGGTGTAGTTGCCACCGGCGGCGGCGGCAACAGCGTCGCCACCCTCGGCAGCGGCCTCGGCGTCGGCCTCGCGGCTCTTGATGACCTGGGCCTGGTGCTGCTCGAAGCGGGCCTGCGCCTCGGCGTACTGGCGCTCCCACTCCTCGCGCTGCTTGTCGAAGCCGGCCAGCCAGTCATTCGCCTCGGGGTCGAAGCCCTCGGGGTAGATGTAGTTGCCGGCGTCGTCGTACGAGGCAGCCATGCCGTACAGGGTCGGGTCGAACTCGACCGAGGCCGGGTCGGCACCGAGCGACTCGTTGGCCTGCTTCAGCGAGAGGCTGATGCGGCGGCGCTCGAGGTCGATGTCGATGACCTTGACGAAGATCTCGTCGCCGACCTGGACGACCTGCTCCGGGATCTCCACGTGGCGCTCGGCCAGCTCGGAGATGTGGACCAGACCCTCGATGCCCTCGTCCACGCGGACGAACGCACCGAACGGAACCAGCTTGGTGACCTTACCCGGGACGACCTGGCCGATCTGGTGCGTCCGGGCGAACTGCTGCCACGGGTCCTCCTGGGTCGCCTTCAGCGACAGGGAGACGCGCTCGCGGTCCATGTCAACGTCGAGAACCTCGACGGTGACCTCCTGGCCGACCTCGACAACCTCGGACGGGTGGTCGATGTGCTTCCAGGACAGCTCGGAGACGTGGACGAGACCGTCGACGCCGCCCAGGTCCACGAAGGCACCGAAGTTGACGATCGAGGAGACGACGCCGGAGCGCACCTGGCCCTTCTGCAGGGTGGTGAGGAAGGTCTGGCGGACCTCGCTCTGGGTCTGCTCCAGCCAGGCACGGCGGGACAGGACCACGTTGTTGCGGTTCTTGTCCAGCTCGATGATCTTGGCCTCGAGCTCCTTGCCCACGTAGGGCTGGAGGTCGCGAACGCGGCGCATCTCGACCAGCGAGGCCGGGAGGAAGCCACGGAGGCCGATGTCGAGGATGAGACCACCCTTGACGACCTCGATGACGGTACCGGTGACGATCCCGTCCTCTTCCTTGATCTTCTCGATCGTGCCCCAGGCGCGCTCGTACTGCGCACGCTTCTTGGACAGGATCAGACGACCCTCCTTGTCCTCCTTCTGGAGAACCAGGGCCTCGATCTCGTCGCCGACCTTGACGACCTCGTGCGGGTCAACGTCGTGCTTGATCGAGAGCTCGCGGGAGGGGATGACACCCTCGGTCTTGTAACCGATGTCGAGGAGCACCTCGTCACGGTCGACCTTCACGATGATGCCCTCAACGATGTCGCCATCGTTGAAGTACTTGATGGTCTCGTCGATCGCCGCGAGGAAGGCTTCCGCGTCGCCGATGTCGTTGACCGCAACCTGCGGGGTGGTGCTGACAGAGGTGTCGGTGGGGCTCGTCATTAGGAAAAGGGCTCCGGTACGGACATGAAGTCGTAGGTAATGCCACGCGGAGGGCCCGTATCGCTCCCACCGAAAGCCGGACAGCCCAGAACACGGCCCACCGTCCTGGTAATTCAGGAGGGGTCCGTCTTGCGACCGTGGGGTCTTCGACAGACGCGAGCGCGACCTGCTCCGTCCGAGGCGCGCAGGCCCGCAGCGCAACTTGTAGCATACGGGGACAGTCAGCCATGGTCAACGCCGAAGAAGGCGAGACCGGCCGGTCTGGTATGGATCAGGCCATATCCTCCAACTGCGCACCTCACGCGAGCCAGCTTGCTCGCGTGCGGAGTGGCAGTCGACAGGGCCCGCTCCCCGGATGCCACCGCCTGCTCCCGGCCCCGAGAAGGGGTGGTCACATGCAGCGGCGCTTTCCGCATCCCCCACCCTACGCGAGGCGCATGATGATCCCCGACACCGCCCCTGCCGCCGTCACCCCTGGCAACCCGGCCGCCGAGGCAGCCCCCGAGGAATCCGCCGACGAGGACTTCGCGCTGCGCCGCCCGGCCCCGGCCGAGGAGAGCAGCCGGGCCAGCCGCCACTGGTGGGACCGCAACGCCGACGAGTACCAGGACGAGCACGGCGCCTTCCTCGGCGACGACCGCTTCGTCTGGTGCCCCGAGGGCCTGGACGAGGCCCGGGCCCAGCTGCTCGGCCCCACCGCCGAACTCGCCGGCCGCGAGGTGCTGGAGATCGGGGCGGGCGCCGCGCAGTGCTCGCGCTGGCTGCGGGCGCAGGGCGCCCGGCCGGTGGCGCTCGACATCTCGCACCGGCAGTTGCAGCACTCGCGGCGGATCGACCTGTCGCGCGGGGATCGGCCCGTCGCCCTGGTGCAGGCGGACGCGGCGGTGCTGCCGTTCGCGGACGGCTCCTTCGACCTGGCCTGCTCGGCGTACGGGGCGGTGCCGTTCAGCGCGGACACCGCGGCGCTGATGCGCGAGGTGCACCGGGTGCTGCGCCCCGGCGGGCGCTGGGTCTTCTCGGTCACCCACCCGATCCGCTGGGCGTTCCCCGACGAGCCCGGGGTGGAAGGGCTGACCGCGACCGCCTCCTACTTCGACCGCACGCCCTACGTCGAGCAGGACGAGCAGGGGCAGGCCAGCTACGTCGAGCACCACCGCACGCTCGGCGACCGGGTGCGCGAGCTGGTGGCCGCCGGGTTCACGCTGCTCGACCTGGTGGAGCCGGAGTGGCCGGCCGAGCTGCGGCAGGAGTGGGGCGGCTGGAGCCCGCTGCGCGGCAAGCACCTGCCGGGGACGGCGGTCTTCGTGAGCGAGCGGTCCTCGTGAGGCAGCGGTCCTCGTGAGGCAGCGGTCCTCGTGAGGCAGCGGTCCTGCTGAGGCGGCGATCTTCCTGAGGCCCCGGGGCTGAATACTTGCACCCGTGACTCTCGACCTCCCGGTCCGTACCGCCCTGCCCGCCCTGGCCGCCGCCCTCGACGAACGGGGCGTGGCCGTGCTGGCGGCGCCACCCGGCACCGGCAAGACCACCCTGGTGCCGCTCGCGCTGGCCGGGCTGCTGGACTCCGCCGGCCCTCGCCGCAGCGTGCTGGTGGCCGAGCCCCGGCGGCTCGCGGTGCGGGCGGCGGCCCGGCGGATGGCCCATCTGCTGGGCGAGAAGGTGGGCGACAGGGTCGGCCACACCATCCGCGGCGAGCGCGTGGTGGGCCCCGCGACGGTGGTCGAGGTGGTCACCACGGGCGTGCTGCTGCAACGGCTGCAGCGCGATCCGGAGCTGCCCGGGGTGGACCTGGTCCTGCTGGACGAGTGCCACGAGCGGCACCTGGACGCGGACACCGCGCTCGCCTTCCTGCTGGACGTGCGCGCCACGCTGCGGCCCGAGCTGGCGGTGGTAGTCGCCTCGGCGACCTCGGACACCGCGGCCTGGGCGCGGCTGCTGGACGACGGCCCAGTGGTGGAAGCGCACGGCAGCGCGCACCCCGTCGAGGTGGTGTGGGCACCGCCACCGCACGCCGTGCGACCGTCGCAGGGCACACGCACCGACCCCGCCCTGCTGGAGCACGTGGCCGCGGTGGTGCGCCGGGCGCTGGCCGAGCACCGCGGCGACCTGCTCTGCTTCCTGCCCGGGGTCGGCGAGATCGCGCGGGTGGCCGGGCGGCTCACCGGCCTGGACGGCGTGGACGTGCTCCAGCTGCACGGGCAGGCGCCGGCGGCCGTGCAGGACGCGGCGCTGATGGCCGGGACGCGCCGCCGGGTCATCCTGGCCACCTCGGTGGCCGAGTCCTCGCTGACCGTGCCGGGCGTGCGGATCGTGGTGGACAGCGGACTGGCCCGGGAGCCGCGCACCGACCACGCCCGCGGGCTCGGCAGCCTGGTCACCGTGCGGGCCTCGCTCGCCGCCGGGCGCCAGCGCGCGGGACGGGCCGGGCGCGAGGCGCCGGGGACGGTGTACCGCTGCTGGGCCGAGGTGGCCGACGCCCGGGCCCCGCGCTTCCCCACACCAGAGATCGCGCTCGCCGACCTGACCGGATTCGCGCTGCAGGCCGCCTGCTGGGGCGACCCGGACGCGCACGGACTCGCGCTGCCCGACCCGCCGCCGGCGGGGGCGCTGGCGGCGGCCCGGCAGACGCTGCTCGCGCTGGGCGCGGTGACGGCGGACGGGCGCGCCACCGAGCGCGGGCGCCGCTTCGCGCGCACCGGGCTGCACCCGCGGCTGGCCCGCGCGCTGCTGGACGGCGCGCCGCTGGTGGGGGCGCGGCGGGCGGCTGAACTGGTCGCGCTGCTCTCCGAGGAGCCTCCCCGCGCGCTCGGGGACGACCTGATGGCGGTGTGGCGCGCGGTGCGGGAGGCCACCGACCCCTACGCGGGCCGCTGGCGCCAGGAGGTCCGCCGGCTGCGCGCCCAACTGCCGGGCGCCCAGGCGAAGGCACCCGACGGCGCGCTGCCGGATGCGGCCGCCACCGGCCTGGTGGTCGCGCTCGCCCACCCGGAGCGGGTGGCACGGGCCCGCGGCGGGGCCTTCCTGATGGCCTCCGGCACGGCCGCCGAGACCGCCCCCGGCTCGGCGCTCGGCGGCGCGCCCTGGCTGGCCATCGCGGTCGCCGACCGGCCCGCGGGTGCCCCCTCGGCCCGCGTCCAGCGGGCCGTGCCGATCGACGAGGACACCGCGCGCACCGCCGCCGCCCACCTGCTCACCGAGCGGGACGAGGTGCGCTGGGCGACCCCGCCCGGCAGCCGGCGCGGCGACCTGACCGCACGCCGGCTCACCGCCCTGGGCGCACTCGAACTCGACGAGGCCGCGCTGCGCGCCCCCGACCCGGCGCTGCTGCGGGCCGCGCTGCTCGACGGCCTGGCCCGCGAGGGCGTCACCGAGCTGCTGCGCTGGCCGGAGGGCGCGCGCTCGCTGCGCGCCCGGCTCGCCTTCCTGCACCACGCGCTCGGCGCGCCCTGGCCCGACGTCGGCGACCAGGCGCTGCTGGCCGCCGCCGAGCAGTGGCTGGAACCCGAGCTCTCCCGCGCCAGGCGCCGGGCCGACCTGGAACGCCTGGACACCACCTCGGCCCTGCAGCGCCTGCTGCCCTGGGCCACCGGCGAGGCGGGCCGGCTGGACGAGCTGGCCCCCGAGCGGATCACCGTCCCCAGCGGCTCGCGGATCCGGGTGGACTACGCGACCGAGCGGCCGGTGCTGGCCGTCAAGCTCCAGGAGCTCTTCGGCTGGCCCGCGGCCCCCGCACTGGCCGGCGGCCGGGTCCCGCTCACCATCCACCTGCTCTCCCCCGCCGGCCGCCCCGCCGCGGTCACCGGCGACCTCGCCTCGTTCTGGCGCGAGGGCTACCGCGCCGTCCGCGCCGACCTGCGCGGCCGCTACCCCCGTCACCCCTGGCCCGAGGACCCCAGCACCGCCCAACCGACCAAGCGCACGAACCCGCGCAAGTAACCCTGGTCAAGGAGTCGGCCCTCTACGCTGGGGCGAGTCAGCTCTGGAGGACAGAGGTACGCGCACCATCTCGACCTGATCGAGGAAGCCCGCAGGATCGCGCCGAAGAACATCAAGGTCGAGTTCTCCGGCGAGATGATCATCACGCGGGCCTCGCCGAGCAGAAGGGGGTTTGACGACAGGCTCTAGTGCGCCGCCGCCTCCCAGTTGGGGCCGACGCCGACCGAGACGTCCAGGGGGGCGCGCAGGTCGTAGGCGCCGGCCATCTGCTCGCGCACGATGGCCTCGACCGGCTCGCGTTCGCCCGGCGCCAGTTCGAGCACGATTTCGTCGTGCACCTGGAGCAGCATCCGCGAGCGCAGCTCCGCCTTGGCCAGCTCGGCGTCGACCCGGAGCATCGCGATCTTGACGATGTCGGCGGCGGAGCCCTGCACGGGGGCGTTGAGCGCCATCCGCTCGGCCATCTCGCGGCGCTGGCGGTTGTCACTGGTGAGGTCGGGCAGGTAGCGGCGGCGGCCGAGCAGGGTCTCGGTGTAGCCGGTCGCGCGGGCCTCCTCGACCACCCGGTGCAGGTAGGTGCGGATGCCGCCGAAGCGCTCGAAGTAGGTGTCCATCAGGCCCTGGGCCTCGGCCGGCTTGATGCCCAGCTGCTGGGAGAGCCCGAAGGCGGACAGGCCGTAGGCCAGGCCGTAGGACATCGCCTTGATCTTGCGGCGCATCTCGGCGTCGACGGCTTCGGGGGCCACGCTGAAGACCGAGGAGGCGACCGTGGTGTGCAGGTCCTCACCGCTGGCGAAGGCCTCGATCAGCGCCGCGTCCTCGGACAGGTGGGCCATGATGCGCAGTTCGATCTGCGAGTAGTCGGCCGTCAGCAGCGACTCGTACCCCTCGCCGACCACGAAGGCCCGCCGGATCAGGCGGCCCTCCTCGGTGCGCACCGGGATGTTCTGCAGGTTCGGGTCCTGCGAGGAGAGGCGGCCGGTGGCGGCGACCATCTGGTTGAAGGTGGTGTGGATGCGGCCCTGCGGCGAGACCGTCTTGAGCAGGCCCTCGACCGTGGTGCGCAGCTTGGCCTGGTCGCGGTGGCGCAGCAGGATGACCGGCAGCTCGTTGTCGGTCTGGCCGGCCAGCCAGGTCAGCGCGTCGGCGTCGGTGGTGTAACCGGTCTTGATCTTCTTGGTCTTGGGCAGCGCCAGCTCGCCGAAGAGGATCTCCTGCAGCTGCTTGGGCGAGCCGAGGTTGAACTCGCGGCCGGCCGCGCGGTGCGCCTCCTCCACCACGCGCTGGATCTCGGCGGCGAACTGCTGCTCCAGCGACTGGAGCCAGGCGCGGTCGGCGGCGATGCCGGTGCGCTCCATCCGGGCCAGCAGCGCGGCGATCGGCAGCTCCATGTCGCGCACCAGCTCCACCGCGCCGGCCTCGGCCAGCCGCGCCTCGAAGAGGGTGGCGAGGTCGAGCACGGTGCGGGCCTGGACCATCAGCGCGCGGGCACCGGCGGTGCCCCCGTCGACGTCAGCGGTCTCCTCCGGGGCGTCGAAGGCGAGTTGGCCGCTCTCGGCCACCTCCACCGGCGCCAGCGAACGGCCCAGGTACTCCTCGGCGAGCACCTCCAGGGTGAAGGTGCGCCGGCCGGGCTTCTCCAGGTAGGCGGCGAGCGCGGTGTCGGCGGCAATGCCCTCGATCCCCCAGCCCCGCTCGGCGAAGGCGCGCAGCACCTGCTTGGCGATGTGCAGCGCCTTGGGGCGCTCGGGGTCGGCGAGCCAGGCGGCGAAGGCGCGTTCGTCCTCCTCGGCCAGCTGGCTGGGGTCGAACCAGGCGGCGGACTCGGCGGTGGCCAGCGCCACCTCCTGCACCTCGCCGCTGCCCAGCGCCCACTGGTAGACGGCCGCCAGCGCGACCTGGGCGGGGCCGGCCGCGTGCTCGGCCAGCCAGCCGGCCAACGCGCCCGCCTCGGTGAGCAGTTCGCCCGCCACCTCGATGCCGGGGGCGGCCACCGCCTCCTCGGCCGCCGCTGCGGTGCCCACATCGAGCGCGAAGACCCGGTCGCGGAAGTTGGTGTTGCGGAACTCCAGCGACTCCATCAGTTGCCCGACCGCCTCGCGGTCGAACGGCTCGCGGCCCAGCTCGGCCACGCCCAGCGGCAGTTCGACGTCGCGGACCAGCTCGGTGAGGACCCGGTTGCGCTTGACCGAGTCGAGGTGCTCGCGCAGCTTCTCGCCGATCTTGCCCTTGACCTCATCGGCCCTGGACACCAGATCGTCGAAGGAGCCGAACTGGTTGACCCACTTGGCGGCGGTCTTCTCGCCGACGCCGGGGATGCCGGGCAGGTTGTCCGACGGGTCGCCGCGCAGCGCGGCCAGGTCCGGGTACTGACGGGGCGTCACCCCGTACTTCTCGGCGACCTTCTCGGGGGTGTAGCGGGTCAGTTCGGAGACGCCCTTGGTGGGGTAGAGCACGGTGATGTGCTCGGTGACCAGCTGGAGGGCGTCCCGGTCGCCGGTGACGATCAGCACCTCGAAGCCGTCCGCCTCGGCGGCGGTGGCCAGGGTGGCGATGATGTCGTCGGCCTCGAAGCCCTCCAGCGAGAGCCGGGTGACCTTCATCGCGTCCAGCAGTTCGCCGATCAGGCCGATCTGGCTGCGGAACTCGTCGGGGGTCTTGGCGCGGTTGGCCTTGTAGTCGGGGAACGCCTCGGAGCGGAAGGTCTTGCGGGAGACGTCGAAGGCCACCGCGAGGTGGCTGGGGGCCTCGTCACGCACGGTGTTGGCGACCATCGAGGCGAAGCCGTAGACGGCGTTGGTGGGCTGCCCGGTGGAGGTGTTGAAGTTCTCCACCGGCAGCGCGTAGAACGCCCGGTAGGCCAGCGAATGGCCGTCGAGCAGCATCAGCCGGGGCCGGGCCCCGGCTGATGCGCCAGTACCGCCCGCGTTCTGCACCGCACTGCGCGTAGCCACGTCAACGTCCGTTCCTTGCCGGTTTCACTGCCGCCCCCGATCCTAGGGCGCCCCGCCGACAACACCGACCAGCCACGACCGGGCTCACCGGCGCCCGGCCGGGCCCCGGCCGTACGATCACGAAAGGCGATCACGAGAGGCGATCACCCCCGGCGATGCAGGAGAGAGACCGATGACCGAGCAAGCCCCGACCGACAGCCCCGCCCAGGCGCCCGCCACCCGGGCACCGCTGGTGCTGGACGTTCCGCAGGACGTGCTGGACCACTTCGCCAAGCTCGGCGTGGAGCCCAGCACCTTCTCCGGCGGCACCCTCGGCGACAAGATGGGCATCCGGGTGGTGGAGGCCTCCGGGGACCGGGTGGTGGGGACCATGCCGGTGGAGGGCAACCAGCAGCCGTACGGCCTGCTGCACGGCGGCGCCTCGGCCGCGCTGGCCGAGACGCTCGGCTCGATAGGCGCGATGCTGCACGCCGGCCCCGGCCGGTACGCGGTGGGCGTGGACCTCAACGTCACCCACCACCGCTCGGCCACCTCCGGGCTGGTCACGGGGGTTGCCACCGCCGTCTTCAAGGGCCGCACCGCCGCGACCTACGAGATCGCGGTCACCGACGACACCGGCCGCCGGCTCACCAGCTGCCGCCTGACCTGCGCCCTGCGCGACCTCTAGACCCGAGAGCCCGAGAAGCGCCCGAGAAGCACCCAAGAGCTGACGCGCCCCCTCGTTTGGCCGCCGCCCCCGCTGGGCAGGTCCATGGCCTACGAGGGGGCGCAGCCATGTCAGCGGCCGTCCGGGGGCCTGGGTCAGGCCGGCCACGGGCCGACCACCGATCGACCGCGCCGGGCGGCCGCCACCCTCGTTTGTAACGCTGGGTAATACACAGGCGGCCCGACCTGCCTACGGCGTCTTGACCAAGCACCACGTGACGCGCTCGCCGACACTGCGTCCAGTCCGAATTCCGGACAAGAGCGCCCGGATCGGCCAGCTCGGACATTGACGTCCGCTCAGCGAACGGGTTGCCCATCACCACGAGATTTCACGTGACTTGGCGCGGAATTCCGCCACCCTCCGGAGCTCGGCAGCAGAGCCGAAAACCTCAAATGCCCATGATGTGAGACAACCGCATGCCTCACTCATAACAAGAGAATCACAGCAGGCGCACACCCCTGCCACCACCGCGCCCCTCGCTCTAGAGTCACCGCCAGTCACCGCGCCACCGGATCGGGCCACCAGTTCGGGCTGCCCCAGTGCGCGAACCGGCCGCCGGCCGCCCTCGGCCCGCTGCCTTTCAGACCAGAAGGGGACCCTCGTGCGTCATCGTTCACTGCTCGTGCTGAGCATTGCCCTCACCGGAGCCCTCACCGTCACGGCCTGCGGCTCGCGCGGCGGCAGCAGCGGCAGCAGCACCGCCTCCGGCCTGACCGTCACCATCGGCGTCGACGCCCCGCTGTCCGGCGAGAACTCCAACACCGGCCTCGGCATCGAGTACGGCGTGAAGATCGCCGTGGACGACGCCAACGCCAACCACCTGGTGCCCGGCGTCACCTTCGCCGTCAAGGCGCTGGACGACCAGGCGCAGCCCGCCACCGGTCAGCAGAACGCCACCGCGCTGGTCGCCGACAGCAGCGTGCTCGGCGTCGTGGGACCGCTCAACTCCGGTGTGGCGCAGTCCATGCAGCAGGTCTTCTCGGCCGCCAACCTGGTCGAGATCTCGCCCTCCAACACCAACCCGCAGCTCACCCAGGGCCCCAACTGGGCCAGCGGGCAGAAGGTGCGCCCGTACAAGACCTACTTCCGCACCGCCACCACCGACGCCCTGCAGGGCGCCTTCGCCGCCCAGTACGCGAGCGGCATCGGCAAGAAGAAGGCCTTCGTGGTCGACGACAAGCAGACCTACGGCGCGGGTCTGGCCTCCATCTTCAAGGACTCCTTCCAGAAGGACGGCGGCTCGATCGCCGGTACCGACCACGTCAACACCGGTGACAAGGACTTCTCGACGCTGGTCACCAAGATCAAGTCCTCCGGCGCCGACCTGCTCTACTACGGCGGCCAGTACGACGAGTCCTCGCTGCTCACCAAGCAGCTCAAGGCGGCCGGCGCCAACATCCCGCTGATGGGCGGCGACGGCATGTACGCCACCACCTACATCTCCACCGCGGGCCAGGCCGCCGAGGGCGACTACGCCACCGCCGTCGGCGTCCCGGTCGACACCCTGGCCACCGCCAAGGACTTCATCGCCAAGTACAAGTCCGCCAACTACCCCGGTGACTACGGCTCCTACGGCGGTTACTCGTACGACGCGGCCACCGCGATCATCAAGTCGGTCGGCAGCGTGCTGTCCGCCAACGGCGGCAAGATCAGCTCGGACACCCGGTCCAAGGTGGTCGACGCCGTGCAGAAGGTCGACTTCGACGGCATCGCCGGCCACGTCTCCTTCGACCAGTACGGCGACACCACCAACAAGCAGCTGACGGTCTACCAGGTCACCGGCGGCAAGTGGGTCTCGGTCAAGACCGGTACCTACAACGGCTGATCCCGCCCGGCACCACCACCGTCACGGGGCCGCCGCCCACCCGCGCGCGGCCCCGCTCCCTCCCCAGGCCTCCGGCCGGGGACCCCCATCCGTGCGGCCGCCGCAGACCCCGCGGCCCGCGCGCACCCATGCGACGTCAGCACAGCGACCTGGAGGCTGCGGTGCACACCCTGCCGCAACAACTCGCCAACGGCCTGTTCCTAGGCTCCACTTACGGGCTCATCGCCATCGGATACACGATGGTCTACGGCATCGTGCAGCTCATCAACTTCGCCCACGGCGAGATCTTCATGACCGGCGGCTTCGGCGCGCTCACCGTCTACCTGGTGCTGCCGCACGGCACCAGCCTCTGGCTCGCCCTGCCGCTGATGCTCATCGGCGGCGCACTGACCTCCGTGCTGATCGCCCTGGGCGCCGAGCGGTTCGCCTACCGGCCGCTGCGCAACGCCCCACGGCTGGCCCCGCTGATCGCCGCGATCGGCCTCTCGCTCGCCCTCCAGCAGGCCGTGCACAACCTCTACCCCAAGGCCACCAGCCCCCGCACCTTTCCCCAACTGGCCGCCGGGCCCTGGCACCTGGGCAGCATCCGGATCCAGGCCGGCGACCTGTTCACCGTCGTCGCCGCCCCGCTGTGCATGATCATCCTGGCGCTGTTCGTGCAGCGCTCGCGCACCGGACGCGCCATGCAGGCCACCGCCCAGGACCCGAACACCGCCCAGCTGATGGGCATCGACACCAACAAGATCATCGCCGCCGCCTTCGGCATCGGCGCCCTGTTCGCCGCCGTCGCCGCCGTCTGCTACGGCCTGCGCTACGGCGAAGTCGACTACAGCATGGGCTTCGAGGCCGGCCTCAAGGCGTTCACCGCCGCCGTCCTCGGCGGCATCGGCAACATCTACGGCGCCATGCTCGGCGGACTGGTCCTCGGCCTCGCCGAAGCCCTGGCCACCGCCTACATCTCCAACATCCCCGGCATGCAGCAACTCGGCGGCGGCAGCTGGGCCTCCGTCTGGGCCTTCGTCCTGCTCATCCTGGTCCTGCTGCTGCGCCCACAGGGACTACTCGGCGAACGCGTCGCGGACCGAGCCTGAGGCCGAAGGAGAAGCAGAGATGACCACCAGCCCCACCACGGCCGCCCTGCGCCGCACCGCCACCGCCGCGCTCACCCGGCTCGAAGGCACCGTCCCCGCCCCCGCGGCCCGCGCCCTGATCGCCGCCGGCGGCCTGTTCGCCATCGCCTCCGCGTTCCTCTCCTGGACCTGGACCGCCCGCTTCCCCGGCGACCTCACCGTCACCGGCTACCCCGGCGGCCTGCAGGTGCTCACCATCACCACCGCCGCCCTGCTGCTCCTGCAGGTGCTCGGCGCCTACGACGTCCCGCTGCTGCGCTCCCTCGCGCCACGCGGCCACACCGTGCCACTGCGCTGGCTCGCCCTGGCCACCCTCGCCACCACCTGGTTCACCCTGATCGCGATCGCCGCCGAACTCGGAGGCCTGGCCAACCTGACCACCGGCGGCTGGATCGCGGGCATCGCCGTGCTGCCCGCCGTCTACGGCGCGCTCGCCCTGCCCGAGGACCGCCGGACCACCAGCGCCGCCCCAGCCCCCGCACCCGCCTGGGTCGAACGCCTCCAGGTCACCCTGCTCGCCGCCCTGGGCCTGGCCGTCTTCACCTACGGCATCGACACCTCCTACGGCGAACTCTTCGAGGGCTTCCTGATCGCCGTCGCCTTCAGCGCCGCCGCCTACCTCAAGTCCGGCCTCTTCGAGCACCTGGCCACCCTGCTCCAGCGCCAGCGCCCGTTCGCCCTGACCGCCGGCTTCGTGGCCGCCGCGCTCTTCCCGCTGACCCAGAACAACGACCACGACGCCAACGTCGGCGTCAACATCCTGATCTTCGCCACCGTCGCACTCGGCCTCAACATCGTGGTCGGCCTCACCGGCCTGCTCGACCTCGGCTACGTCGCCTTCCTGGGCGTCGGCGCCTACACCGCCGCCCTCGTCTCCGGCTCGCCCTACTCGCCCTTCCACAACGCCGAAGTCCCCTTCTGGGCCGCCGCCCTGATCGGCGCCGCGGTCTCGCTGGTGTTCGGCGTGCTGATCGGCGCCCCCACCCTGCGACTGCGCGGCGACTACCTGGCCATCGTCACCATCGGCTTCGGTGAGATCTTCCACATCACCGTGCAGAACCTCGACGGCACCTCCGGCCCGAAGATCACCAACGGCCCCAACGGCATCCCCGCCATCCCCGACATCAGCGTCTTCGGCTTCGACCTCGGCACCGCCCACGATCTCGGCCCCTTCACCATCGGGCGGTTCGCCAACTACTTCCTCCTGATGCTGATCGTCACCCTGATCGTCATCGCCGTCTTCAGCCGGGCCGGCAACTCCCGCATCGGACGCGCCTGGATCGCCATCCGCGAGGACGAGACCGCCGCCGAGGCGATGGGCATCAACGGCTTCCGCACCAAGCTCACCGCCTTCGCCCTCGGCGCCGCACTCGCGGGCCTGGCCGGCACCGTCAGCGCCCACGTCACCTACAGCGTGGTCCCCGACCCCTACGTCTTCGCCGGCTCCACCCCGCCCAACTCCGCCTTCCTGCTGGCCGCGGTGGTCCTCGGCGGCATGGGCACCGTCAGCGGACCACTGCTCGGCGCCTCGCTGCTCTACCTCATCCCGGAGAAGCTCTCCTTCCTGCAGAACTACCAACTGCTGGCCTTCGGCGTCGCGTTGATCCTGCTGATGCGCTTCCGCCCGGAGGGCATCATCGCCAACCGCCGCCGGCAGCGCGAGTTCCACCAGGACGACGAGACGGCCACTGAGCTGCCCGCACAGGGCGGCGGGCCGGGCACCGTCAGTCTCAACCTCGACCAGGCAGGGGCGTGACCGATGAGCACCACCACCACGACCACCCTGCTGGACGCGCGCGGCGTCACCATGCGCTTCGGCGGCCTGACCGCCGTCAACAACGTCGACCTCACCGTCGGCGAGGGCGAGATCATCGGCCTGATCGGCCCCAACGGCGCCGGCAAGACCACCTTCTTCAACTGCCTCACCGGCCTCTACGTGCCGACCGAAGGCACCGTCACCTACCGCGACAAGGTGCTGCCGCCCAAGCCCCACCTGGTCACCCAGGCCGGCATAGCCCGCACCTTCCAGAACATCCGGCTCTTCGCCAACATGACCGTGCTGGAGAACGTCCTGGTCGGCCGGCACAGCCGCACCAAGGAGGGCCTCATCTCCGCGCTGCTGCGCGGCCCCGGCTACCGGCGCGCCGAAGCCGACAGCCGGGAGAAGGCGATGGCCCTGCTGGAGTTCACCGGCCTCGCCGACAAGGCCGAACACCTGGCCCGCAACCTCCCCTACGGCGAACAGCGCAAGCTGGAGATCGCCCGCGCGCTGGCCAGCGAACCCGGCCTGCTGCTGCTCGACGAACCCACCGCCGGCATGAACCCCCAGGAGACCCGGGCCGCCGAGGAACTCGTCTTCGCGATCCGCGACCGGGGCGTGGCGATCCTGGTCATCGAGCACGACATGCGCTTCATCTTCAACCTGTGCGACCGCACCGCGGTGCTGGTCCAGGGGCAGAAGATCGTCGAAGGGAACCGGGAACTCGTCCAGAACGACGAGCGGGTGATCACGGCCTACCTGGGTGAACCGCTGCAGGCCCCGGCCGCCGCCCAGGCAGCCCCCGAGGCCGCCGGCGCACCCGAGGCCGCCCCCGAGGCCGCCGGCGCACCCGAGGCCACGGATGGTACGGAGAACACGGAGAACCCCGCATGAGCAACGCCCTGCTGGACGTGAAGGACCTCCGGGTCGCCTACGGCAAGATCGAGGCCGTCAAGGGCATCAGCTTCACCGTCGCCGCCGGCGAGGTCACCACCCTGATCGGCACCAACGGCGCCGGCAAGACCACCACCCTGCGCACCCTCTCCGGCCTGCTGCGCCCCACCGCCGGCAGCATCACCTTCGACGGCCAGGACCTCACGACCGTCCCCGCCCACCGCATCGTCGCCCTGGGCCTGGCCCACTCCCCCGAGGGCCGGCACATCTTCCCCCGGATGACCATCGAGGAGAACCTGCTCCTCGGCGCCTTCCTGCGCAAGGACCAGGCCGGCATCACCCAGGACGTCGAGCGCGCCTACACGCTCTTCCCGATCCTCGGCGAACGCCGCAAGCAGGCCGCCGGCACCCTCTCCGGCGGCGAGCAGCAGATGCTGGCGATGGGGCGGGCCCTGATGTCCCGGCCCAAGCTGCTGATGCTGGACGAGCCGTCGATGGGCCTCTCGCCGATCATGATGCAGAAGATCATGGCGACCATCATCGAGCTGAAGGCCGCCGGCACCACGATCCTGCTCGTCGAGCAGAACGCCCAGGCCGCCCTCTCGCTCTCCGACCGCGGCTACGTCATGCAGACCGGGCGGATCGTCCTCACCGGGACGGGCGCGGAACTGCTGCGCGACGAGTCGGTGCGCAAGTCCTACCTCGGCGAGGACTGAGAGCGAGGACTGCGCCCGGGCACGCCAAGGGCCGGCCACGCTCCCGTGGCCGGCCCTCGCCGTGCGCCTGCTCCCCGGCTACTCCCCGGCGGCGTCGGCCTTCTTCTTGTCCTGCGCCACGCCCTCCTCGATCACGGCCTCCGCCACGGCGGCCATGGTCATCCGGCGGTCCATCGAGGTCTTCTGGATCCAGCGGAAGGCAGCCGGCTCGTTCAGCCCGAACTTCGTCTGCAGCACGCTCTTCGCCCGGTCCACCAGCTTGCGCGTCTCCAGCCGCTGGGTGAGGTCGGCGATCTCCTGCTCCAGGGTGCGCATCTCGGTGTACCGCGAGACCGCCATCTCGATCGCCGGCACCAGGTCACTCTTGGAGAACGGCTTGACGATGTACGCCATCGCCCCGGCATCCCGCGCCCGGTCCACCAACTCCCGCTGCGAGAAGGCGGTCAGCATCAGCACCGGGGCGATGTGCGCCTCGTGGATCTGCTCGGCGGCGGACAGCCCGTCGAGGATCGGCATCTTGACATCGAGGATGACCAGGTCGGGCCGCAACTCCTCGGCCAACCTGAGCGCCGTCGCCCCGTCCCCGGCCTCACCGACCACGGTGTAGCCCTCCTCCTCGAGCATCTCCTTCAGGTCGAGACGGATGAGCGCCTCGTCCTCGGCGATGACAATTCGGGTGATCTGGGGCGAGTCGGTCTCAAGCGCCTGGGGCTGCTCGTCGGCGGTGCTCACGGGACTCCTCGTTCCGGCGGGGGGTGCATGCACGAGGGTACCTAGACCCTGTATGTTTGAGATTCGCAGGGTCGAGGGGAACCTTCGATTCAACGGGCGCCCCGGTAGCCCAGCGGGAGAGGCACGGTGCTCAAACCACCGACAGCGTGGGTTCGAATCCCACCCGGGGCACTTTTCCTTCAATTCGAAGGTTATCAGGATATTCGAACAGCTGGCGATCTTCGTACATTCGGGTGATCTTTCTCGGCCTTTTGGCATCAATCGGCATAATGCCGCCGATCCTCGGTCTCATGTACGACCAGGCCACTCGCTCACGTGCCGTCGCCCTGCACCGCTCAGGCCTGACATTCAGTGAAGTCAGCCGAGCCACCGGCATCTCGCGGCACTCCCTCCGGCAGTGGACCCTCAACGGCACCGCCCCGAGCCCCCGGATGACCGCCGAGTGCCCGGTCGCATCGGGCGGCCTGGCCGACGACCGGCCACCGTCTGCCTACACCTATCTCCTCGGGCTCTACCTCGGCGACGGCTGCCTCAGCGAGGGCCGCCGATCCGTCCACGCGCTGCGGATCGCGTGCGGCAACGCCTGGCCCGGACTCATCGACCGGTGCGAGCGGGCGATGCGCGCGGTGATGCCCGGCAACGGCGTGCTCCGAGTGCCCGCGCCCGGCTGCACTTCCGTGGTCAGCACGAGCAAGCACTGGTCCTGCCTCTTCCCCCAGCACGGCCCCGGCAAGAAGCACGAGCGCCCCATCGTGCTCGTGCCCTGGCAGCAGGCGATCGTGGACGCCCACCCCTGGGAGCTGCTGCGCGGACTGATTCACTCCGACGGCTGCCGGATCGTCAACTGGACCACCCGAAGCGGCAAGAGGTACGAGTACCCCCGGTACTTCTTCACCAACACCTCGGCCGACATCCTGCGCATTTTCACCGACACCCTCGACGCCGTCGGCGTCCAGTGGAAGGCCGCCCGCCGCCCCACCGGCGCCGTCAACATCTCCATCGCCCGCCGCGCCTCCGTCGCCCTGCTCGACCAGCACATCGGCCCGAAGTACTGACCCACCCCCCACCCACGCCCTCAGCTCAGACCGACCCCGAAGACCGTGAGCCGCCCGCCCCCCGAATGCGAGGTGGCGGCGTCGTCCTGCTCGTAGTCGCCGGCCATGAAGCGCACCGGGTGGCCGGCCCAGGCCGGGGGGACGGGGGCGGTGACCGGGGGTGCGGCCTGGCAGCCGGGGGTGCCGGCGCAGTCGCCGGTGAAGGTGAGGGTGCCGTTGCCGTTGTCGGTCATGGTGTAGCCGAACGGCGTCCCCAGCCGGACTCCGCTGAGCAGGTGGTACTTCAGGATCTTCTCGCCGGTCGGCGCAGGCCCGACCGATCCGTCGTTCTTGGGCACCGTCTCCAGCGTCACCCCGACGCTGTCGCCCTGGACGGCCAGCATGGCGAAGGGCGCGGCCTCGTCGGTATCCGTGCCGTGGATCTGTCCGATGGTGATCTCGTGTGACACGTCCGGCAGTTGGCCGACGGACAGGGTCTCGCTCAGGCGGTGGCAGGCGGTGCCGAGGGTGAACCTCCCGAGCGCGGCCAGCTCGGTGCGGGAGTGCAGCGAGTGCGCGGTGGTGGCGCCGCCCGCGGGTGCCCAGAAGGCCAGGCTGCCGCCCGGGCCCTGGGTGAGGTAGGGGTCGGTGAGCCGGGCGGGAGTCAGTTGCTCGGCCACGTTCGGATCGCCGGGCTTCGCGATGGGCAGCACCAGTTGCCAGGCGCTCAGGTCGACGGGGGTGACGGCCGGGCCGGTGCCGGACGCAGACCCTCCGGCCGCGCTGCCGCCCGGCGCGGGCGCGGCCGTCGTGCAGGCGCCCGGCGCGGCGCTGACCGGAGCCGCGGCGGCAACGCGGGCCGAGGCGCCGGGGGGCGTCGTCGCGGTGGTCCGGTGATGGCCGCCTGGAGCACCGCAGCCGCTCAGCAGGAGGGCGCCGGCCAGTGCCGCCGCCGTCCCGCCGGCCAGGGTGCGGGCTGCGGCGCGGTGGGTGTCCGCCATGAGGGGGTCCTTCCGGGTGCGATCGGTCTCTGCGCCCGTCATGACGTACCGGGGCGGCGCCCGGTTCACGCTCTCCTCAGGGGAGGTTCCGCGCGACCTGAACGAGGCCGTACGTGCCGCTGGTTCGCCAGTGCTCCCCCGTCGCGTCCAGCCTCGCGACCACCGCCCCGTCGAGGCCGACGACGACGTCGGACTTCAGCGTGCGCAGCGCCGCCACCGGGGTCGGGAAGTGGCCGGCCCGCTCGGCGAAGGGGGCCGTGGGGTCCCAGAGCTGGTCCCCCACCAGGCGGCGGTAGTTGAGGTCGCCCTTCACGATCGTCAGCGTGGCGCCGGCGAGCTCGGCCCTGAGGTCGGCGGGCATGGCGTGGAACGGCAGCGGCGCGCAGAAGAACGGGTGGGTGCGGACCGTCAAGGTGCCGTTGTTCATCGCCTGCCAGAGTCGACGGCCGGTCGCTTCCGCCTCCTGCCCCGGTGCGGCGCGAAGGCGGCGGACGGTCGCGAGGACGTCGGCCGTCGTCGCGTCCGACACGTAGTAGGGGAACGGCTTGACGTAGAGGACGGCCTCGGTGGCAAGCCCGCTCGTCAGGAGGTGGTCGACCAGGACCAGGTCGGGGAGCAGCTCTCGCCCGGCGTTGTCCGCGATGACGCAGACCCTCGGGGTGCTCGCGGCGGCGAGCGTGGACCACAGGAGCGGGCTGTCGTCCGCGATCAGGGCGGACGGTCGGGTGTCGTCGCCGGCCGGGGCGGTGATCTGGAAGCTGAGGTCCGCCCGGTTGCCCCAGAGCGCCGACGCGAGCAGCACCTCGGCTCGCTTCTCGGCGGACAGGGCGGGCAGGTCGCCGAGAGCCGCCAGCTCGGCGTCGACGGCGGGGCCGGCCAGTTCGGCGTTCTTGAACGGCGCGAAGGGGTCGATGCCCTGCCAGGTCCCGGGCCGGAAGTAGCCGGTGGCTTCGAGCAGCCTGCGGTAGAAGTAGCTCTCGGCCCACAGGAACGGCGCCTCGCCCCACGGTCGCCCGAACCGGCCCTCGCCCCACGCCAGCCACTGCTGGTGGTCATGGGCGTCCGGGCCGAGCGGCTGCAGCACGCCGCTGGTGCTCTCGGCGAGGAGGTCCTCGACGGCCGCCCGCTGGGTCGGCCCGTACGGCAGCGCGTCGAGCACCTGCCGGATCAGCTTCGGGTGCCGCTCGTGGAAGACGCCCCAGGCGAAGGAGCCGGGAACGCCGCTCAGGATCACGGGTGCGGTGGGCATGCTCGGGCTCGTCCTTCTCCTCGTCGGGCGTCATCAGGTCCCGCCGGCAGGACGCTACCAGCCTGGTCAGCGCCGCGGCCGCCCTTGTACGCGAGCCCTCGTGCGCGAGCCTGTGCGCGCGAGCCCTCGTGGGGGCGCCCGCAGCCCGCGGGCGCCCCCACCCGCCCGTCAGTTGTCCAGCTCCCCCACGTGGTGCACCCGCACCAGGTTGGTCGAGCCCGCCAGCCCGGGCGGCGACCCGGCCGTGATGATGACGATGTCCCCGCGCTCGCACCGCCCCAGGCTCAGCAGTGCGCTGTCCACCTGGGCGACCATCTCGTCGGTGGTCGGCACGAACGGGCCCAGGAAGGTCTCCACGCCCCAGGTGAGCGCCAACTGGCTGCGCACGGCGGGCTCGTAGGTGAAGGCCAGGACCGGGATCGGGGAGCGGTAGCGGGTCAGCCGGCGGGCGGTGTCGCCGCTCTGGGTGAAGGCGATCAGGTACTTGGCGCCCAGGAAGTCGCCGATCTCGGCGGCGGCCCGGGCCACCGCGCCGCCCTGGGTGCGGGGTTTGCTGCGCTCGGTCAGCGGGGGCAGGCCGGCGGCCAGCACCTCCTCCTCGACGGCCTCGACGATGCGGCCCATGGTCTTGACCGTCTCGATGGGGTACTTGCCCACCGAGGTCTCGCCGGAGAGCATCACCGCGTCGGCCTGGTCGAGGATGGCGTTGGCGACATCGGAGGCCTCGGCCCGGGTGGGGCGGGAGGCGTGGATCATCGAGTCGAGCATCTGGGTGGCGACGATGACCGGCTTGGCGTTGCGCTTGGCCAGCTTGATCGCGCGCTTCTGGACCAACGGCACCTGCTCCAGCGGCAGTTCGACGCCCAGGTCGCCGCGGGCGACCATGATGCCGTCGAAGGCGCTGACGATGCCCTCCAGGCCGTCCACCGCCTGGGGCTTCTCGATCTTGGCGATGACGGGGAGGAAGCGGCCCTCCTCGCGCATGACGGTGTGCACGTCCTCGATGTCCCTGCCGCTGCGGACGAACGAGAGCGCGATCAGGTCGGCGCCCACTCGCAGGGCCCAGCGCAGGTCGGCGACGTCCTTGTCGCTGAGCGCGGGCACGGAGACGGCGACTCCGGGCAGGTTGAGGCCCTTGTGGTCGGAGACCAGGCCGCCTTCGATGACGATGCAGTGGACGCGCGGCCCCTCCACGCGGGTGACTTCGAGGCAGACCCGGCCGTCGTCGATCAGGATCCGCTCCCCGCGCGCGACGTCGCCCGCGAGCCCGGGGTAGGTGGTGCCGCAGATCTCCTTGTCGCCGGGGACCTTGTCCACCGTGATGGTGAACTCGTCGCCGCGTTCGAGGAGTACAGGGCCTTCGGCGAAGGTGCCCAGGCGGATCTTCGGGCCTTGAAGGTCGACCAGGATGCCGACGCTGCGGCCGGTCTCGTCGGCGGCCTTGCGGACCCGGCGGTACCGTTCCTCGTGTTCGGCCTGGGAGCCGTGGCTCAGGTTGAAGCGGGCGATGTCCATGCCGGCGTCGACCAGGGACTTGATCTGGTCGTACGAGTCGGTGGCCGGCCCGAGGGTACAGACGATTTTTGCTCGGCGCATGGTCCGAGCGTATGCACTACCGGTGCGTAACAACGACGCTCCGACGGACCGTCACATGTCCACTACCAGAAGCTTCGTTGAACTTTTCGACGCAATGCGACCTTGCTTGATCGAAATCGGAGTCGATCAACGGCCGCCGTGCCGAAGGTGCCACAGATGCCGATCTGTGAAGGCCTGTTCACCCCTGGTTCACCGAGGCGAAAGCCGGCGCTCGGCCCCCGGCGGGAGGCTCTGCACCCGAGCTTGCGGCGGGCGGCCGCCCACTGGGGGAATCACGGGGAACGGGGAGGGGCGCCATGAGGCGACGGCTGTTGGGGCTCATCGTGGCACTGGGGCTGGTGATCGGCGTCCTGGTCCTGATCCAGCAGCAGCACCGGTCACCGAAGCCCGGCCCGCAACCGCCGGCCACAGCCGGCGCCGGCGCGCTCAACGGCCTGATCGGCTCCGAGAAGAGCGACTTCTTCACCTCCAGCGCGGTCCAACAGGCCCTGCGGGCCAAGGGCCTGGCGGTCTCGGTGCGCACCTCGGGCTCCTGGCAGATGGCCGAGGAGGCCAAGAGCAAGCCGTCCGGCTCGGCGTACGATTTCGTCATCCCGGCCAGTTCGGTGGCCGCCAAAGCGATCACCACGCCGATCACCACCAACCCGGTGCGGCCGTTCTACTCCCCGCTGGTGGTGCTCGCCCATCAGCAGACCGCCCAGTTCCTGCGCGGCGCGGGCCTGGCGTCGGTGGACGGCAACGGCGTCTGGACCTTCCACATGGCCCAGTACCTGACCGACGTCCAGCAGCACTTGGGCTGGGGCGACCTGAAGGGCGCCACCCCGCCGCCCGACCTGGCCGGGAAGATCTACATCGCCACCACCGACCCGAACACCTCCTCCTCCGCCTCGCTCTACCTGGCGGTGATGTCCTACCTCGCCAACGGCGACCAGGTGGTGTCGGATCAGACCGGAATCGACCGGACGGCACCGCTTCTGCGCTATCTGATGGCCAATCAGGGCGCCCTGCTCGCCAGCAGCGACCAGCTGTTCCGGGACTTCGTCGCCGGCACCGGCAAGCCGCTGAGCTGGACCTACGAGTCCGAGGTGGCCGAGCAGGCGATGAACGGGAAGCTGCCCGGCGACATGGTGGTGCTCTATCCGGATATCGGCATCACGAGTGACCACACCGTGGTGGAGTTGACGCCGAAGGCGGACGCGCTCGCCCAGGCCCTGCTGAACGACCCCACCCTGATCGGCCTGGAGGCCCAGTACGGGTTCCGGCCCACCGCCGACCCGCAGCAGATGGTGGCGGCGCTCAAGGCCAAGGGCCACGGCCAGGGCTTCCTCTCCGACCTGACCTCGCTCGGCTCCCAACCACCGCCACCGACCACGGACATCCTGCAGAAGATCGTGGCGGCGGCCTCCTCGGCAGGAAGTGGCAACTGATGAGCCCAGGACCTTCGAGGATGACCCGCCGCCGGCTGGTCGGCGCGCTCGCGCTGGGTCTGGCGGCCGCGGCGACCGGCTGTGACAGCGGCGGGAGCGGGGGCAGGAAGCCGCAGCCGGGCCCGGCGCAGAGCACTGCCGGCGGCCCGACGCCCAGCCCCACCGCACCGCCGCCCACCGGCGCCCCGTACACGCTGCGGGTGCTGGCGGGCAGCGAACTGCAGGACATGCAGCCGGTGCTGGACGACGTGCGCAAGGCCACCGGCGTCACCGTCCAGCTCAGCTACACCGGCACCCTGGACGGCGCCCAGACGGTCGCCGCCGGCAAGGCCGACGGGACCTACGACGCGATCTGGTTCGCCTCCAACCGCTACCTGCGGCTGGACCGGAACGCGGCCGGCAAGCTCCTCTCGGACACCTCGGTGATGGTCTCCCCGGTGGCGCTCGGGGTCCGCTCCTCGGTGCTCGCCTCGCTGGGCTGGGATCCGGCGCAGACCACCTGGTCGCAGGTGGGCGCGGCGGTGGCGGCGGGCAAGCTGACCTTCGGCATGGCGGACCCCTCGCAGTCCAACTCGGGCCTGTCCGCACTGATCGCCCTGGCCTCGGCGTTCTCGGGAGCCCAGGCGGCGCTGACCCAGGACGACGTGGCCAAGGCCGCCCCGGCCCTGCACGCCTTCTTCGCCGGGCAGAAACTGACCTCGGGCTCCTCGGGCTGGCTGGCCCAGGCCTACCAGCGCACGGCGCAGGGCGGTTCGGGCCCGGGGACACCCCCGGCCGGAGGCTGGGGGACGGTGGGCGCACTGGTGAACTACGAGTCGGTGCTGCTCTCGCTGAACCGTACCCTGCCGTCCACCGGGCAGCTGACGGTGATCCGCCCGACCGACGGCGTGGTGTCGGCCGACTACCCGCTGACCCTGCTGAGTTCGGCCGGTACTGCCGCCGCGGACGCCTTCTCCCGGCTGACCACCGAGCTGCTGCACCCGGAGATCCAGCGCGAGCTGTCGGACGTCACGGAGCGGCGCCCGGTGGTACCGGGAGTGGCACCGGGGCCCGGGCTGAGCGCCGACCGGCGGCCCGAACTGCCCTTCCCCGGCAGCCGGGCGGTGGCGGACGCGCTGCTGGCGGCCTACCAGAACCAGCTGCGCCGGCCCTCCCGGACGGTGTACGTGCTGGACACCTCGGGCTCGATGCGGGGATCCCGGCTGGCCGCGCTGCAGCAGGCGCTGGGCCGGCTGACGGGCGCCGGCGGCAACCTGGTGGCGAACGGGTTCCGGGAGCGCGAGGAGGTCACGCTGATCTCCTTCGCGGACGACGTGAAGTGGCAGCACACCCACCAGATCCCGGCCGACGCCCCGCAGGCGGCGCTGGCGGCGATCAACACCGACGTGCAGAGCCTGACGGCCGAGGGCGGCACCGCGATCTACAGCACGCTGGAGCAGGCGTACCAGCTCCTCGCCCAGCAGCAGGCGGCCGAGCAGGACGACCGGTTCACCTCGATCGTGCTGATGACGGACGGCGAGAGCAACGAGGGCGCCTCGGCGGACGACTTCACGGCGTTCTACAAGAAGCTGCCGGCCCCGGGCCAGGCGGTGCCGGTCTTCCCGATCCTGTTCGGCGAGGGCGCCGAGCAGCAGTTGCAGGGGATCGCCGACCTCACCGGCGGCAAGCTGTTCGACGCGCTGACGGGTGGCTCGCTGGACGGGGTGTTCGAGGAGATCCGTGGCTACCAGTGACCGGCGCCGCGCGCTGCCGGCCTGGTTCGGCAACCGGGCGCACTACGTGGGCAGCGGCGGGGCCGTGCTGGGCCTGGTGGTCTCGCTGGTGGACGGGCTCGGCCCGGTCGGGGTGGCGGTGGTCGGCGGGCTGTACGCGGCGGGGGCGCTGGCCACGCTGATGATCACACCGCCACCGCCACCGCCACCGCCACCGCCACCGCCACCGCTGCTGGACGAGCTGGCCGCCCAGCGCGAGCGGGTGGCGCTGTCCCGCTGGCCGGCGGCGAGCGCCGCCCAGGCGGACCAGCTGCTGGAACAGCTGGCCGGCCGCCTCGGCGCCCCCACCGCCACGCCCACCGCCGCCCGTCACACGGCCGACGAGGTGCGCGAGCTGCTGGACGCCACGGTGACCGCGCTGGAGCACTACGAGCGCGACCGCTGCTGGGCCCGTCTGGAACCGGCCGACCCGCCGCCCGAGGGCCGCTTCACCGAGCGGCTGGAGGCGGTGCGGGAGCGGCTCCAAGAGCCCGCCGCACAAGCGTGAGGAGCCGGTACCCCGCCCGTGCGGGGTACCGGCTCAGGTCGGCCGCGCGTCAGTGCGCGTATGCGTGCCGGCGTCAGTGCGCCGAGTGCCGCTCCGCGCCGCGGTGGCGGTGGCCCTTGAGCTCGGCGTGGCCGGGCTGTGCCCCGGCGTGGGCCCGCTCCTCCGGGATCCGCCGTCCGCCGTGGCTGAAGGGTGTCTCGCCGGCCAGCGCCGCGTACGTGCCGTAGCCCATGGCACCGCCGCCGCCGTTCGTCCCGGTGTGCAGGACCGGGCCGAACGGGCGGGGCTTGGCGCCCGCACCGGACACCATGCCGCGGCTCGCCAGCAGCTCCTGGGTGCCGCGACGGAGCTTGTTCGTCTTGCCCGTCGGTCGCTTGGTCATGCCTGGCCTCCCATCCGTCTTTCTGTGATGGTATGTCCAGGTTCGCCAGCTTTCACCCGGCCGACCCGGCAGCCCTCAGAACGGGAGCCGTCAGCCCGGGAGCCCGGGAGCCCGGCAGCCGTCAGCCCTCAGAACGGGAAGCGGCTGCGCCCGTGCTGGATCGAGATCCACTTCAGCGTGGTGAAGGCCTCCACCGTGGACTCGCCGTTCAGCCGCCCGAGCCCCGAGTTCTTCTCGCCGCCGAAGGGCACGATCGCCTCGTCGTGGATGGTCCCGTCGTTGACGTGGATCATGCCGGTCTCGATCCGCTTGGCGACCCGCACGCCGCGCTCCAGGTCACCGGTGTGCACCGCGCCGCTGAGGCCGAAGGGCGTGTTGTTGGCGAGCGCCACCGCCTCCTCCTCGCCGTCGAAGGGGACCAGCAGCACGACGGGGCCGAACAGCTCGCGCTGCAGGATGGGCGCGTTGGGGGCCACGTCGGTGAGCACCGCCGGGGACATCAGGGTGCCCACCGTGGTGCCGCGCAGCAGCGCCGTCGCACCGTCGGCGAGCGCCTGGTCGACCTGCGCGGTGAGCGCGTCGGCCTGGGTGGTGTTGATCAGCGGGCCGATCTGGGTGGCGGGGTCCTTGGGGTCACCGACGGTGAGCGAGCCGACCTTGGCGACGAACTTCTCGGTGAACTCGGCCAGCACGGCGCGGTCCACCAGGATCCGGTTGGCCGCCATGCAGACCTGGCCCTGGTGGGCGAAGCGGCTGAACACGGCGGCGTCCACCGCGTAGTCGACGTCGGCGTCGTCCAGCACGATCAGCGCACTGTTGCCGCCGAGTTCCAGCACCGAGCGCTTGAAGTGCGAGGCGGCCACGGTGGCCACGTGCCGTCCGACCCGGTCGGAGCCGGTGAACGAGATCGCCTTGGGGACGGGGTGCTCGATCAGCGCGTCGCCGATCTCGGCGATGTCGGTGATCACCACGTTGAGCAGGCCGGCCGGCAGCCCGGCCTCCTCGAAGATCTTGGCGAGCAGGGTGCCGCCGACGATCGGGGCGTCCTGGTGCGGCTTGAGGACCACCGCGTTGCCGAGCGCCAGGGCGGGCGCGACCGGCTTCATCGACAGGAAGAGCGGGAAGTTGAAGGGGCTGATCACGCCGACCACGCCGACCGGCAGCCGGTAGACGCGGTTCTCCTTGCCGTCCACCGCCGAGGGCAGGATGCGGCCCTCGGCGCGCAGCGCCAGCTGCATCGCCTCGCGCAGCATGTCCTTGGTCAGCGAGAGCTCGAAGGCGGCCTTGAGGTGGGTGCCGCCGAGCTCCGCGATGATCGTCTCGGTGATCTCCTGCTCGCGCTCCTCGACGATCCGCAGGGCGCGTTCGAAGACCAGGCGACGGGCGTAGGGGTTGGTCTCGGCCCACGCGCGCTGGGCCCGCTCGGCGGCCCGGTAGGCCTCGTCGACCTCCGCCACGGTGGCGACCGTGATCACCGCGAGCTTCTCGCCGTTGTACGGGTTGATGTCCACGATGTCCCAGGACCCGCTGCCCGGGCGCCACTGGCCGTCGATGTACTGCAGGGCGAGGTCCGAAAAGTGAGACACCTGACTCCCCTTCAAGGCTGACTGGGGGTCATCCTACTGACACGTCAGGCTTCTTGTAGCAAAGTGCCCAAAAGCGCGCGACTGCGCTCAGGGCTCAGGCTGTCGGCCCGCAACCGCTCCAGGGTGTCCGCGTATTCGGCCACCTCGCGCGGCCGGTCCAGGTAGAGCGCGGTGGTGAACTGCTCCAGGTAGACGACCTCCGCCAGGTCGGGCTCGTCGAAGCCGAGCAGTGAGAAGGCCCCGCTCTCGGCGGCCAGCCCGTCGAAGCCCAGCGGCATCACCTGGAGTTCGAGCCGCGGCAGCTCGGCCAGCTCCAGCAGCCGGACCAGTTGGCCGCGCATCACCTCGGGCCCGCCGCACGGTCGGCGCAGCGCGGCCTCGTCGATCACGGCGACCAGTCGCGGACCGCTCTCCCCGGCCAGCAGCCGCTGGCGGCGCAGCCGCACCGCGACCCGGCGCTCGATCTCCTCCTGCGGGGCGTTCTGCGCGCCGAGCCGGATCACCGCGCGGGCGTACTCCTCGGTCTGCAGCAAACCGGGGACGAACTGCACCTCATAGCTGGAGATGGTGCCGGCCGCCTCCTCGAAGCCCAGGTAGGTCTGGAACCAGCCGGGCACCACGTCGGCGTAGGCGTGCCACCAGGGCGTGGCGTTGGCGGCGCGGACCATCGAGAGCAACTCGGCGCGCTGCTCGGGGTCGCCGACGCCGTAGAGGGTGAGCAGGTCGGCGACGTCGCGCTCCTTGAAGCTGACCCGGCCCAGTTCCATCCGCCCGATCTTGGACTCGGAGGCGCGGATCTCGTAGCCCGCGTCCTCCCGGCTGACACCCTGGGCCTCGCGCAGCCGGCGCAATTGGGAGCCCAGCAGCAGCCGGCGCACCGTCACCCCGCCGCCGGTCTGACCGGTGCCCGCGCTCATCGCCCTCTCCTCCCACGTGCCCTTTCCGCGCCGCAGTCTGCCATGTCGCACGGATACAAAGCACGGCCTGGAACCTGTGAGTTCACCCAGACGTCCAACCGCGGTCCCGACGAACCGTCAGCTTTCCCGAAGGAGTTGAGTCCGCGATGACCTGGCACGTCTCCCGTTCGGCGCCCGCCGCGCTGCTGCTGGCCACCGCTGTCCTGGCCGGCTGCGCCACCGCCGTCCAACCCCAGGCATCCCTGACCCCGACATCCGCGAACCCGAGCGGGCCGGCGCTGGCGCGGGCCGAGGCGGTGGCCCGCTCCTGGGCCGACTCGCCCACGGCGCTGCACTCGGACCACGACTCGGACCACGGCTCGGACCACGACTACGACCCGCTGGACGTACCGAACGTCTGGCTGCCGCCGGACGGCTTCCACAGCGCGGCCGACGCGAGCGCCTACCAGGCCGACAAGCTGGACCTGCGCGCCACCCTGCCGTACTCCCCCGAGACCGGCACGGTGCGCTGGACGGACGGTTCGACGCTGACACTGCCACTGGTACCGGTCGGCCGGCTGATCAAGGAGCCGCCGCCGGCCGCGAGCTGCCCGGTGCCCGACGGGTCCTGCCCAGCGCCGCCCACCCGCCCCAGCGGGGGAAACCCCGGCTGCCCGAGCCACCAGTGCCCCGGCTGGCTCGTCGTCACGGCCGTCGCGCCCGGCACCCGCGAGATCGACACCAGCCGGGGCGCGGCGACCATCCCCGTCTGGCAGCTCACCATCGCGGGCTACCAGGCCCCGTTCAGCTACCCCGCAGTAGCCACCCCGCTGCCCACCAGCCCATCCGTCCCCGGTCTGACCCCCGTGAGCCGGTGGACCGGCCTCTCACCCGACGGCCGCACCCTCACCGCCCACCAGGAGGGCGGCGGCTGCCGGCAGCCGCTGCCCGGCGAGGTCTACGAGACGGACTCGGTGGTCGTCCTGATCGGCCGCGACCAGGCCCACACCGGCAGCGACCCCTGCCCGCTGTACGCCTCCCTCGGCCCGGTCACCTTCCACCTGACCCACCCCCTGGGCACCCGCGCCGTCCTGGACGCGGCCACCGGCCTCCCCCTGCCCCGCACCCCGATCCAACCCGGCGGCCCGATCCAACCCGGCGGCCCGATCAGCCCGGCCACCCCGTGAAAACCGCCCCGGACAGCACCCGACGGCACCTGCCCCCAACTGGTCGGGGAGTGGGCAGGCGCCGTCGTTAGTGCTCCGCTGAGGGACCGGCGGCTCTGACGGGTCAGCGGGTTGTGCGGCCCGCTCGAAGGAGCGGGCGGTGTGCGGGAGGGTTTTCCCGGTATGGCTTCGGGGGTGGTCAGACCACCAGGGGGCGGTCGGTGGGGCGGATCGGGGCGGGCAGCGGGCTCTTGCCGCCGAGGTGGGCGTCGACCGCGGCGGCCGCCGAGCGGCCCTCGGCGATCGCCCACACGATCAACGACTGACCACGGCCCGCGTCACCGCAGACGTAGACACCCTCCACGTTGGTGGCGAACCTGCCGTCGCGGGCCACGTTGCCTCGCGCGTCCAGCTCGACGCCCAGTTGCTCGACGAGGCCGTTCTTCACGTCCGTCCCGGTGAAGCCCATGGCCAGGGTGACCAGCTGCGCCGGGACGGCCCGCTCGGTGCCGGGCACCGGCTCGAATCGGCCGTCCTTGAACTCCACCTCCACCAGATGCAGTTCGGCCACGTTGCCGTCCGCATCGCCCGTGAAGTGCGTGGTGTTCACAGAGTACACGCGCTCGCCGCCCTCCTCGTGCGCGGAGGTGACCTTGTAGGTCATCGGCATGGTCGGCCACGGCTGGTGGCCGGGGCGCTCGTCGCCGGGGCGCGGCATGATCTCCAGCTGGGTGACCGAGGCCGCCCCCTGGCGCAGCGCGGTGCCCAGGCAGTCGGCGCCGGTGTCGCCGCCGCCGATCACGATGACGTGCTTGCCCTTGGCGCTGATCGGGGCCTCGACGTAGTCGCCCTCCTGGACCTTGTTGGCCAGCGGCAGGTACTCCATCGCCTGGTGGATGCCCTTGAGCTCACGGCCCGGCACCGGCAGGTCGCGCGCGGTGGTGGCGCCGGCGGCGACCACGACCGCGTCGAAGCGCTCGCGCAGCTGCTGGCCGGTGAGGTCGGTGCCGACCTCCACGCCGGTGCGGAACCGGGTGCCCTCCGCGCGCATCTGCTCGATGCGGCGGTTGATGTGGCGCTTCTCCATCTTGAACTCGGGGATGCCGTACCGCAGCAGGCCGCCGATCCGGTCGGCCCGCTCGTAGACGACGACCGTGTGCCCGGCCCGGGTGAGCTGCTGGGCGGCGGCGAGCCCGGCCGGGCCCGAGCCGACCACGGCCACCGTCTTGCCGGAGAGCCGCTCGGGGGCCTGCGGGCGGACCCCGCCGTTGTCCCAGGCCTTGTCGATGATGGTGACCTCGACGTTCTTGATGGTCACCGCGTCCTGGTTGATCCCCAGCACACAGGCCGACTCGCACGGCGCCGGGCACAGCCGCCCGGTGAACTCCGGGAAGTTGTTGGTCGCGTGCAGCCGCTCGATCGCACCGGACCAGTCGTCCCGGAAGGCGAGGTCGTTCCACTCGGGGATCAGGTTCCCCAGCGGGCAGCCGTTGTGGCAGAACGGGATGCCGCAGTCCATGCAGCGCCCGGCCTGCTTGCTGATGACCGGCAGCAGGCTGCGCTCGACGTAGACCTCGTTCCAGTCCCGCAGTCGCACGTCCACCGGACGGCGTTCGGCGAGCTGCTTCGGGGTGGTCAGGAAGCCCTTGGGGTCAGCCATGTGCCGCCTCCATCATCTTGCGAGTGGTCTCGGACTCGGAGAGTCCATCGCGCTGCGCGGCGTCCTTGGCGGCGAGCACTGCCTTGTAGTCGGTGGGCATGATCTTGGAGAAGCGGGAGACCCCGCTGCCCCAGTCGGCCAGCAGCTCGGCGGCGATCGTCGAGCCGGTCTCCTCGTAGTGCTGCTGCACGGTCTCGCGCAGCCAGTCGCGGTCCGCCGCGTCGGGGGCCTCGATGCCGACCATGCCGCCGTTGACGTTGGCCGGACGCAGGTCCAGGACGTAGCCGATACCGCCGGACATGCCCGCGGCCAGGTTGCGCCCGGTGGCGCCGAGGATCACCACCCGGCCGCCGGTCATGTACTCCAGGCCGTGGTCGCCCACGCCCTCCACCACCAGGGTGGCGCCGGAGTTGCGCACCGCGAACCGCTCACCGGCCTTGCCGCGCAGGTGGATCCGGCCGCTGGTGGCGCCGTAGCCGATGGTGTTGCCGGCGATCACGTGGGCCTGCGCGTCGGCGCCGATGGCGGCCGCGTCGCGGGCCGGGCGGACCACCAGCACGCCGCCGGACAGTCCCTTGCCGACGTAGTCGTTGGCGTCGCCCTCCAGCCGCAGCGTGATGCCGCGCGGCACGAAGGCGCCGAACGACTGGCCCGCGCTGCCGGTGAAGGTGACGTCGATGGTCCCCTCCGGCAGGCCCTCGCCGCGGTAGCGCTTGGTCACCTGGTGACCCAGCATGGTGCCGACCGTGCGGTTGACGTTGCGGATCGGCAGCTGGATCCGGACCGCCTCGCCGCGCTCCAGGGCGTCCTGGGCCAGCTCGATCAGCTGGTTGTCGAGCGCCTTGTCCAGTGCGTGGTCCTGCGCGGTGGTGCGGTGCAGGGCCGCGCCCTCGGGCAGCTCGGGGACGTGCAGCAGCGGGGCCAGGTCCAGCCCGGCGGCCTTCCAGTGGTCGACGGCGGCGGTGGCGTCGATGTGCTCGGCGTGGCCGACCGCCTCCTCGATCGAGCGCAAGCCCAGCTCGGCGAGGATCTCGCGGACCTCCTCGGCGATGAACTCGAAGAAGTTGACCACGAATTCGGGCTTGCCGGAGAAGCGCTCGCGCAGCACCGGGTTCTGCGTGGCGACGCCGACCGGGCAGGTGTCCAGGTGGCAGACCCGCATCATGATGCAGCCGGAGACCACCAGCGGAGCGGTGGCGAAGCCGAACTCCTCGGCGCCGAGCAGTGCGGCGATCACCACGTCGCGGCCGGTCTTGAGCTGGCCGTCGGTCTGCACCACGATCCGGTCGCGCAGGCCGTTGAGCAGCAGGGTCTGCTGGGTCTCGGCCAGGCCGAGCTCCCAGGGGCCGCCCGCGTGCTTGAGCGAGGTGAGCGGCGAGGCGCCGGTGCCGCCGTCGTGGCCGGAGACCAGCACCACGTCCGCGTGCGCCTTGGAGACGCCGGCCGCCACCGTGCCCACGCCGACCTCGGAGACCAGCTTCACGTGGATGCGGGCGGCCGGGTTGGCGTTCTTCAGGTCGTGGATCAGCTGGGCCAGATCCTCGATCGAGTAGATGTCGTGGTGCGGCGGCGGCGAGATCAGGCCGACGCCGGGGGTGGAGTGCCGGGTCTTGGCCACCCACGGGTAGACCTTGTGGCCGGGCAGCTGGCCGCCCTCGCCGGGCTTGGCGCCCTGGGCCATCTTGATCTGGATGTCGTCGGCGTTGACCAGGTACTCGGAGGTGACGCCGAACCGGCCGGAGGCGACCTGCTTGATCGCCGAGCGGCGGGCCGGGTCGTACAGACGCTCCGGATCCTCGCCGCCCTCACCGGTGTTGGACTTGCCGCCGAGCTGGTTCATCGCGATGGCCAGCGTCTCGTGCGCCTCCATCGAGATGGAGCCGTAGGACATCGCGCCGGTGGAGAAGCGCTTGACGATCTCGGAGACCGGCTCGACCTCCTCCAGCGGGATGGGCGTGCGGCCCTGGCCGTCCAGCTTGAACAGGCCGCGCAGCGTCATCAGCCGCGTCGACTGCTCGTTCACCCGCTCGGTGTACTGCTTGAAGATGTCGTAGCGCCGGCTGCGGGTGGAGTGCTGCAGGCGGAAGACGGTGTCCGGGTCGAACAGGTGCGGCTCGCCCTCGCGTCGCCACTGGTACTCGCCGCCGATCTCCAGCGCGCGGTGCGCGGCGGCGATCCCGGAGGCCGGGTAGGCCTTGGCGTGCCGGGCGGCCACCTCGCGGGCGATCTCACCCAGCGAGATGCCGCCGAGCTTGCTGGTGGTGCCGGTGAAGTAGGCGTCCACCGTCTCCTGGGAGAGGCCGATCACCTCGAACACCTGGGCGCCGCGGTAGGAGGCGACCGTGGAGATGCCCATCTTGGACATCACCTTGAGCACGCCCTTGCCGAGCGCCTTGATCAGGTTGCGGATCGCCTTCTCGGGCTCGATGCCGCTCAGGAAGGTGCCCTGGGCGACCAGGTCCTCGACCGACTCCATGGCCAGGTAGGGGTTGATCGCGCTGGCGCCGTAGCCGATCAGCAGCGCCACGTGGTGCACCTCACGGACGTCGCCGGCCTCCACCAGCAGCGAGATCCGGGTGCGCTGCTTGGTGCGGATCAGGTGGTGGTGGACCGCGGAGGTGAGCAGCAGCGAGGGGATCGGCGCGTGCTCGGCGTCCGAGTGACGGTCGGAGAGCACCAGGATCCGGGCGCCGTCGGCGATCGCCGCGTCCGCCTCGGCCGCGATGGCCGACAGGCGCGCGGCCAGCGCCTCGCCGCCGCCGGAGACCTTGTAGAGGCCGGAGAGCGTGACCGCCTTCAGGCCCGGCTGGTCGCCGTCGGCGTTGATGTGGATCAGCTTGGCCAGCTCGTCGTTGTCGATCACCGGGAACGGCATGCCGACCGAGCGGCAGGCGGCGGCGTCGGTGGCCAGCAGGTTGCCCTCGGGGCCGAGGTTGCTCAGCAGGGAGGTGACCAGCTCCTCCCGGATCGCGTCCAGCGGCGGGTTGGTGACCTGGGCGAAGAGCTGGATGAAGTAGTCGAAGAGCAGCCGGGGCTTCTCGGAGAGCGCGGCGATCGGCGTGTCGGTGCCCATCGATCCGAGCGCCTCGCCACCGGTCCTGGCCATCGGCGCCAGGATGACCCGCAGCTCCTCCTCGGTGTAGCCGAAGGTCTGCTGACGGCGCGTCACCGAGGCGTGGGTGTGCGCGATGTGCTCGCGCTCGGGCAGCTTGGAGAGCTGGATCTGCCCGCCCGCCACCCACTCCGCGTAGGGGTGCTCGGCGGCGAGCTCGGACTTGATCTCCTCGTCGGTGACGATCCGGTGCTGCTCGGTGTCGATCAGGAACATCCGGCCCGGCTGGAGCCGGCCCTTCTCGACCACCTTCTCCTGCGGCAGGTCGAGCACGCCGACCTCGGAGGAGAGCACCACCAGGCCGTCCTCGGTGATCCAGTACCGGGCCGGGCGCAGACCGTTGCGGTCCAGCACGGCGCCGATCTGGCTGCCGTCGGTGAAGGTGACGCAGGCCGGGCCGTCCCAGGGCTCCATCAGGTTGGAGTGGTACTGGTAGAAGGCGCGCCGGGCCGGGTCCATGGTGGCGTGGTTCTCCCAGGCCTCCGGGATCATCATCAGCACCGAGTGCGGCAGCGAGCGGCCGCCGAGGTGGAGCAGCTCCAGGACCTCGTCGAACGAGGCCGAGTCGGAGTGCTCGGGGGTGCAGACCGGGAAGATCCGGCTGAGGTCCCGCCCGTTGCGGTTGGCCGGGAGCAGGTCGGTGGCCAGCTGCGACTCCCGGGCCTGCATCCAGTTCCGGTTGCCCCGGACGGTGTTGATCTCACCGTTGTGCGCGACGAACCGGTACGGGTGGGCGAGCGGCCAGCTCGGGAAGGTGTTGGTGGAGAAGCGCGAGTGGATCAGGCCGATCGCGGAGGCGTAGAGCCGGTCCGACAGGTCGGGGAAGAACGGCTCCAGCTGCCCGGTGGTGAGCATGCCCTTGTAGACGATGGTGCGGGCGGAGAGCGAGGGGAAGTACACCCCGGCCTCGCGCTCGGCACGCTTGCGCACCACGAAGGCGACCCGGTCCAGCGCGAGACCGGCCTTGCCGTCACCGCTCAGGCTCTGTTCATTGCTCGCTGCCGCGAGACTCTCTTCATTGCTCGCTGCCGCGAGACTCTGTTCATTGCTCGCTGCCGCGAGGAAGAGCTGCCGGAAACGTGGCATCACCGAGCGGGCGGTGGCGCCCAACAGGTCCGGCGCGGTGGGGACTTCGCGCCAGCCGAGGACGGTCAGGCCCTCCTCGTCGGCGATCTGCTCGATCTGGGCCACCGCGGCGGCGTCGGCGGCGTCCTCGTCCGGCAGGAAGGCGATGCCCACCGCGTACGCGCCGGCGGCCGGCAGCTCGAAGGCGGTGCGGGCGCGCAGGAAGGCGTCCGGGATCTGGGTCAGGATGCCCGCGCCGTCACCGGAGTCCGGCTCGGCGCCGGTGGCGCCGCGGTGCTCCAGGTTGCGCAGGACGGTCAGTGCCTGGTCGACGATGGTGTGGTCGGCGATGCCGGTCAGCGTGGCGACGAAGCCGACGCCGCAGGCGTCGTGCTCGTTTCGTGGGTCGTACAGGCCCTGAGCTGCAGGTCGCGCATCCGGAACGAGCGCATACGGGGAGCGGCTGCTGCCCTGGGGCTCGTTGGCGGAGTGCATGGATGCAGACAGCATCGGCTCTCCCGTCGTCGTCTTGGCATGAGGGGCATCCACCCGGCCGATGGCCAGGGGAGCGGTGGTGCAACAGGGACGACGTTGGCCCTCTGCGATTTCGTGCAGGTTACATGATGCGGTAAATCCCGGAAAGTGGAATCTTGCGTCCATATGGCGGACACAGTCCCAGCTCAGGGGCCGTTACCGGCCAGTAGTCACGCGCCCGGGAATCGGCTTCCCCACGGCTGCGTGCCTCACCAGTGTGCCCCGGCGTCCCGTCCCTGAAACAGGGCCGACATCCCACCGGCCACCGCCGCACGACAGTCCGCCTGCGATTCCACTCCGCGAGAACGACGCGAGGCGCTGGACCGATGGTCGCCAGCGCCTCGCAACAGGGATTCCTGCATGACTATGCGGATCCCTGAGTGATTTTCCACACACGGTCAGCCCACGTGGCCGCCGATCAGCGCACCCAGCAGGTAGGTCACGCCGGCCGCCGTGCCACCCAGCACCAGCTGGCGCAGCCCGCTGAACCACCAGCTGCGGGCCGTCACCCGGGCCACCACCGCGCCGCACAGGAACAGGCCGAGCACGGCCAGGATCAGCGCCGGCAGCAGCGAGGTGGCGCCCAGCAGGTAGGGCAGCAACGGCAGCAGGGCGCCGAGCGCGAAGCAGCCGAACGAGGAGACGGCGGCCACCAGCGGGCTGGGCAGGTCGTGCGGATCCAGGCCCAGCTCCTCGCGGGCGTGCACCTCCAGCGCCTGCTCCGGGTCGCGGGTCAGCTGCCGGGCCACCTCGCGGGCGAGCGCGGGCTCGACCCCGCGGGCGATGTAGACCTGCGCCAGCTCGGCCAGTTCGCCCTCCGGGTTGCGGCGCAGCTCGATCCGCTCGGCCTCGATCTCCGCCAGCACCAGCTCGCGCTGCGAGGCCACCGAGGTGTACTCCCCCGCCGCCATCGAGCAGGCACCGGCCGCCAGACCCGCGAGGCCGGTGAGGACCACCGTGCTGTTGGCCGCCGCACCGCCGACCACGCCGGTCATCAGCGCGAAGTTGGAGACCAGTCCGTCCATCGCGCCGAAGACCGCCGGGCGCAGCCAGCCGCCGTTGACGTCGCGGTGATGGCCCTCGGCCGGCACCCTGGGCTGGGCGGGCTCCTCGACGACGGGCTTGGTGATGGTCACGGACATGGTGGTGCGCCCTCCTGTTGCTGCTCCCCCCTGTCAGGCGCGTCCGGGCACGGCGAAAGCCGCGAGACCGGTGCCGCCACCAGGGCTTCTCACGCCTCGAACGTAGCCCGATGATCTGACGTTTTCCAGCAAGCAAGCCCTGGCTTACCTCGCTGACCTGCGGTTTTGTCAGCCGGGCAGCAGAACGGGCCCCGCAGTGCGTGCACTGCGGGGCCCGTGGGGTCGGGATGTGGTCAGGGCGCCGGGTGCTTCTCCTCGGACGCCTGGGCACCGCCGTCGGCCGCATCGGGACCGCTCGCGTCCTCGGGCAGATCCGTCTGCGGCTGCTCGTCCGCCGACGGCTCGCCCTCGACGGGCACCGCCGGCGTCACCGGCTGAGCCACCGGCAGGGCGGCGGGGTCGATCGAGTCGGGCGCCTCCCGCCCGGGCCGCTTCCGGCCGACGATCACCAGGTAGGCCACCGCGCCCAGGAAGACGACGATCGAGACCCAGTCGTTGAGCCGCAGGCCCAGGATGTGGTGCGCCTCGTCGATCCGCAGGTACTCGATCCAGGCCCGGCCCACCGTGTAGGCCGCGACGTAGAGCGCGAAGGCCCGGCCATGACCCAGCCTGTACCTGCGGTCGGCCCACAGGACCAGGAAGGCCACGCCGACGCACCAGATCGACTCGTACAGGAAGGTCGGCTGGAAGATCCCGTCGGTCACCGTGCCGTCCGGGTTGACCTTGTGGATGTGCAGGCCCCAGGGCAGCGTGGTGGCCTTGCCATAGAGCTCCTGGTTGAACCAGTTGCCCCAGCGGCCGCAGGCCTGGGCCAGCGCGATGCCGGGCGCGATGGCGTCCGCGTAGGCCGGCAGCGGCACCCCGCGGCGGCGGCAGCCGATCCAGGCCCCGACCGCGCCCAGCGCGATGGCGCCCCAGATGCCGAGGCCGCCCTCCCAGATCTTGAAGGCGTTCCAGGGGTTCTGACCCGGGTCGAAGTAGAGCTGGTGATCGGTGATCACGTGGTAGAGGCGGCCGCCGACCAGGCCGAACGGCACCGCCCAGACCGCGATGTCACCGACCGTGTGCTTGGCGCCACCACGGGCGACCCAGCGCTTGCTGCCGAGCCAGACGGCGACGGCGACACCGATGATGATGCAGAAGGCGTACGCGCGAAGCGGGATCGGTCCGAGGTGGATGACGCCCCGCGACGGGCTCGGGATGTAAGCGAGTTCCATGACGCCTCCGACGCTACCGTCTCGTGACCGCCGGACCGGCACCGACAGGGGTACCGGTTCGGAAACAGCCGAGCCCCGCACCCCGGGGGTCGGCGGGGAGTGCGGAGCGCGGCGATCCGGCCTCAGCCGCCGGGGCCGGCCTCAGCTGCCGGGGCTGGCCGGCGGCTGGTTGGGGTCGGTCTCGGCGGCCGTGCTGGTCGGCGCGGGGCTGGCCGAGGCGCTGCCGGTGGCGCCCAGCTGCTTGCCCTGGTTGGCCTCGTTCACCCACTTGACCAGGTTGTCCGGGGTGATCTCGTCGTTGCCGTTCTTCGGGTAGATCGGCTTGCCGTTGAGCAGCACGGTGGGGGTGGAGCTGTAGCCGGACTTGTCGAAGTCCTCCTCCACCGCCGAGACCCAGCTGCCGAACTTGTTGGTGTTGACGCAGGCTTCGAAGGTCGGCGAGTCCAGTCCGGGGACCTGCTTGGCCAGCTCGATCAGCTTGGACTTGTCCTTCCAGCTGTCCACCGTCTCGTCCGGCTGGTTGCGGTAGAGCACGTCGTGGTAGGCCCGGAAGTAGCCCGAGTCCTGGGCGCAGGCCAGCGCGTTGGCGCCGTTCTTGGATCCCTTGCCGCTGTCGTGCCGGTCGATGAACGAGACGATGTGGTAGTTGCCGAAGAGCTTGCCCTGGTCCTGCAACTGGTCGACGGTGGGCGCGAATTCACGCTCGAAGGCGCCGCAGGCCGGGCACCTGGGGTCCTCGTAGACGGTCAGCGTGGAGGGCGCGTTGGCCGGGCCGTCGGGGATCACCAGGTTCTTGTTGCCGATCGCGCCGGCCGGCGCGGCCTTCGGGGTCGAGGAGCTGGACCGGCCGTTCTGCACCACCACGCCGATGCCCGCCCCCAGCGCCAGGACCGCGAGCACCGAGCCGAGCACGATCAGCTTCTTCTTGCGGGCGTCCTTGGCCTCCTGGGCGACCCGCTCATCGCGCATCCGCTCGCGGGCCGTGCGCTTGCCTTCTCGGTTCTTCTCACTCATGTTCTTTTGCTTCCAGGGGATTTGGTGCCAGTCGGGGTGCCGGCGGGGGTACCGGCCGGATCGGCCGGATCGGCCAAGCTGCTCAGACGGTGAACTCCGGCGGGAGCGGCGGACTCAGACGGAGAGCCAGGAGTCCACCGACACCCTGGAGCGCGGCTTGACGACCAGCCAGAGCGCCAGCAGCAGGAAGCCGATGTCGCGCAGGATCTCCTGCAGGTACTGGGTCTGCGAGGCGGCCACCGCTCCGCCGCCGCCGAAGCAGCCGCAGTCGATGGCGATGCCGCGGGCCCAGGTGGAGGCGATGGCGGCGATGAAGGTCAGCAGCAGGATCACCGAGATCACCGCGGCGATCCGCACCCCGAGGCCGATCACCAGCAGCAGCGCCAGCCCGATCTCCAGGAACGGCAGCCCGTAGCCGACCGGCTTGACCAGCCCCTCGGGCAGGATCCGGTAGGCGCGCACCGCCTGGGCCGCCACCGCCGGATCGGAGATCTTCGCCAGCCCCGCCCAGGCCCAGACCACCGCGAGCCCCAACCGGACCACCGTGCTGATCCACGGGGCCGCCACCGCGAACCGCCGCCCCGCGACCTGCTCGCTCCCGGCCATCCGGCCACCCCCTCATCAGACGTCCGCCACGGGGGCACCGCGCCCGCCGGAGTTCCTGATGAACCGTAGGCGATTTCCGCCGCTTACTCCAATCTCGCCCCATTCACCCGAATGGGTGAGGATAGGTCATCTGTCCCTTTTGGTGACCCCGCCGGGGTTCTGCGGCGCCCCGCCGGTACCGTTCTGCCGGGCCGCCAGCTCGGCGCCACGCTTGGCCAGTGCGTGGCCCACCGCGTGTTCCCCGCCGAACGCCGCGGCCAGCACCAGGGCGGCGGCGACGGCCCTGAGCAGCACACCACGATGCGGGGCGACCACGGCGGCACCTCCCTCTCGTCGATCCCGGATGGTTGAGAAGTACACGAAGGGCAGCGACCCGAACCATTCCCCACGTCGCATCCGGTGCAACGGCCCGAGAAACCCGATGACACGTCAGGCCCCGTCGATTCACCCGTACGGGCCGAGGAATGCCGACCGTACGGGCCGGGGAACGCCGACGGCCCGCCACCCACTAGGGATGACGGGCCGTCAGGCACTCCGGTTTCAGCGCTTGCGCACGCCCTCGGCGAGATCGGCCGCGAGCTCGCGGACGGCCGCCAGGCCGGCCGCCTCGTCCCCGTCGGCGTCCAGGATCCGCTGCACGAAGGCCGAACCGACGATCACGCCGTCGGCGAAGCCCGCCACCTGGGCGGCCTGCGCCGCCGTGGAGACCCCCAGGCCCACGCAGACCGGCAGGCCGGTCACGGCCCGGGTGCGGGCGACCAGGTCCTCGGCCAGCTCGCCGACCTGCGCCCGGGAGCCGGTCACGCCCATCACGGCGGCCGCGTAGACGAAGCCGCTGCCGGCCGCGGTGACCTCGGCCAGCCGCCGGTCGCGACTGCTCGGAGCGACCACGAAGACCGTGTCCAGCCCGTGCTCACCCGCCGCCGCGCGCCACTGGGCGGACTCCTCCACCGGCAGGTCGGGCAGGATCACGCCCGCTCCCCCGGCGGCGGCCAGATCGGCGGCGAACCGGGCGACGCCGTAGCGCTCCACCGGGTTCCAGTAGGTCATCACCAGCACCGCCGCCGCGGGGTGGGTGTCGGCCACCTCCTGGACGGTGCGCAGCACGTCCTTGATCCGCACGCCCCCGCGCAGCGCGATGTCGTCGGCGGTCTGGATGGTCGGCCCGTCCAGCACCGGGTCGGAGTGCGGCAGGCCGACCTCGACGATGTCGCAGCCGCCCTCGACCAGGGCGTTGACCGCCTTGATCCCGCCGTCGACGGTGGGGAATCCGGCCGGCAGGTAGCCGATCAGCGCGGCCCGGTCGGCGGCCTTGGCAGCGGCCAGCACGGTGCTCAACTTGGAGGCGCCCATGGTCACTTGCCCTCGCTGTCGTAGAGGCCGAAGTACTGCGCGGCAGTGTGCATGTCCTTGTCGCCGCGACCGGAGAGGTTGACCAGGAGGGTGGCGTCCGGGCCCAGCTCGCGGCCCAGCACCAGCGCGCCGGCCAGCGCGTGGGCGCTCTCGATGGCCGGGATGATGCCCTCGGTGCGCGACAGCAGGCGCAGCGCCTGCATCGCCTCGTCGTCGGTGACCGGGCGGTACTCGGCCCGTCCGGAGTCCTTCAGGAACGCGTGCTCGGGGCCGATGCCGGGGTAGTCCAGGCCCGCCGAGATCGAGTGGCTCTCGATCGTCTGGCCGTCCTCGTCCTGGAGCACGTAGCTGCGCGCACCGTGCAGCACGCCGGGCTCGCCCTTGGTCAGGGTGGCCGCGTGGCGCGGGGTCTCGATGCCCTCACCGGCCGCTTCGCAGCCGATCAGGCGCACCCCGGCGTCCGGGATGAACTCGTGGAAGATCCCGATCGCGTTGGATCCGCCGCCCACGCAGGCGACCACGGCGTCCGGCAGCCGGCCGGTGCGCTCCAGCACCTGGGCGCGGGCCTCGACGCCGATCACCCGGTGGAAGTCGCGGACCATGGCCGGGAACGGGTGCGGGCCCGCCACCGTGCCGAACAGGTAGTGGGTGGAGTCGACGTTGGCGACCCAGTCGCGGAAGGCCTCGTTGATCGCGTCCTTCAGCGTGCGGCTGCCGGACTTGACGGCCACCACCTCGGCGCCGAGCATCCGCATCCGGGCCACGTTGAGCGCCTGGCGCTCGGTGTCGACCTCGCCCATGTAGATGGTGCAGTCGAAGCCGAAGAGCGCGCAGGCGGTGGCGGTGGCCACGCCGTGCTGTCCCGCGCCGGTCTCGGCGATGATCCTGGTCTTGCCCATCCGGCGGGTGAGCAGGGCCTGGCCGAGGACGTTGTTGATCTTGTGCGAGCCGGTGTGGTTGAGGTCCTCGCGCTTGAGCAGCACCCGGGCCCCGCCGGCCTCGGCGGAGAACCGGTGCACGTCGGTGAGCGGGCTGGGCCGCCCGGTGTAGTCCTTGAGCAGCAGGTCGAGCTCGGCGGTGAAGGCCGGGTCCTGCTTGGCCTTCGCGTACTCCTCGGCGACCTGCTCGACGGCGGCGACCAGCGCCTCCGGGATGAAGCGGCCGCCATAGGCGCCGAAGTAGCCCCGGGCGTCGGGAACCTGGGGGTCGGGAACCTGGGGGTCGGTCAGATTTTCGGACATGCGCAATCCTGAGGTGATGGGCACGCCTGGCGCACTGGGCGACGGGCGGACGGACGGACCGGACTCAAGCCTGTGCCGTCCGACGCCATCGGCGCCCGGGCACCTGCCCGGGCTCGCAGCCGATCACATAGCGCACCCGGCGCCCCAGCACCCGGCGTGCGGGCGCGCGGCAGCCGCGCGGGCGGCAGCCCTTCTCGAGGGCGCCGCCGAGGCGCGGCGGAAGGTGGGGGTCACGACCGAGTCCAAGCACCATCGACCGGTTCCGCGGAACAGGAGCGGCACCCGCCTTGCGCGGAGTCGAGGCCCAGCCCGACTCATCGGGCAGCAGGCGGGTGGCGATGGCCATCAGGTGCCGGTCAGCTCCGGCCGTGGCGCAGCGCCGGGTGGGCACCGGCGGCGACCAGGTCGGCGACGGCCGCCTTCGGGTCCCTGCCGGTCACCAGCGACTCGCCGACCAGCACCGCGTCCGCGCCCTCGTTCGCGTAGGCGATCAGGTCGTGCGGGCCGCGGACGCCGGACTCGGCCACCTTGACGATGTGGGCCGGAATCGCGTGCGCCACGTTGGCGAAGGTGTCGCGGTTCACCTCGAGCGTCTTGAGGTTGCGCGCGTTGACGCCGATGATCTTCGCGCCGGCGTCCACCGCGCGGGCGATCTCCTCCTCGTCGTGCACCTCGACCAGCGGGGTCAGCCCGATCGACTCGGCCCGCTCGATCAGCGAGACCAGCGCCGGCTGGTCGAGGGCGGCCACGATCAGCAGCGCGAGGTCGGCGCCGTGCGCGCGGGCCTCCCAGAGCTGGTAGGCGGTGACGATGAAGTCCTTGCGCAGCAGCGGGGTGTCCACCGCCGCCCGGACCGCGTCCAGGTCGGCCAGCGAGCCGCCGAAGCGGCGCTGCTCGGTGAGCACGCTGATCGCGGCCGCACCGCCGGCGGCGTAGTCGACCGCCAGCGAGGCCGGGTCGGCGATCGCGGCCAGCGCACCCTTGGACGGGCTGGAGCGCTTGACCTCGCAGATCACCCGCACGCCGTCGCCGCGCAGGGCGGCCACGCCGTCCTTGGCGTCCGGCGCCTTGGCGGCCAGCTCCTTGAGCTCGTCCAGGGAGACCCGGGCCTGCCGCTCCGCGAGGTCCGCACGGACCCCGTCGATGATCTCGTCGAGCACGCTCACGCGGGCGCCCCCATCAGTGTCTAGCCGGATGTTCCAAGCGGTGACGCGGGTTCCGTTCGGCTCCACACGCCCCCGCCGGCACTTCGATGGTATCGGCACCGGGGGGCGCGGGAAGCATCCGCCCGGCGCGCGTCTCGCGGAGCGGACCGGTTTCCGGGCAGGTGGGGCGGGTGGTGTCGGTGGCCGGACGGCCGCGGCGGGGCCGCGCGGGGGCGGGTGTGGATCTGATCACGCCCCCGTGCGAGGGAGCGGCGGCCGGTGGGTGCGGCTCAGACCAGCGGGGGTGCGAGCCCGGCGCCGCCGGGCAGGTTGCGGATGACCGTGAAAGCGAGCACCAGCACGCCCAGGCCGATCAGCCGGGAGCGGCTCAGCTCGATCCGCGGCGGGCGCCCACCGGTCAGCGCGGACCAGAACCAGCCCGCCCAGAGCACGCCGAGCACACCGAAGAGCGCGACGGCGAGCAGGTTGTCGTGGCAGGCGGTGGTCAGGTCGCCCCGGCTGAGTGCGTGCACACAGCGCAGGCCGCCGCAGCCCGGGCACCACCAGCCGGTGGCCTGGAGGAACGGGCAGGTCGGGTAGTGGCCCGGGGCGTTCGGGTCCACCGCCGAGACGTAGAGGCCGGGCAGCGCGACGGCACCGAGGGCGGCGAGCGGACGGGCCAGGCGGCGCAGCGCGGACGGGCCGGCTGTGGTGCTGGGGGCGGTCACGGTGCTGATTCTGCCCCCGTTCGGGTGGTCGACGCGCCACGCCGCGCGGGCGGCTGCGGCACGGGGCGCACGACCCGTCCCGCGCGCCCCGCCGGCTGCGCGCGGGGCCGCCCGGGGCCACCACGCACGCGGACCGGGGCGCCGGGCTGCTGGAGCCCCGGCGCCCCGGTCCGGGGGCACGCTGGATACCGCTACGGAGTCAGTGCGCGGCGGCGGTGACGGTCGCGGCGGCCTCGGTGGCCTCCGGCTTGGCCGTGACACCGCGGCGCGCGTCGGCCAGCACCTTCGCCACGGCGAGGTCCGGAGTCTTGCCCAAGCCGGCCATCGACATCGCCTTGCCGACCACACCGCCGATGAGGATGACCGCGATCCCGGCCCAGAAGATCGGCACCGACGCCATGATCATCGCGGCACCGCTGACGCAGAAACCGACGAAGATGATGGCCGAACCGGTCCAGGCCGCGGGGGTGTGTCCGTGGGCTTGCGACGACATCTGGGTACTCCTTGGTTCTGCGGCTCTACCGGGACCGGCGGCCGGGTCGGCGCGAAGGCGCCCCCAAACCGGCCACGGCCGATTGTCACCCTCCATTGTTGCGGACGCCTCCACGAGCCCCAAAGCCGGGTCCGGGTGAGGACGGTCACGGTTGACCCGCGGAGGGACGGGTAGCGGGCCGCCTCGTGGCGCGGTTTCTCAGCCGAGGGTCGGGTCCTCGCCGCGGTCCAGCGCCTTCCACAGGTCGGCGGGAGTGCGGGCGCCGCCGGCGGGGGCCTGCGCCTTGGCGACCGGGGCGTCGTAGCGGGTGCCCATGCTCGGCCACGCCCGCCCGCGCAGCACGGTGAGCCCTCCCGCGGCGGCCAGCAGCAGGCCGCCGAGCAGCGCCACCCACGGCCAGGCGGTGTGGCTGACCTGCTCGGCCGTGGTGCCGAGCAGCCCCAGCTTCTTGGCCGCCTCGGCGTCCACCGCGCCGCTGTCCACCGCGCCCGTCCCCGCCGCGGCGGCCGCGCCCAGACCGGCCAGGATCACCAGCGCGCCGACCAGGTAGCGCCCGACCCCGCGCACCGCGAAGATCGCCACCGCCGAGGCCAGCCCGACCAGCGCCAGCGCCCCCGGCAGCCCCGAGACGTCACTGCCGGTCGCACTCACCGCCAGCCCCTTGACCTGCCCCTCGCTCCAGGTCCGCCCGACCGCCACCAGCACCAGCACCGCCCCGGCCAGGGTGAGCAGCAGCATCAGCAGCAGACTGCGCCGGTCCGCGGCGGTACGGGCGGGAGCGGGAGCGGGAGCGGGAGCGGCCGGGACGGCGGCAGAGGCGGGGACGGGTGACGGTGTGGCGGTCATCCGTCCACTATCCCCCGGCTCCCCTCACACCCCCGCACCGGGTGCCATCAGCCGCGCGGGAAACCCGTCGTGTCGATCACGATCTCGCGGCCTTCGAGCGGCAGCACCAGGTTCTCCCCGAACGGGACGGGCTCACTCGACGCGTAGACGCCCTCGGGCTGCGGGGAGCTGTGGATCGTGCAGAGCGCGGAGGAGGGGTCGATCACGACGTAGAGCGGGATGCCACATTCGGCGTAGAGCGTGACCTTCTTGACGAAGTCGTTGTCCTGGCTGGACTTGGAGACGACCTCCAGGACCGCTTCGAGGTCGTGCCACTCGTAACGGCCACGGCTGTTGTGCTCCGCCTCGGGAGCGACGATCGCCAGATCAGGGGCGTATCCGTACTGGCTGGACGGGAAGTCGACCATCACATCCGAGAGGATGTCGCCCCGGTCCGCGAGCTGCGCCTGGATCTGCGGGGCCGCGCTGAGGATGACCTTCCACTGCTCCTCCCCCTGTGGCGTCATGATGATCTTCCCGTCCGTGATCTCCACCCGGTAGCCGCGCGGCAGGTTGGCCGACTCCAGCACATCCCAGGCGCTCTCGGTTGCCATCGCGGTCACCCTCGCCACCTCCCGATGAGATACAACGACCCAGCGCTCCTCACGATACCGGCGCCCGCAGCGTGTTCGCCGTGGCGACGGCGCGCAGGACGGCGGCGGCCTTGTTGCGGCACTCGGTGTCCTCGCTCACCGGGTCGGAGTCGGCGACGACGCCCGCGCCCGCCTGGACGTAGGCGATGTGGTCGCGCAGGACAGCGGTGCGGATCGCGATCGCGGTGTCGGCGTCGCCGGCGAAGTCGAGGTAGCCGACGCAGCCGCCGTACAAGCCGCGGCGGGTGGGTTCGAGCTCCTCGATGATCCGCATCGCGCGGGGCTTGGGGGCACCGGAGAGGGTGCCGGCCGGGAAGCAGGCGGTGAGCACGTCGAAGGCGGTGCGGCCGTCGGCGACCTCGCCCGTGACGGTGGAGACGATGTGCATCACGTGGCTGTAGCGCTCCACCGACATGAAGTCGACCACCTCGACGCTGCCCGGGGTGCAGACCCGGCCCAGGTCGTTGCGGCCCAGGTCGACCAGCATCAGGTGCTCGGCGCGCTCCTTGGGGTCGGCGAGCAGCTCGGCGGCCAGCTCGGCGTCCTCCTGCGGGGTGCTGCCGCGGTGCCGGGTGCCGGCAATCGGGTGCACCATCGCCTGACCCTGCGTCACCTTGACCAGCGCCTCGGGGCTGGAGCCGACCACGTCGAAGCCGCCCTCGGCGTCGCCGTCCGGGCCGGGGAAGCGGAACAGGTACATGTACGGGCTGGGGTTGGTGGTGCGCAGCACGCGGTAGACGTCGAGGGCGGAGGCCGGGCAGGGCGCCTCGAAGCGCTGGGAGGGGACCACCTGGAACGCCTCGCCGGCCCGGATCCGCTCCTTGATCTGCTCCACCGCCGCTTGGTAGGGCGCGCCGCCGAACGCCGACACGGCGTCAGCCGCGGTGGGGGTGACGGTGGCCAGGCCCGGCTCGACCGGCTTGCCCAGCTCGGCCTCCATCGCGTCCAGCCGGGCCACCGCGTCCGCGTAGGCCTCGTCGACGCCGCTGGCCAGGTCGTTGTGGTTGACCGCGTTGGCGATCAGCAGCACGCTGCCGTCCACGTGGTCGAGGACCGCGAGATCGGTGGCGAGCATCATGGTCAGCTCGGGCAGGTGGAGGTCGTCCGGGTTGAGGTCGGGCAGCTTCTCCAGGCGGCGCACGATGTCGTAGCCGAGGTAGCCGACCAGGCCGCCGGTGAGCGGCGGCAGGCCGTCGTCGGCCGGCCGCGGGGTGTGCAGGGCGGTCAGCGCGGCGCGCAGCACCTCCAGCGGGTCGCCGTCGCGCGGGATGCCGACCGGCGGGGTGCCCAGCCAGCGGGCCTCGCCGTCGGGGCCGGCGGTCAGGGTGGCCGCGCTGCGCACGCCGACGAAGGAGTAGCGCGACCAACTGCGGCCCTGCTCGGCCGACTCCAGCAGGAAGGTGCCGGGCCGCTCGGCCGCCAGCGAGCGGTAGAGGCCGATCGGCGTGAGGCCGTCCGCCAGGAGCCGGCGGGTGACCGGGATGACCCGGGTGTCGGCAGCGAGCTTGCGGAAGGCGTCGAGTTCCATGGGGTCGGGCACCGATCTCTTGGAGGTGGGCGGGCGGGGGCGCGGCGGGCGGGGCGCTCAGCGGGGCAGCAGGACGTCCTCGTCGAAGCAGGTCCTGGCCCCGGTGTGGCACGCGGCGCCGACCTGGTCGACCTGGACCAGCAGGGTGTCCCCGTCGCAGTCCAGCGCCACCGACTTGACGTGCTGCAGGTGGCCCGAGGTGTCGCCCTTGACCCAGTACTCGTGGCGGCTGCGGCTCCAGTAGGTGCAGCGCCCGGTGGTCAGGGTGCGGTGCAGTGCCTCGTCGTCCATCCAGCCGAGCATCAGCACCTCACCGGTGTCGAACTGCTGCGCGACGGCGGGCAGTAGCCCGTCCTCGGTGCGCTTGAGGCGGGCGGCGATGGCCGGGTCGAGGGCAGTGCTGCCGGGGGTGGCGGGGACGGACGGCGTTACGGAGGACATGCGGACATTGTGGCAGGCCCGGGCCGGGCGCGGGGACTGCCCGCGATCTACCGCAAAGGCCCACCGGGGCGGGCCGCGGTGCGGGATTCTGGTGCCCATGACCCAGTCCGCACGCCGCACCGGACCACTGCTCGCACTCGCCGTCGTGCTGCTGCTCACCGCGGGTGCGGTGACGGCGGCGCTGCTCTGGCCCGCGCCCGGGCACCGGGCGGCCGCGCCGCCGCCCAGCCCCTCGCCGTCGGCCTCCCCGTCCCCCTCGCCCTCCCCGAGCCCGAGCAAGGCGCTGCCGTATCCGTGGTTCGCGGTCGGCAGCTGCCTGGACCACCCGCAGTTGAGCCCGGTGATCACCACCGCCCAGCCGCGCCCCTGCGACCAGCCGCACGACGCGGAGGCGATCGCCAACCCGAAGCTGCCGGACGGGCTGACCAAGGAGAGCCAGATCGCCATGGCGATGCTGACGGCCTGCCAGCCCTCGGTGGACAGTTGGAAGGCCGCGCAGGGTGGCGGAACCTACTACAGCTTCCCGCTGGGCCTCTCGCTGGCCTACTACACCCAGGGCTTCCGCGAGGTGACCTGCCTGCTGACGGTCTCCCAGCACGAGGGCGGCCCGAAGCTGACGGGCCCGCTCAAGAGCTGACCCGTCAGCACGCAGGCCCGGCGGGCCTCAGCGCACCGGGTGGCCCGCTTCGCGCAGCGCGCTCTTCACGTCGCCGATCCGCAGGTCGCCGAAGTGGAAGACGGAGGCGGCCAGCACCGCGTCCGCCCCGGCCTCGACCGCCGGGGCGAAATCGGCGAGCTTGCCCGCGCCGCCGGAGGCGATCACCGGGACGGCCACCCGCTCGCGCACCGCGCGGATCATCGCCAGGTCGTAGCCGTCCTTGGTGCCGTCCGCGTCCATCGAGTTGAGCAGGATCTCACCGGCGCCCAACTCGGCGGCGCGCTCGGCCCATTCGACGGCGTCCAGGCCGGTGCCGCGGCGCCCGCCGTGGGTGGTCACCTCGTAGCCGGACGGAGTCCCGGCACCGTCCTGGGCCCGGCGGGCGTCCACCGACAGGACCAGCACCTGGCGGCCGAACCGCTCGGCGATCTCGCGGATCAGCTCCGGGCGGGCGATCGCCGCGGTGTTGACGCCGACCTTGTCGGCGCCGGCCCGCAGCAGCTTGTCCACGTCCTCGACGGCCCGGATGCCGCCGCCCACGGTGAGCGGGATGAAGACCTGCTCGGCGGTGCGGCGCACCACGTCGTAGGTGGTCTCCCGGTCGCCGGACGAGGCGGTGATGTCCAGGAAGGTCAACTCGTCGGCGCCCTGGGCGTCGTAGGCGCGGGCCAGCTCGACCGGGTCGCCCGCGTCGCGCAGGTTCTGGAAGTTGACGCCCTTGACCACCCGGCCCGCGTCCACGTCCAGGCAGGGGATCACTCGTACGGCCAGGGTCACGGGGTACTGCCTTCCAGAGTCTTGCCCAACCCGGCGCGGTAGGCGTCGAGTTCGACCTCGACCATCATCCGGGAGTCGATCAGCCCGGCCACCACCAGCATGGTGGCGGCCGGCCGGACGGCGTCGAAGAGCTGCTTGTGCGCCCGGCCCACCTCGTCGGCGTCGCGGACATGGGTGAGGAACACCCGGGTGCGGACCACGTCGTCCGCCGTCAGACCGTAGGCGGTCAGCGCGTCGAGCGCCGCGCCGAAGGCGGTGAGGGCCTGGTTGTACGGGTCGTCGTGCTCGATCCGGCCGTTCACCAGGGCGGTGCAGCCGGAGACGTGCACCTGGTCGCCGGCCGCCACCGCGCGGGAGAAGCCGAACTGCTCCTCCCAGGGCGAGAAACCCGACACCCGGCCGCGAACGATCTGACGATCTGTCACGAGACAGCCTCCAAGGCCTCTTCGAGGGTGAACTTCTGCTCGTAGAGGGCCTTGCCCACAATCGAACCCTCGACACCCTCGGGCACCAGGGTGGCGATCGCGCGCAGGTCGTCCAGCGAGGAGACGCCGCCGGAGGCGACCACCGGACGGTCGGTGCGGGCGCAGACGTCGCGCAGCAGCTGGAGGTTGGGGCCGGTCAGGGTGCCGTCCCGGTTGACGTCGGTGACCACGTAGCGCGCGCAGCCCTCGGCGTCCAGGCGGGCCAGCACCTCGAAGAGGTCGCCGCCGTCCCTGGTCCAGCCGCGCCCGCGCAGCGTGGTGCCGACCACGTCCAGGCCCACCGCGATCTTGTCGCCGTGCTCGGCGATCACCTTGGCCACCCACTCGGGGGACTCCAGCGCGGCGGTACCGAGGTTGACCCGGGTGCAGCCGGTGGCGAGGGCCGCGGCCAGCGACTCGTCGTCGCGGATCCCGCCGGACAGCTCGACCTTGATGTCCAGGCGCCCGGTCACCTCGCGCAGCAGCTCACGGTTGCTGCCGGTGCCGAAGGCGGCGTCGAGGTCGACCAGATGCAGCCACTCGGCGCCGGCCTGCTGCCAGGCCAGCGCGGCGGCCAGCGGCTCGCCGAAGGAGGTCTCGGTGCCGGAGGCGCCCTTGACCAGGCGCACGGCCTGGCCGTCGCGGACGTCGACGGCGGGGAGGAGTTCGAGGCGGCTCATCGTGTACAACTTTCCTGGCTTCAAAGGGGCTTCAGAGAGTGTTGACCCAGTTGGTGAGCAACTCGGCGCCGGCGTCGCCGGACTTCTCGGGGTGGAACTGGGTGGCCCAGAGCGGACCGTTCTCGACGGCTGCGACGAACGGCTGACCGTGGGTGGTCCAGCTGACCAGCGGAGCGTGGATCTTCTCGTTGGTGATCTCCAGCTCCCAGCGCCGCACCCCGTAGGAGTGCACGAAGTAGAACCGGGCCTCGGGATCCATCCCGGCGAAGAGCCGGCTGCGCTCGGGCCAGGAGACGGTGTTCCAGCCCATGTGCGGGACGACCGGCGCGTCCAGCGGCTCGACGGTACCGGGCCACTCGTCACAGCCCGCCGTCTCGACCCCGTGCTCGACCCCGCGCTCGAAGAGGATCTGCATGCCCACGCAGATGCCCAGCACCGGGCGGCCGCCGGCCAGCCGGCGTCCGATGATCTGCTCGCCGCGCACCGCCTTGAGCCCGCGCATGCAGGCTTCGAAGGCACCCACGCCCGGCACCAGCAGACCGTCCGCGTCCAGCGCCTGCTGGAAGTCGGAGGTCACCGTGACGGTGGCGCCGGTGCGCTCCACGGCCCGCTGCGCGGACCGCAGGTTTCCCGATCCGTAGTCGAGGACCACGACGTTCTTGCCCATGTGAATTCTTTCCGTGGTCCGGGACTAGAGGCGCATGACGCCGGCGGCCAGGCAGAACGCCGAGCTGATGGCGAGCAGGAAGACGACGCCCTTGGGGAGCTTCTGCTTCCAGAACGAGTACACGCCGCCGCCCAGGAACAGGCCGACGACGATCAGGATCGTCGCCTTGTTCACAGCGCGCCCTTCGTCGAGGGGAGGATGCCGGCCGCGCGCGGATCGAACTCCGCGGCGTAGCGCAGCGCCCGGGCCAGCGCCTTGAACTGGCACTCCACGATGTGGTGGGCGTTGCGGCCGTAGGGGACGTGCACGTGCAGGGCTATCTGCGCCTGGGCCACGAAGGACTCCAGGATGTGCCGGGTCATGGTGACGTCGTAGCTGCCGATCATCGGCGCCATGTTCTGGGGCTCGGTGTGCACCAGGTAGGGGCGGCCCGAGAGGTCCACGGTCACCTGGGCCAGCGACTCGTCCAGCGGGACGGTGCAGTTGCCGAACCGGTAGATGCCCACCTTGTCGCCGAGCGCCTGCTTGAAGGCGGCGCCCAGCGCGAGGGCGGTGTCCTCGATGGTGTGGTGGGTGTCGATGTGCAGATCGCCCTCGGTCTTCACGGTGAGGTCGAACAGGCCGTGCCGGCCCAGCTGGTCGAGCATGTGGTCGTAGAACCCGACGCCCGTGGAGATGTCGGTCTGGCCGGTGCCGTCGAGATCGATCTCGACCAGGACCGTGGTCTCCTTCGTGGTGCGCTCCACGCGCCCGATACGGGACATGTCCGGTTACAGCTCCTTGATCACGGTGGCCACGGCGGCCAGGAAGGCGTCGTTCTCGGCGGGAGTGCCGGCGGTGACGCGAAGCCGCCCTGGTACGCCGTTGTTGCGGACCAGCACGCCCTGGTCGAGCACCGCCTGCCAGACGGCCTGCGGGTCCTCGAAGGTCCCGAACTGGATGAAGTTCGAGTCCGAGTCGGTCACCGCAAGACCCATCGCGCGCAGCGCCTCGACCACCCGGTCGCGCTCGGCCTTGAGCTTCTCGACGTAGCCGAGCAGCGTGTCGGTGTGCTCCAGGCAGGCCAGCGCGGTCGCCTGGGTGACGGCGGACAGGTGGTAGGGCAGCCGGACCAGTTGGACGGCGTCCACCACCGCCCGGTCCGCGGCCAGGTAGCCCAGCCGCAGGCCCGCCGCGCCGAACGCCTTGGACATGGTGCGGGTGATCACCAGCAGCGGCCGCCCGTCCAGCAGCGGCAGCAGCGAGGCGCGGTGCGAGAACTCGACGTACGCCTCGTCCACGATCACCAGGGTCGGCTTGACCGCCTGCGCGGCCTCGTACAGCGCGAGCACCGTCTCGCGCTCGACGGCGGTGCCGGTCGGGTTGTTCGGCGAGCAGATGAAGAGCACGTCGGGGCGGTGCTCGGCCAGCGCCGTGACCGCGTTCTCGACGTCGATGGTGAAGTCGGCCCGGCGCGGGCCGGCGATCCACCGGGTGCCGGTGCCGCGCGAGATCAGCTCGTGCATCTGGTAGGACGGCTCGAAGCCGAGCGCGCTGCGGCCCGGGCCGCCGAAGGTCTGCAGCAGCTGCTGGATGATCTCGTTGGAGCCGTTGGCCGCCCAGACCTGCTCCAGGCCGCGCTCGAACCCGGTGGTGCGGGTCAGGTAGCGGGCCAGCTCGGTGCGCAGCTCGACGGCGTCGCGGTCCGGGTAGCGGTTGAGGTCGCGGGCCGCCGCGGCCACCCGCTCGGCGATCCGGGCCACCAGCGGCTCGGGCAGCTGGTAGGGGTTCTCGTTGGTGTTCAGCTGGACCGGGACGTCCAGCTGCGGGGCGCCGTAGGGCGACTGTCCGCGCAGCTCGTCGCGGACGGGGAGGTCGTCGATCTTCAAGAGTTCGGCACCGTCCAGTCGAAGCGAGCACGAATGGCGTCACCGTGCCCGGGCAGGTCCTCGGCGTTGGCGAGGTTGACCACGTGCTCGGCGATCTCCGCCAGCGCCTCGCGGCTGTAGTCGATCACGTGGATGCCGCGCAGGAAGGACTGCACGGACAGGCCCGAGGAGTGGCAGGCGCAGCCGCCGGTGGGCAGCACGTGGTTGGAGCCGGCCGCGTAGTCGCCCAGCGAGACCGGGGCGAAGCGGCCGACGAAGATCGCGCCGGCGTTGCGCACCCGGGCGGCCACCGCGGCGGCGTCCCGGGTCTGGATCTCCAGGTGCTCGGCGGCGTAGGCGTTGACCACGGCCAGCCCCTGCTCCAGGCCGTCCACCAGCACGATGCCGGACTGCCGCCCGGCCAGCGCCTGGGCGACCCGCTCGCGGTGCTTGGTCTTCGCCACCTGCTCCGCCAGCTCGGCCTCGACCGCGTCGGCCAGCGCGAGCGAGTCGGTGACCAGCACGGAGGCGGCCATCGGGTCGTGCTCGGCCTGGCTGATCAGGTCGGCGGCCACCTCGGCGGGCACCGCGCTGTCGTCGGCCAGGATGGCGATCTCGGTCGGCCCGGCCTCGGCATCGATCCCGATCCGGCCCTTGAGCAGGCGCTTGGCGGCGGCCACGTAGATGTTGCCCGGGCCTGTGACCAGATTCACGGGCGGGCACTCGGCGGTGCCGTAGGCGAACATCGCGATCGCCTGGGCGCCGCCGACCGCGTACACCTCGGTGACGCCCAGCAGCGCGCAGGCGGCCAGGATCGCCGGGTGCACCTTGCCCCCGCAGTCCTTCTGCGGCGGCGAGGTGACCGCGATGCCCGGGACACCGGCCTCCTGGGCGGGGACCACATTCATCACAACGGAGGACGGGTAGACGGCCAGGCCGCCCGGCACGTAGAGGCCGACCCGGTCCACCGGCACCCAGCGCTCGCTGACCGTGCCGCCCGGCACCACCTGGGTGGTGTGGTCGGTGCGGCGCTGCTCGCGGTGGACCAGGCGGGCCCGGCGGATCGACTCCTCCAGGGCCGCGCGCACCTTCGGGTCCAGCGTTTCCAGCGCGGCGGTGATCTCCGCCTCGGGCACCCGGGTGCGGGTGAGCCGGACCCCGTCGAAACGCTCGGTGAGCTCGACCAGCGCCGCGACCCCGCGATGGCGTACGTCCTCGCAGATCGGCCGCACCTTCTCCAGGGCGGCTTCCACGTCGAACTCGGCACGGGGCAGCAGGTCGCGCGGGTCGCCGGTGGCGCCGCGCAGGTCGATTCGAGAGATCACAGGCCCAAGTGTAAGGAGTGGCCGGAATAGGTGGTCCCGCATTTCAGTCCGTGATACGAACGCTGAGACTGTCAGCGGCATGGGGGGAGCTGGGCATGAGCGAGGCGCCGGCGGACTGGAATCCGGTGGAGCAGCGGCTGTGGGAGGACTTCCGGCGCGGCGCGGTCTGTGACCTGTCCGTGCACGACCGGGCCGCCGACGACCCGGGCGCGCCCGCCGACTGGGGTCCGGAGCGAACAGTACGAGCCACCGTCCTCGCCCTGCTGCTGCTCAACGGCCCCGCCGCCGTCCCCGGCACGGTGCGCGGCCTCAAGCTCACCGGCGCGCTGATCACCGGGCGCCTCGACCTGGCGGGCGGCCGGATCGAGGACTTCATCGAGCTGCGCGGCTGCCGCTTCGACACCGGCGTGCTGCTCTCCGAGGCGCAGGGCGGCACCATCCGTTTCGACGGCTGCTGGCTGCCCCGGCTGGACGCCTCACGGCTGATCACCACCGGGGACCTGGTGCTGGCCCGCTGCGCGGTGGCCTCCGGGATCCGGCTGACCGACGCCCAGATCGGCACCGACCTGATCGTCAACCACCTGGTGGTCGGCGGCGACCAGAACGGCCGCGCGTTCTCCGCCGACGGCCTCGCGGTGCACCAGGACTTCGAGGCGGACCGGCTGGTCACCTACGGCGATCTGAGCCTGCGCACCGCCAAGGTCGGCGGCCGGCTCTCGCTGCGCGGCGCCCAGCTGCACGGCCGGCCGGGGCAGAGCAACTGCCTGAACGCGGCCCGGATCAGCGTGGGCAGCACCTGCTACCTGTCCGGCTGGCTGCCCGCGCAGGTGGTCAGGTCGCGGGTGGACGCGCACTGGCAGGCGCAGGCACCGCTGAGCTACAGCCTGCAGAGCCGGGATCCGGGGCCGTACTACCGCGACCCGCAGAGCAGCGACCCGGGCGCCCGGCTGGGCGGGGAGTCGGCCTTCCCGGACGTCCCTGCCGTCCCGGACGCGCCCGAGGTGCCGGACCTGCCCGCGCCGCGCTCGGCGGCGGCCGAGTCCGAGAGCACAGCCGAGCCCGAGAACGCGGCCGAGCCCGAGAACGCAGCCGAGGCGCCGCTCGCCCTGGGCAGCGACCCGGGCAGCATGTACGGCCAGGGCTTCGGCCAGGTGGAGCCGGCCGGCAGCCGGAGCATGCCGTTCCGCGCCTTCGGCGGGGTGCGCCTGGACGACGCCCGGTTCGAGAGCGCCTGCCTGATCTCCAACGCCGAGTTCCACCTCGGCCACGGCCAGGAGCTGTCGCTGCGCCGGATCCAGACCCCGGAGCTGCGCTTCACCTGCCCGACCCCGCCCACCGGCACCGTCGCCCTCTCCCGGGCCCGGGTCGGCAATCTGGTGGACATCCCGCAGGCCTGGCCGCGCAACGGCAGGGTCCGGCTGACCGGCTTCGCCTACGAGTCGCTGCGCCCGCCGGAGGACTCCACGTTCACCGTCGAACAGCGGATCGCCTGGCTGGACCACGCGCTGGACACCTACCACCCCGAGCCCTACGAGCAGCTGGCGGCCGCGCTGCGCCGCGACGGCCTGGACGAGGACGCCCGCGAGGTGCAGTACGCCAAGCAGCGCCGCCGTCGCCAGGGCCTGCCGCTGCCGGGGCGGGCCTGGTGCTGGTTCCAGGACATCACCGTCGGCTACGGCTACCGCCCGGGCCGCGCGGCCCTGTGGCTGGTGGCCGCCTGGGCGCTGGGCGCCCTGTGGTTCGCCGGCCATCAGCCCGCGCCGGTCAAGCTCGACGAGCACCCGCACTGGAACCCGGCGCTCTACTCGGCCAGCCTGGTGCTGCCGATCGTCAACCTGGGCCAGGACGGCTGGGCCCCGGCCGGCTTCAGCCAGTGGCTGAGCGCGGCGCTGGTGCTGACCGGCTGGCTGCTGGCCACCACGGCCGTCACCGGTGCGACCCGGGTCCTGCAGCGCGGCTGAGCCACGCGAAGGCGTGCACGAGCGCACTGGCCCGGCACGACCGCTGATCGACCCCTGGCCCTCCGGTGCGGCACACCCTTGCCGTCCCCTCGTTCGCAACCCCCGCGCCCCGGCCGCGAAAGCGTCCCGACCCTTTGCCGCCGACCCTCGACGGGAATGCGGTCGCGCTCGGAATCAAAGATTCCCCCTCGCCTCTCCCCGGTGTTCGGAAAAAGTCCCCGTGTGATCGAACAAACGCGCTGGCCACCCTTATCCGCCGGTCTTTCGACGGGCCGGTCGGCCGCCGCTTCCAGGGGCGCCACACGAGACAGCGGGACGCTAAATGAGAAATTCCTGAGTGCCCCCGGTCATCCTTGCCTCAGTTGCGCGGACCGGCATAGTGTCCGACGTGTTAAATCGCCGAAAGGTGAATGGGGGGCGTCCGCCTCGCGGACGGAGTGCCATGTTGTCGGTCGCACATCGGCGGAGAAACCGCCGACTGTGCCAAGCGCCGCACCGGCACGGGGGATTGAGCGGATCGACGGGCGGTGACGCGTCGATCGCCGGGCCGTGCGCAGGTCGCGCGAGCCGGCCGGTGGCCGATCCAGAGATTTGCCACGGTTTTACCACGCCGCGCCGAAAGCCCTTTCGGCGCTTTGCGCTTCCCACCGTCAGAGTTATTCCGATGATCCCTCGAATGCCCATTGGTGGGCGTCGGGCGTTAATCAACGGCTGTTGCAACCACCGCTACTCTCCTGCGGACAGGAGGAATCATGCCGAGAGTTGAATCGCCCTCGCAGCACAGCTCGCCACGAGGCGGCCCGGACGTTTCGGAGCCCGCCGGCCACTGGATTCTGCCGTCGGTCCCGTGGCTCGCCCGGTACTTCGAGCGGACCTGCGACCGGGTGCCGGACAATACGGCCGTCAGCTGCGGCGCCGTCCACCTCAGCTATGCCGAACTCGACCGGCGGGCCAACCAGTTGGCCCGGCTGCTGCGAGCGCGCGGGGCCGGCCCCGGCGCGAGTGTCGGAATTCTGCTGGAGCGCTCCCCCGAGGCCTACATCACCTTGCTCGCGGTGCTGAAGTCCGGTGCGGCGTATGTGCCGCTGGATCCCTCGTTCCCCGCCGACCGGGTGGCCTTCATCGCGCAGGACGCCGGACTGTGCGACCTGGTGACCACCTCGTCGATGCGCCACCGGACCCACGACCTGCCCGGCCGGATTCTCGAACTCGACGAGCTCACCGACCAGTTGATCGTGCAGTCGGCGGACAGGCCGGCCGTCGGGATCGACCCCTCGGCGGTCTGCTACGTCATCTACACCTCGGGGACCACCGGACGGCCCAAGGGCGTGGCCGTCTCGCACGCCAACATCGTCAACTTCCTGCAGTCCGTCGCGCCGATCTACCAGGTGCGCGAGGAGGACCGGGTCTACCAGGGGCTCTCGCTCGCCTTCGACTTCTCGGTCGAGGAGATCTGGCCCGCCTGGGTGGTGGGCGCCACCCTGGTGGCGGGGCCGACCGACGACCGGCGGGTGGGCGAGGGGCTGGCCGCCTTCCTGGTCGAGCAGGCGATCACCGTGCTCTGCTGCGTGCCGACCCTGCTGACCACCATCGAGGCCGAGGTCTCCTCGCTGCGCAGCCTGCTGGTCAGCGGCGAGGCCTGCCCGCCCGACCTGGTCAGACGCTGGTCCAAGCCGGGCCGGCGGTTCCTGAACGTCTACGGGCCCACCGAGTCGACGGTCAGCGCCACCTGCGGCGAACTGTCGCCGCGCCGCCCGGTCACCATCGGCACGCCGCTGCCCAGTTACCGGGTCTACCTGCTCGACGAGAAGCTGCGCCCGGTGCCGGAGGGCGAGAGCGGGGAGATCTGCATCGGCGGCCCCGGGGTGGCGATCGGCTACCTCAACCGGCCCGAACTGACCGCCGAGAAGTTCGTCACCAACCCGGTGGCGCACGACCGCGAACAGAGCCCGCGCATCTACCGCACCGGCGACCTGGGCAGACGCACCCCGACCGGGGAGATCGAGTTCCTGGGCCGGATCGACACCCAGGTCAAGATCCGCGGCTACCGGATCGAGCTGGCCGAGATCGAGGAGGTGCTCCGCGAGGACGCCGCCGTCGAGAACGCGGTGGTCGTGCCGCGCGAACACGACGGCGTGGTGCAGGACCTGATCGGCTACCTCACCCTGACCGGCGGCACGGCCGCGGACGGCGAGGAGCTGCGCGAGCGCCTGCACACCACGCTGCGTGGCCGGCTGCCCGAGTACATGATCCCCTCCTTCGTCGAGGTGCTGCCCGCCTTCCCGCTGCTGGCGGCGGACAAGGTCGACCGGGCCGCGCTGCCCGCGCCCACCTCACCGCCGCTGGCCAGACGTTCCCGCCCGCACGCGGCCGCCGCAACCGCCACCGAGCGCCGCCTCGCCGAGGCCTGGCAGGAGGTGCTGGGGCTGACCCGGCTCTCCGTGGAGGACGACTTCTTCCTCGACCTGGGCGGCCACTCGATGGCCGCGGCCCGGCTGATGTCGCGGCTGCGCCGGCTGCCGGAGCTGGCCCACCTGGCCATCGCCGACCTGTACGGCAACCCCACGGTGCGGGCGCTGGCCGGCTTCGTCGACCGGACCAGGGCCGCCGCACCGCAGCCGGACCGCGTGCAGGGTCCACCGCCGCGCCGTCGCTCCACGCTCCGGGTGGCGCTCTGCGGAAGTGCCCAACTCGCCCTGCTGTATGGTTGGTTGATGGTCTTCGGACTACCCGCCCTGGTGCTGCTCTACCGCCTGCTGGCCGCCTGGCACGAACCGCTGCCGGGGCTGGCCGTCATCGGCCCGCTGAGCCGCCTCGCGCACCTGGGAGTCGGTGCGTTCGTGCCGCTGGAGATCGGCTGGACGCTGCTGGACCTGCTGCTCTTCCCGGTGCTGGGCTGCCGGCTGCTACTGGCCGGGGTGCGGCCGGGCTGGTATCCGCTCTGGGGCGTGACCTACCTGCGGTTCTGGCTCTTCACCAAGGTGATGGCGACCTCGCCGGTCGCGCTGCTGGCCGGCTCGCCCCTGCTGCCGCCGTTCCTGCGGCTGCTCGGCGCGCGGGTCGGGCGCGGCTGCCACGTCTCGACACCGTTCGGCCTGCCCCGGTTCGTCGAACTCGGCGACCACGTCAGCGTGGGCTACGGCGCCCGGGTGCAGTCCTACACGGTCGAGGGCGGCTGGCTGCGGCTGGCACCCGTCAAGCTCGGTGACGGCAGCTGCCTGGGGACCAACAGCGTGGTGCTGCCCGGTGCCGTGCTCGGCGCGGGTGCCTCGGTCGGCGAGCAGTCGCTGCTCTGGGCCGACCACGAGGTGCCGGCCGGCGAGCACTGGTCCGGCGCACCGGCCACCGCGCAGGAGGCCGCCCCGCCGGTGCTCCAGGCCATGGCGGAGCAGCCCGACGAAGGGCCCTGGCCGCTGCGGGTGCTGGCCGGCTACGTCGGCGGCGCGCTGCTGCTCGTCCTGGTCCCGCTGCTCGTCGCGGCCGCCGGATCGGCGCTGATCGGCTGGGTGGCCTGGCAGGACGGCCTCGGCTGGGCGCTGCTCTCCACCCTGGCGGGTGGACCGGTCTTCGTGCTGGTCACCTGCACCCTGGTGGTCCTGGTCAAGCGGGCGGTACTGCCCCGGGTGCGGGCCGGCATCCACGCCGAGCGCAGCGGCTTCGGGGTGCGCAAGTGGATCGGCGACGGCCTGCTGACCACCAGTCTGACGCTGACCCACTCGCTCTACTCCACGCTCTACCTGGTGCCGTTCCTGCGCCTGCTCGGCGCCCGCACCGGCCGCCGCTCCGAGGTGGCGACGATCAGCTTCGTCGACCCGGACATGCTGATCATCGGCGAGGAGAGCTTCGTCGCGGACGTCAGCGTGGTGGCCCCCGCGGTCTTCCACCGCGGCCGGATCGCGCTGGCGCCCGCCGAGATCGGCAAGCGCAGCTTCGTGGGCAACGGCGCGCTGCTGCCGGGCTCCTGCCGGATGGGCGACAACAGCCTGCTGGGCGTGCACTCGGTGGCACCGGCCAAGCCGGTCGACCCGGAGACCACCTGGCTCGGCTCACCAGCGATCTTCCTGCCGCGCCGCGAGGAGAGCCAGAGCTTCCCGCCCAAGTACACCTACGACCCCAGCCCCGGGCTGATCGCCGCCCGCCTGGCCATCGAGTACCTGCGCGTCACGCTCCCCTCGACCCTCGCGGCCGTCGGCGCGCTCGGCGCCCTGTACGCGGGCATCGCGCTGGCCCGCAACGGCTCCCCCCTGCTGGTCCTGCTGCTGGGCCCCGCCCTGCTGCTGGGCGCCGGCCTGTTCGCCACCCTGCTGGTGGTGCTGCTCAAGTGGCTGGTCATCGGCCGCTACCGGCCCCGGGTGGAGCCGCTGTGGGGCATCTGGGTGCGGCGCACCGAGCTGATCACCGGCCTGTTCGAGAACCTGGTGGTGCCCGCCCTGCTGAACTTCCTCACCGGCAGCCCGCTGGCGCCCTGGGTGATGCGGCTGTTCGGCGCCCGGATCGGGCGGCGGGTCTGGCTCAACACGACCTACCTCACCGAGTTCGACCTGGTCGAGGTCGGCGATGACGCGGCCGTCGGCGAGGTCACCTCACTGCAGACCCACCTGTTCGAGGACCGGATCATGAAGATGTCCAAGGTCCGGGTCGGGCAAGCGAGTTCGGTGGGTCCGCGCTGCGTGGTGCTGTACGACGCCGAGGTCGGCGACGGCACCTGCCTGGACGCGCTGTCGCTGGTCATGAAGGGCGAGCAGCTGCCGCCCGGCACCCGCTGGCGCGGCATCCCCGCCCGCCGCTGCTGAACCGTTCCACTGCGCTCCGCCGCCACCCACCCACCTCTTCCGGGAGACCTCCATGACCTCGTTCCACCAGCTCGACGCCCTGACCACCCCCCAGGTGACCGGCGACCTGCCGGGCCCCCGCTCCGCCGAGTTCCTGGCCCGCCAGCAGGGCTACGAGTCCAACGCCCGCAGCTACCCCCGGCGCCTGCCCATCGCCATCGAGCAGGCCGCCGGCAGCCTGGTGCGGGACGTGGACGGCAACGTCTTCATCGACTTCCTGGCCGGCGCCGGCGTGCTCTCGCTCGGCCACAACCACCCCGAGCTGGTGGCCGCCGTCACGGCGCAGCTCGGCGTGCTCACCCACGGACTCGACTTCCCCACCCCCATCCGGGAGGCCTTCGTCGAGGCCCAACTGGCCCTGCTGCCGGAACCGATGCGCGATCGGATGAAAATCCACTTCTGCGGGCCCACCGGCGCCAACGCCGTCGACGCCGCGCTCAAGCTGTGCAAGACCGCGACCGGCCGCGGCGACGTCATCACCTTCCAGGGCGGCTTCCACGGCAGCAGCCACGCGGCGATGGCGCTCACCGGGCTGGTCTCGCAGAAGCGGCCGATCGCCAACGGCGTGCCCGGCGTCCACTTCTTCCCGTACTCCTACTGCGCCCGCTGCCCCCTCGGTCTGACCCCCGACAGCTGCGCCACCAACTGCGTCACCTACCTGGAGCGGGCGCTGACCGACGGCAACGGCGGGGTGCCGCTGCCCGCCGCCGTGGTGATGGAGATGATCCAGGGCGAGGGCGGCATCATCCCCGCCACCACCGACTTCGTCCGCCGGGTCCGCACGCTCACCCGCGAGCTCGGCATCCCGCTGGTGGTCGACGAGGTGCAGACCGGCTGCGGACGCACCGGGACCTGGTTCGCCTTCGAGGAGTACGGCATCGAACCGGATGTCATCATCGCCTCCAAGGCGCTGAGCGGTATCGGCACCCCGGTCGCGCTCATCCTGTACGACGCCGCGCTCGACACCTGGGCGCCCGGCGCCCACACCGGGACCTTCCGCGGCAACCAACTGGCCTTCGCCGCCGGGGTGGCGGCCGCCCGCATCGTGCGGCGGGACGACATCCTGGGCAACGTCACCCGGCGCGGCGAACAGATCGCGGACCTGCTCAAGTCGCTGCTGGACGACCCCTGGGTGCTCGACCTGCGTGGGCGCGGGCTGATCTGGGGCATCGAGTTCGCCGACCCCGCAACCGGTCGGCCCGCGGGCGCGCTCGCCGCGGCCGTCCAGAGCGCCGCGCTGCGCCGCGGGCTGATCGTGGAGGTCGGCGGCCGCGAGGACGGCGTGGTGCGGCTGATGCCCCCGCTCAACGTCACGGCGGCCACCGTGGAGACCGCCTGTTCGATCCTGCTCGCCGCGATCCGCTCCGCGAAAGCCACTCACCAGGAGGTCTGAGCATGAGTCTGATCGTGCACAAGTACGGCGGCCCGCCCACCCTGCGCGCGCTGCGCCAGGAGTGCGCCGATCTTGGCGTCGAGGACCTGCGCCAGGAAGAGCGGACCGGCGAGCTCTCCCGCCCCGGCCTGCCGGCCACCTGCCACTGAGAGCCCTCTGGGCTGGTGGCCCCGCCGGGACCACCAGCCCACATTCAATTCAGCAGCCGCCCACCCCGAGCCCGTCACCACCCACCGCACCGGCGAACGCGACCCAAGCCTCCCGCGAGAACCGGAGGGCAGGACCAGCCGGGTCCTTGCTGTCCCGTACGGCGATGGCACCGGAAACGGCGGCGCACTCCACGCAGGCGTCCTCCTCGTTGCTCCAGCTCGACTTCTGCCAGACCACCGGCAGAGCAGAGGAGTTGGGAAAGTTGCTCATTTGATTGTGTCCCTCTTCTCGCCCGTCGTGCACTACGGCGACGGCGCCACTCAGCTGTAGGTTCCCACGTTCCATGGCCAATTGGCCCCAGGTGACCTGCGGAGACTCAGAGCCGCAGGGTGGCTGGTGAGCAGGATCTTCCACTTTGGGTGGCCAACTTGCCTGGGAGTCGGTGCCTGGCGACACTGCTGGAGTACTAGCTGGTAGCGATCCCTGCCGCAGATCACACGGCCCGAAAAACCGACGCTCAGGCCGGGCCCAGCATGCCCACCCCGAGCGTCGGACCGGCCCACGCCCGCAGCACCGACGCCGCCTGTCTCGCCAGCGCCCTCGACCGACTCAACCGACTGCAGTGCCGCGCTGACAGCCTCGACGGCTTCTTCACCGGGACCGGACTCCCCCTCGAATCTCCAACCGTCATCACCTTGAAGCGCCGAGGTCGGTAAACGCCAAGCTCAGTACTGGTTGCCCTGGTAGTTCTGCGGGCCCGCAGCGTCGACTGCGGCGCTGGCGGCGGCATCCGTCCAGGGCTCGACGCTCCCGTCGGTGGTCAAGCTGATATAGAAGGCCCAGGAGTGGATCAGGTAGCGGTGATGGTTGGTGATGTAGCCGGATTGGGTGGCTCGGCTGGTGTTCACGTTGCCGTCGCAGAGTTTGGAGCCGGCACCGGTTCGTGGACACCAGATGCCCCAGGCATCGCTGGTTGCGCTGGTGAGGGTGTTGTGGCCCGCAGTGGCAGTCGGAGTGTCTGCCATCGGCTCCACAAGGACGTCCACCAGGATGCGTGCCTGCGAGTCGGTGTAGGTCCCTACGACCTGGTTCGTGCAACTGCCGTTGCGCAACACGGTCTGTACGTCCTGGCTCTCATGACTGGTCAGGCAGCTCTGCAGCCCGCCGCTGGTCATGGTGTAGACCACGCCTTTCGAATCGGTGAAAGATTTCGGCAGCAAGGCGTCACTGGCCAGCGGGGTTTGATCGGCCTGCGCGTTGTCGAGCGAGTGCGGGTCGAAGTGAGGGGTGGGCTTGCTGTAGCTCGGCGGAGCGTAGGTGAATGGCGTGTACGGGGTGTCTGAGGTGGGGGTGGTGGGGGTGGTGAGGGTGGTGGGGGTGGTGGGGGTGGCGGGAGCCGGGGATGGCGTGGGGCCTTGGCCAGTGTTCTGGTCCAAGGGCGCGGTGCAGAGCTGGACTTGCCGCCCAGCAGGGCCGGCCTGGATGGCACTGTCGGTGAGGCTGTCCCATCCCGTGACGGCAGTGCAGGGGTCTCCCGGGGCAGCAGCGGAGGTCTGCCCGAGCACCTTGCGGTCGGCGGATGCCGAGAAGCAAGGCACCTTGACCCAACCGCGCTTGGGGTCCTGGTGCAGACAGTCGCCCTCCTGCGCGGAGGTAGCGTCATCGGACAGCCCGAAGCTGTCGGTCACGTACGTGGCGAAGCCCCGGTTGCCGTGGTAGAGCGCGACGACGCCGGCGATGAGGGCCAGGACGAGGACAGCGGCGGCCATGGATTGATTTTGATTTGGCGTCACCTTTTTGGGCTTCGGCTTCGACCTCGCCGCAGGTGCGGATCGCGGCGAGGATCCGGGCGTTGGCTTCGGCATGACGGCGGTAGGAGCAGATGGCGGCAGGACGACCGTGGTCGGCTCGTTGAGCAGGCCGCGCGCCTTGGCGATGGTTGGCCGATCTGCCGGGTTCTTGGCCATCAGCTGGGTGATCAGCGGTCCCATCCACTCGGCGCGCCGTGGTGGCGGGGCCTCGTCGCCAACCACCGCGTGGAGTGATCCGAGGGGACTGTCCCGCCGGAACGGTGAGACTCCTTCGAGCGCGTGATAGAGGGTCACCCCGAGCGAGAACAGGTCGCTCTCCGGTCCACCCTCCTCGCCACGGGCCCGTTCAGGCGCTATGTACTCGGCCGACCCGATGATCACGCCCGTGGTCGTCAGGCCGTTGTCGGGTTGGAAGTGTGCGATGCCGAAGTCGGTGAGCAGCACCGCCCCGTCCTCGGCGAACATGATGTTGGCGGGCTTGACGTCCCGGTGTACGATCTTCTCGTCGTGCGCGGCTTCGAGCGCATCGAGTAACGCGGCGGCGATGCGTTTGACGGTGCCTACCGGTAGCGGTCCGTCGGCCAGCGTATCGTGGAGAGAGCGACCGCTGATGAACTGCATGACGATCCAAGGAACTTCGTGCACAATCAGGAAGTCGTGGACGGTCACGATGTTCGGGTGGTCGCGCAGCTTCTGGGCGTTGCGGGCTTCTCGCTGCGACCGTTCGAGATGACGGCGGTACAGGGCCTCGCTCGGAGCGAACGGGAGTCGAACCTCCTTCAAAGCTACGAACATGTCGCGGAGCTCCAGGTCCTGTGCCAACCAGACCCGTCCCGCCCCGCCGGCTCCGAGCACCTTGACCAGACGGTAGCGATCCGCGATGACCGTTCCCGGCTCTGGGTCGAGCCTCATGCATCCCCCGATGTCTCCCGGTTGCTGAATCCGCGGTCGGATTAGCGAACGCGAACGGGCCTTTGCCACGCAGTCGTTGGCAAGGGTCAAGCAACAGAGGAAGGTTGACCAGGCCTGGCGGCGCAACGACCGGCGGTCATTGGTGGCCGGTCCACCCTGCCTGGGCAGATGCATCTACATGCGGTGCCGCCGTGCCGGTGATCAGACGAAATCGGGCACACGGGCGAGAGACGTTCACGGTCCGCTCAACGGACTTCTCACTCTCATCGCTTCTGATGTCTCGTCATATCACCGCTGGCGGCGGTCGCCAGGGTGGGCAACTGCTACTCCGGCCCTCAGGACCGACCTTCACCGGCGGCCTGGACCGGACACGCGCCGCGGCAGCGGCCGGGCATAGGGGTCTGCGGGTCCTGGCGTCGCTGCTCCTGCTGGACGTCATCCCTGTCGGGCCGCTGTGCGGAAGTGGCAGTGGAGGGTGCGGTCGCTGAAGCCCAGTTCTTTGGCGATCATGCGGACGCTGTAATTGCCGGCGGCGAGCATGGCCTGTGCGGAACGAAGGTGGTAAAGCTCGAACCGGCGGTCCCGGATGGACGGAGTGTCCGACCAGGTCCGGATGGGGATTCCCATCTTCCTGGCCCGCTGGCCGAGGTAGCGGGCTGAGGTGCCGATCTCGGCGGCCAGGTCTGCCAGGGTTCGCTGGCGGACTATGTACGGGAGGGCTGCGGCGGGTATGGAAGACGGCTCGTCTGTCACCCACACGAGGGACAGGCGAGCCGTACGCCACACAGGCGCACAGGTCTTGTGGTCACCTATGCGTCGCAGTGGCCACCCAGTGGCCACTAATCCTGAGAATTGGTCACGCCGTCTGAGAAGCTACATCAACGGATGAGATCGAACTCCCGGCCCCTGACGCCGCTGAGGAAGCAGTCGAACTCGTGCCGAGAGAAGACGTGCACCTGTCCGGCAGGGTCAGCAGCATCACTCACGGTCACTTCGTCCTCTATGAAGGCGAGTTCGATGCGGTGACCGACATACTGGCTGTCTCGCAAGCGGGCAAGCCAACTCATCCACACGTGGGTCGGATAGACCTGTGCGGGAAGCTCGGGATGCTTGCTGTCGCGAAGCGCGACCGCGCTGTCGAGGAACGCAACCTCGAAGCATCCCTGCGCGGTCTCACTCGCCTTCGCCTTGAACCAGCGGGCAGTGCTCGTGTCAGGTCGGGCTGTCATGACGAACTCACATCTCCTGGCGGACGGTTCGCAGGAATCGTCCCGTGTCGGCTGGGTCGAGCGCGACCCCCAGCAGCCGACCGTAGAGTTGGCTGAAGCGGCGCGTGTCATGCGGTTTCTGCAGGTAGAGATTCCCGCCAGGTGTGTCGCAGTAGACCACCTCGGGCTCGTGCGGGTCAGGGAAGTCAATCAGCGTGAACCCACCCGCGAGCGATCCGTGCGAGCCCTTGGCGAATGGCAGCACGTGCAGGGTCACGTTCGGCACCTCTTCAGCAAAGTGGATCAGCTGGTCGATCTGGCCACGCGTCACCTCTGCTCCACCTGCCGGGCGCCGGAGGCTGGCCTCATCGAGGACAACCTGGAGGTCAAGGGGATCCGGCCGCCGTTGCAACACGTCCTGTCGCGCCAGGTGAGCAGCAACGAGTTTCGCGATCTCGCCCTCGCCGGCAGTCGGCAGGCCCGCGCGGATGATCGCATGCATGGTGTCCGCGGTCCGCAGCAAGCTGTGGACGATACTGAGGGCGAACACCCGAAGGGACCGCGCAGCCTGTTCCAACCCGAGATACGTCTCCAAGTCGGGCGGAAAAGTGGCCTCGTGCGCCGTCCAGACCCCACCGTCCGGAGCCTCCCGAGCCAACGCGGTGAGCATGACCCGCGTCTCGTCCGGCGCACCGTAGGTGTCCAGCAGCCCGGCCAGCTCAAGCTTGTGAGCGTCGCGCAGACCGTTCTCGATCCGACTGATCGTACTGTCAGAACGGCCGATGGCGCTGCCCGCCTGCTCGATGGTCAGGCCGGAAGCTTCACGCAGTTCCCGCAGGATGCGGCCGATCCGCCGCCGCTGCTGAACGTGACTCTTGGGCTGTGCCACCCGCACCCCTCCCCTCAGCCTGCGAGGCAATCTTGCCCCAGAACGCGGGGTAGGCGGAAGCGAACTCCCCACGAGTCCCTCCCAGGTAGGAAGATTCAGAAGTTTCTGTCTGACTTTTCAAGCAGAAGTTGCACTCAGAAGTTTCTGTGCTTCATCCTAGGGCTACAACTCGTGATGAGGCGATTGCTCATCGTGATCAAGCTCAACCTGGGCACCCCCGCGCGCCGCATTCGATCAGGCAGATCGGGCCCCAGGGCGCCGCGCCTCGAAGTACCTCAACATGAGCTCACCCAGCAACAGCAGTCCATACGGACCGCGCAGGGAGACGACACCATGACCCCCACCCCCTCCCCCGACCACCCTGAGCAGCAAGCCTCTGCCGCCGCACGAGGGTTGAACACCGTCCTCGCCGAGGCCGGGCTCCTCCTCCCCTCCGTCGGGGTGGACTGGCCCACCATCACCGGCGATGTCCTGGTCACCCTCGGCCGGGCCCGCCCCGAGCTGGTGGTCTCGATCACCGACCTGCTCCGCGACGGCCTGAACGCCCGCGCCCAGCACAAGCCTTGATCCCCACCCGACCCATCAGCGGCGCGCCCCCAGCGCGCCGCCCCTCCTGGTGGACCCGCTGGACTTCGGCCCCGCCCCGGCGCGCGGAGCACCCGCCGCGCACCCCACCACTCACGCGCGCCCCCCGAACCACCCCGTCCCGGGAAGGTCGGCCCTGCCCGCTCGGCTGGCCGAACTGCCCGGTGTGCGAGAGGAACTGAACCACCATGCAGCAGAACGAGAACCCCAGCGCCATGTCCCTGCGGGTCTACCGGATCACCCCCACCGGCCGGCGTTTCCTCCTCTCCACCAGCACGATCTCCGCCGGTGAGCCCTACACCCGCCCCCTCACCGATGTCTGGCCGGACTGCGTCTGCCGCCGCTGCGACCCCCTCCGCAGGCGCCGCCAGCCCTCCGAATCCCTCGCCGAGTACCGCGTCAGGCAGCACCACACCTGAGCCGCACACCCCGGATACCACCGGGCCCAGTCCCGGTTCCGCGGCGCGACCGCCCCGCCCCGCCCCGCCCCGCCAACGGGCCCTGCATCACGCGTGGCACTGCGCAAGCCCAGCAATTCGGCACGACCACTCTTGCTCCGGCTGACGCTGTCCCAGAGGTGACCATGGCCCCCATACTGTCCGCCGCACCGCCCGCCCGAATCCTGCGCAGGGTCCAACTCGGCTCCCCCGTCCGGTGGATGGGGAGCCGTCACCACCGAGCTACTGAACGAACTCCACGTCCGGGTGCGCCGCCGACGGCCCGTCGAGCAGGTGGTCGTCCGTGCCCCGCAGCCAGCGGTCGAAGAACGACGCCAGGTACGCCCGCTGCTCGGCGACGGCGCGGGTGGGCGCGATGGTGCCGAGGGCCTTGGTGACGGTGACCGGCGGGAGGTTCAGCTGGCGGACGATCTGCGGCAGCATCGACTCCTTGTCCGTGTAGGTCGTCTCGGTGGAGCCGCACAGGGTCAGGTCGCGGTGCCAGCCGGTGCTGTGGTTCCACAGGGCGTCCCAGGACGGATTGGTGTGGATGTCGTCGCCCTGGCTGCCCATCAGCAGCATCGGGCGGTCCACCCCGTCGGTGGCGGCCGTGGAGGGGTTGGCGGGGTCGTTGTTGTCCCCGACGTAGCCGAGTAGGCCGTCCAGGTCGGCGGCGGCCTTGATCCGCGGGTCGTCGTGCATCGCCTGGGTCGCCGTGAAGCCGCCGCCGGACTGGCCGAACATGCCGATCCGGTTCGGGTCCAGCGCGCCGGCCAGCCCCTTGGGCAGCTGCTGGTGGTCGGCGTCCGGGTTCTGTCCGGCGGCCAGTGCGTCCAGCTGGTCCAGGACGAAGCGGGTGTCGGCCACCCGCACCCCGACCACCTTCTTCAGCAGGGCGGTGATCTTCGCCGGGTCGTTCCCGACCTGGCCGAACTGGTCCAGCAGGACGCTGGTGACCACCCGGTGGCCGGGGAACTCCACGGCCGGCGCCTCGTAGGTGTGGTCGATGGTCACCACGACGTAGCCGCGCGAGGCGAGGTCGTCGGCCAGGGTGCTGTTCAGCGAGCGGGGATCGCCGGCCCCCGGCGAGTAGAGCACCACCGGGAGCGGACCGCCGCGCCGGTCCACCGGCGCGCCCTGGTGGGCGTGGGTGAGGGTGGCCGACCAGTCGACCTGGTCGAGCGGCACCCCGTTGGCGTTCAGGTACTGACCGGGGAAGGCCGCCGCCTCGCCCGCCGTCAGCTGCGGCGCGAGCGGGTAGCGGTCGGCGTCCCGGGCCGGGTAGCGGATGCTGACCATCAGCTCGCGGTAGGGCTGCGTGGCGACCCACGGGTCGGGCCGCGAGGTGTCCGTCAGGTGCAGCGAGACCGTGCCGACCTGGTGCGGGCCGCTGGGCGCGGGCAGTGCGACCCGGGCCTGCTGCGTCGGACCGGCCGCCGCCACGGTGGCCGGCCCGCCCGTCCCGGGCTGCGCCGAGGCGGCACCGGCCGTGCCGACCACGCCCATGGTGGTCAGCAGGGCCGCGGCGAGCACCAGCCCGCTGCGCGGCCGACGACGCCGGGGGGTTCCGGTGACGGCTTCGATCATGGCGGACATGGCGCAACTCCCTTGTCTGGTAGGCGACGGAGCCGTTCCGCCGCTGGACCAAGACTTTCGCAGTCGCCCGACCGGAAACAGCGTGGCAACACCCCGGGCGGAGGTGGTGCCAGCACGAGTGACGACTTGGCGGAGCAGCGCGGCGGCCTCCGCGCGTCGGGCTGACACCGCGGGCGGCTACGCTGTGCGCCGTGACAGAACGGCTGCCGATCTTCCCGCTGAATGCCGTGCTCTACCCCGGACTGGTGCTCCCCCTGCACGTGTTCGAGGAGCGCTACCGCCGCCTGGTCGCCGATCTGCTGGCCGCACCGGACGACCAGCCGCGGCGGTTCGGCGTGCTGGCGATCAAGGACGGCCGCGAGGTCGCCCCGGTCACCGAGAGCGACAAACCGGCCGGACCGCTGGGCGGCCTCGGCACGGCGAGCGGCGATCCGCTGGAGGCGCTGCACCACATCGGCTGCGTGGCCGACGTCGCCTCGATCACCCCGCAGCCGGACGGCCGCTACGAGCTGCTGGTCACCGGCACCACCCGGTTCCGGCTGCGCGAGGTGGAGACCGGCGGCCCGTACCTGGTGGGCAGCTGCGAGCTGATCGACGAGGAGCAGGGCTCCGGGGCCGGCGCGCTGGCCGGCGGCGTGGAGCGGGCGTTCCGGGCCTACCAGAAGCGGCTGGCCGGTGCCCGGCAGGCCAGCCTGACCGGTGAGCAGGAGCTGCCCGACGACCCGCAGGTGCTCTCCTACCTGGTGGCGGCCGCCTCGGTGCTGGAGGTGCCGGTCAAGCAGCAGCTGCTGGCCTGCCCCGACACCGCGACCCGGCTGAGCACCGAACTGGAGCTGCTGCGCCGGGAGACCGCGCTGCTGGCCTGGCTGCCCTCGGTGCCGGCGGTCGAGCTGACCCGCCAGGCCTTCAGCCCGAACTGAGACCCCGAGCCGAGGCCCCGAACCGAGGCCCCGAACCGAGGCCCCGAACCGAGGCACCGAACCGAGAATCCAGGAGCGGCGATGGCGAAGGCGAAGAAGAGCAAGGGCGGCACCCCCGCCACCGTCACCCTGGAGGCCGCGGGCGTGCCGTTCACCCTGCACGCCTACGAGCACGACCAGGCCGCCGCCTCCTACGGCGGCGAGGCGGCCCAGGCGCTGGGCGTGGACCCGCTGCGGGTCTTCAAGACACTGGTGGCCGAGGTGGACGGTGCCCTGACGGTCGGCGTGGTGCCGGTGGCCGGGCAGCTGGACCTCAAGGCGCTGGCCACCGCCGTGGGCGGCAAGCGCGCGGCGATGGCCGACCCGGCGGCAGCCGAGCGCAGCAGCGGGTACGTGCGCGGCGGGATCTCGCCGCTGGGACAGCGCAAGGCGCTGCCCACGGTGCTGGACGCGAGCGCGCTGGCCCACGACACGATCTACGTGTCGGCGGGCCGGCGCGGTCTGGAGGTCGAGCTGGCGCCCGCCGACCTACTGCGGCTGACGGGTGCTGTCAGCGCCGAGATCGGCCGGGGCTGACTGCCCGCCCACCGCCTGGCTGCCGACGCTCGTCCCGGCCACGGCCTGGCTGCCCACACCCTGACCACCCACGGCCTGGCCGCCCACACTCTGACCGCCCACGCTCTGGCCGCCGACCGCCTGGGCACCGACCACGGGCCCCGGCCCCGACGGAGCGTCCGGGCTCCCCGAAGCACCGGCGTCCCCGGATGCGGCGGCCTCACCGGCCGAAGAACCCTCACCCTCGGCGCCCGCCGGCGGCTTGAGCTCGTCCACCGGCCCGCCCGCCGAGGGCAGCACCGGACCGGCCCAGTACGGCGGCGGGTCCTGCTCGCGCTTGCCGAAGGCTGCGGTGAGCGCCAGCAGCGCCAGCAGCGCGGCGAACGGCCAGGCCAGCAGCGCCCCGTGCGCGCTCAGCTGGAGCGCCTCGTTGAAGGTGTGCCCGTCGCCGACCTGCTTGGCGTGGCCGATCAGGTCCTTGGTGGGGCCGAGCTCGATGCCCAGCGGCCAGGCGATCAGCGAGCCGGCCAGGCCGCCCACCCCCAGCATCACCGCGACCACGATGCCGCCGCCGCGCTGCCGGGTGTAGAGGAACGAGCCCACCGAGGTGATCAGGCCGAAGGCCAGGCCGAGCAGGACGAAGGTGCCGTCCGCGCCGGCCCGCTGCTCGCCCTCCGGGTCCACGTACAGCACGCTCTGGCCGTGCACCACGAGCGGTACCTCGGGCGCCAGCCAGTACCAGAGCGCCCCGAGCAGGACACCGAGCACCAGGCAGGCGCCGAGGATCGGAGCGCCGACCCGGAGCTCGCCGAGCAGCCGGGTCCAGCGGGTGGACGGCTGCGGGGCCGTCGCCTCCAGCACGTCGCCTCCCTGAGCAGCGCCCTCGGCAACACCGCCCGGAGCAGCACCGCCCAGCGCAGCACCACCCGGAGCAGCACTGCCCTCGGCGGTGTCAGCCCCCGGACCAGCCGGCGAGACGCCCTGAGCTGTGTCACCGGCGCCCTTCGGTGGCCCCCCGGCGCCCTTCGGCAGGCCGCCGGACGCGTCCTGGTCGGCCCCCTGCGGCAGGTCCTCGGAGATTCCCAGCGGGTTGCCGCCCTGAGGGGCACCCGGAGGCGTGTTCGGTACGGTCACGTCACCCATCGTTTCACGCCGAGTGCCCAGATCCGGCTAGCGGGTCGTGGCGCGGCGGTAGGACCATGTCGCGATTGCCAGCGAGAGCACGCCGACCCCCGCGCAGACGGCCAGGTCGGCCAGCACCAGCGCCCAGTCGGGCCGGCGCGCGAAGGTGGCGGCGAAGGCGTCCACCCCGTAGGTGGACGGGAGCAGGGCGCGCAGCGCCCGCACCGCCGCCGGCAGGTGCGAGGCGGGCAGCACGCCGAGCAGCAGCGCGGCGGACATGCCGAGCTGGCCGGCCATGGTGGCCAGCTCCTGCTTGGGGGCGAGCAGGCCGAGCGCCGCGCCGATGCCGGAGAGCGCGGCGCCGGCCAGCGGGACCACCACCAGCAGCACCCACAGGTGCGCCGGCGAGAGCCCGAAGAGCACCGCGCCGAAGCCCGCCGTGACCAGCGCCCCCGGCAGCGTGAAGGAGGCGTAGGCCGCCGCCGCGCCGAGCACCACGGAGGCGGCCGGGACCGGCAGCGTCGCGTAGTGGTCCAGGCCGCCGGTGGCACGCAGCCGACCGAAGTACTGGGCGAGCAGGTTGAGCGCCACGAAGGCGACCACCAGCACGCTGGAGCCCGCCACCACCGCGCGCGCCGAGGGGTTGTCACCGCTGTCGACCACCCCGCGCATCATCACCAGGATGCCGATCGACTGGAAGCTGGCGACGAACATCAGTGGGATCCGGGCCACCTTGGCGCGGGCCAGCTGGGCCCGGTAGACCGCCGCGAGCGCGGGCAGCAGCCGGGCCGCGGGCGCCAGCGGAGCGGCGGCGCGGGTGGTGGCCGGCGCGGGGGTGGGGGTGAGTACGGTCACTTCGCCAGTCCTTGATGGCGGCCGCCGAGCCGGAGGTAGACGTCCTCCAGGCTCGGGGTGGCCAGGGTGAAGTCGTCCAGGGCGGCGAAGGCCGGCCCGGTGGTGACGGCGGCGACCAGCTCCCTGGCCTCCTCCGGTGTGGTCCGCACGGTCCAGCGCCGCCCGGTGCGTTCCGCGCGCTCGGCCAGCCGGGCGACCGCGGACACCTCCAGCGGCGGCTCGCCCCGCCAGACCAGGTCGAGCCGGACATCGCCGTCGACCAGCGCCTTGAGACCGCCGGGGGTGTCGCAGGCGATCACCCGGCCCTCGTCCAGCACGGCGACCCGGTCGAGCACCGTCTCGGCCTCGATGACGTTGTGGGTGACGAGCAGCACGGTGGTGCCGCGCTCGGCCCGGCGGCGGTCCACGGCCGACCAGACGGCCCGGCGGGCCACCGGGTCCATGCCGGTGGTGGGCTCGTCCAGGACCAGCAGCGGGCGCTCGCCGACCAGGGTGGTCGCGAAGCAGGCCAGCCGGCGCTGCCCGCCGGAGAGCTTGGCCAGCGGGCGGGCGGCCAGCGGCGTCAGGCCCAGTTCGTCGAGCACCTCGGCGCTCGCCGAGCGGGCGGCGGCGCGGCTCAGGCCGCGCAGCCGGCCGGTGGTCTCGGCGGCCAGCGCCACCGTCAGCTCGTCCAGTGCGGTGGATTCCTGGCCGAGGTAGCCGAGCAGCCGGGCCGCCCGTTCGGGGTGGCGGACCACGTCGTGGCCGAGGATCTCGACGCTGCCGGCGTCCGGCCGCAGCAGCCCGGTGAGCTGGCGCACCAGGGTGGACTTGCCGGCGCCGTTGGGGCCGAGCAGGCCGAAGATCTCGCCCTGGCGGATCTCCAGGTCGACCCCGTCATTGGCCCGGATCTCACCGTGGCGCTTGGTGAGGCCCCGGACGGAGCAGCAGGGCAGTGGGGCGTCACTCACGAGCGAAGACTCTACGCGCCGATCATGAGGATTCCGGACCAGGGGCCCGTTCGACGCCACCCCCAGCCTCGGACTCCCCCGATCAGTCGTCCACCACGATCAGCTCGCCGCCCGGCACCCGGGCCGCCAGCTCCTTCCAGAAGCCGGCCCGGATCGCGTACCGGTCGTGCTCGTCGATCTGGTCGTCCTTGTGTGCGAGCAGGCCGAACCGGGCCGCGTAGCGCAGCAGCTCGCCGTCCACCCGGTGCGGGATGCGCGGGTAGTCGGCCCAGATCGGGGTGAGCCGTTCGCGGTCGCCCAGCCGGTCGGTCCAGCGGCGGGCGAAGACCTGGCCGACCTCGTGCGGGTCACCGCCGATCGCGGTGATGTCCTCCTCGCGGTCGGCCCAGCGCTGCTCGGCGGTGGTCAGCTGGGCCAGGGTGGGCAGCGCGTCGGCGGCGGTGGGCGCCTCGGCGGGCGGCCGGTCCACCCAGCCCCGGTCGGATGACCAGCGCAGCACCGGGCCGTTGCCGGCCCCGGCGGGCGGCTGCTGGTGATGGTGCGCCTGGGCGGTGCGGCCGGCCAGGTCCTTGGGGGTGGGGACGACCTTGAGTGCGGCGGGCGGCATCGCGGCCGGGGTGGCCGGCTGCTCGGGGTTCTCGGCCGCTGCGGGGCGGGCGGTCGGCGGGGCGGCCAGGATCTTGGCGATCTCCGGGCGCGGCCCGGCGGGCGGGAAGGCCACCGCGGGTTCGCGCAGCCGCACCGAGCGGGTGATCCACTCGCGGTCCAGCACCCGGCGCTCGTCGGCCTCGCCGACCAGGTCCTCGGACTGGTTGAAGTCGCCGTCGGCGGCCTGCAGCGCCCACAGGTGGACGGCCACGCCGTGCTCCTTGGCCGACATCATGCCGGGCAGCAGGTCGCCGTCGCCGGTGACCAGCACCACGTCCGCGCAGGCCCGGTTGCGGGCCAGCTCGGAGAGTTCGGCGTGCATCGCGGCGTCCACGCCCTTCTGCACCCAGCGGCCCTCGGCCCGGGTGAGCGCGCCGAGCCGCACGGTGACCCTGGGCAGCACCCGCAGCCGGCGGTGCTCGGGCATCGGGCGGCGTTCGGGGGCCGCGTCGAACCAGTAGATCCGCAGCAGCGGCAGGCCGGTCTCCTCCTCGGCCCGGTCGCGCAGCGAGGCGATCAGCGCGGTGTGATCGACCGTCACCCGGGAGCGGGCGGGCTCCCCGGCCAGCAGGCTGGCGGCGGCCCCCAGCAGGTATCCCGCATCCACCAGGACGACACAGCGGTCCATGAGGTACCCCTCTTCCTGTGCTCTGCCGCTGAGCACGGGCAGTTCGTGCAGTCTGCCCGAGCGAGGCTCACCTGGGCACCCTGCCGGACCGTTGCGGTCTCCATTACCCCCCGAAGGCGTCGTGAATCACCCGGCTGCGCGGGCTTCCCGGTAGGCCGGCCGGGGGTTGTGAACGGCACGGTGACTCCGTTCGGCCCAGTTGACCGGGCCTGGGCGGAAAAGCCGTGGGGCTCCTGACATCACGTCAGGAGCCCCACGGTCCGGGTTCGCCCGGTCGGCCCAGTCGTGGGCGGCCCAATCGTGGGCGGCCCAAGCCCGGTCGGCCCAAGCCCGGTCGGCCCAGTCGTGGTCAGCCCAGCTCGGCGGCGACCAGCTCGGCGATCTGCACGGCGTTGAGCGCCGCGCCCTTGCGCAGGTTGTCGTTGGACAGGAAGAGCGAGATGCCGTTCTCCGCCGTCTCGTCCCGCCGGATCCGGCCCACGAAGCTCGGGTCCTGGCCGGCCGCCTGCAGCGGGGTGGGAATGTCGCTCAGCGCCACGCCCGGCGCCTGGGCCAGCAGCTCGGTGACCCGCTCGGGGCTGATCGGGCGCGCGAAGCGGGCGTTGACCTGGAGCGAGTGGCCGGTGAAGACCGGCACCCGGACGCAGGTGCCGGAGACCTTGAGCTCGGGGATGCCGAGGATCTTGCGGCTCTCGTGGCGCAGCTTCTGCTCCTCGTCGGTCTCGTTCAGACCGTCGTCCACGATCGAGCCGGCCAGCGGGAGCACGTTGAACGCAATCGGGCGCTTGTAGACCTGCGGCTCGGGGAAGTCGACGTTCGAACCGCCGTGGGTGAGCGCCGCGGCGCCGTCCACGACCTTGCGGGCCTGCTCCTGCAGCTCGGCGACACCGGCCAGGCCGCTGCCCGAGACGGCCTGGTAGGTGGCCACCACCAGGGCGGTCAGTTCGGCCTCCTGGTGCAGCGGGCGCAGCACCGGCATGGCGGCCATCGTGGTGCAGTTCGGGTTGGCGATGATGCCCTTGGGGCGGTCGGCGATCGCGTCCGGGTTGACCTCGGCCACCACCAGCGGGACCTCGGGGTCACGCCGCCAGGCGGAGGAGTTGTCGATCACCACGGCGCCGGCCGCGGCCACCTTGGGGGCCAGCTCCTTGGAGCTGGCCCCACCGGCGGAGAAGATCACGATGTCCAGGCCCGTGTAGTCGGCGGTGGCCGCGTCCTCGACGGTGACCTCACCACCCTGCCAGGGCAGCGTCCTACCGGCCGAGCGCGCCGAGGCGAACAGCCGCAGCTGCTCGACCGGGAACGAGCGCTCCGCCAGGATCTCCCGGACCACACCGCCGACCTGGCCGGTGGCGCCCACAATGCCGATCTTCATCCGTACGTCCTCCTCCGATGTGCTGCTCAGCTTCATCTTGCCTGCTCGCCGAAATATCCCCGCACGGTATTCACCACGTGGACACCGTTCACCGGATGGACACCGACAGCCGATCCAGCAGTTCCAGCACGGCGGCCACCGAAACCGGACTCGCGGGCAGCAGCGGCAGCCGCACCGCCGCGCTCGGAATCCGCCCCTGGGCGTGCAGCACCCCCTTGACCACCACCGGGTTGGGCTCGGCGAAGACCGCCGCCGAGAGCCCGGCCAGCCGGTGGCCCAACTCCCGCGCCCGCGCCGCGTCCCCGGCCGCCCACGCTTCGGTCAACTCGACGAAGTGCCGGGTGGCCAGATGCGCCGAGGACAGGATCCCGCCGCTCGCGCCGAGCGCCAGCATCGGTGACAGGAAGGTGTCGTCGCCGGGCAGCACCGCGAAGCCGGGCGGCGGGTCGGCCAGCAGCGCCACGGCCGGCGCGTCCAGCGCGCCGGTGGCGTACTTCACACCCACGATGCCGGGCAGCCGGGCGATCGCGCCGAGCGCCTGGGCGTCCAGCTGCTGACCGGTGCGATAGGGGATGTGATAAACGATCAGCGGCACCGGGCTCTGTGCCGCGAGTCGCTCGAAGTGCGCCAGCACCCCCGCCGGGCCGGGGCGCACGAAGGCCGGCACGGTGGTCAGCGCGGCGACCACCTCGGGGCGGCCGCCCAGCCCGGCCAGCGCATCGAGGCTCTGCCGGGTACCGCCGCCGCCCGCGCCGACCACCAACGGCACCCGGCGCTCGCGGGCGACCCGGGTGCAGACGTCGAGGACGGCGGCCCGCTCGCCCGGGTCCAGGGCGGCCGGCTCGCCGGTGGTGCCGAGCGCGACCAGGCCGGCCGCGCCCTCGTCCAGGACCTCGTGCGCCAGCGCCTCCAGCGCGTCCAGGGCGACCGTGTCGGCATCGGTGAACGGGGTGATCAGCGGGACGAGGATCCCGCGCAGCTCTTGATCCATGCCTTGAGCCTGCGGCCCGGCCACTGTGCGGGTCCAGTTCGCTTTTCCATCGCAAACCGTAAGCTGTGCTGATGCTCGATGTCCGCCGCCTGCGGCTGCTGCGGGAACTGGCCCACCGCGGCACCATCGCCGCCGTCGCCGAGGCGCTGGCCTTCAGCCCCTCGGCCGTCTCCCAGCAGCTCACCGCGCTGGAGCGGGAGGCCGGGGTGGCACTGCTGGAGCGCACCGGGCGGCGGGTGGCGCTCACCCCCGCCGCGCACGGCCTGGTCCGGCACGCCGAGACGGTACTGGCGGTGCTGGAGCAGGCCGGCGCCGAGCTGGCCGGGGCCCGGCGCGGACCGGCCGGACCGCTGCGGATCGGCACCTTCCCGTCCGCCGCCCGGGTGGTGATCCCGCCGGCCCTGGTGCTGCTCGCCGAGCGGTGGCCGGAGCTGGAGCCGATGGTCGCCGAGGTCGACCCGGCAGGCGTGGCCGACCTGCTGCGCGCCGGCGAGCTGGACGTCGCCCTGGTGCACGACTACGACTTCGTCCCCGCGCCCGCCGAGCCCGGCATCGCGAGCGAGCCGCTCTTCGCCGAGGCGATGTACCTGGCCACCGCCGAGCCCGGTGACGGGCCCGGTGCCGGCACGCTGGCCGCCCATGCCGGCGCCCCGTGGATCCTCGCCACCCACGGCACGCTCTGCCATGCGATGACGATCCGGGCCTGCCAGGCAGCGGGCTTCACGCCGCGGATCCGGCACCGCGCCGACGACTTCGACACCGTGCTCGCCCTGGTCGCCGCCGGTCAGGGGGTGGCCCTGGTCCCGGAGCTGGGCCTGCTGGCGCCGCCGCCGGCCGTGCGGCTGTACCGGCTGCCGATGTCGCGGCGCACCACCGTCGCCTTCCGGCAGGGCGCGGGCGGCCACCCGGCCGTCGCGGCCTTCGGGGCGGCGGTCCGTGCCGCGCTGCCCGGCAACCTCCGCAGTTCACGTAACAGTTGATCTCAAAGTCTTCCTAAAGGATTGTCAGGACCGCTAGAACCTTTGAGGGTAAGCCTCCACGAAACGAGCGGGCAGATGACCAATCAACCTCCGGGCTACGGCTACCCCTCCGACCAGGACCCGCGCGGCCAGCAGCCGCCGCCTGGGCAGCAGAACCCGTACGGGTCGCAGGATCCCTACGGCCAGCAGCCCCCGGCACAGCCGGGCTACGGCGTCCCGCAGGGCCCGTACGACCCGCAGCCGCCCCAGGGCGGCTACGGCGCCCCGCCGCCCGGCGGCCAGGGCCAGCAGCCCGGCTTCGGCTACCCGCCCCCGCCCGGCGGCTACCAGCAGCCCGGCCAGCTGCCGCCGTGGCTCGGCCCGACCAACCCCTACGGCCCGCCGCCGCCCGGCACCCGCACCCTGGCCGGCCCCGGCGACCGCTTCCTGGCCCGCCTGATCGACCTCGGCGTGCTGCTGATCCCGTTCCTGCTGGTGGAGGCCGTGCTCGGCTTCGGCAGCATCGTGTCCGACATCGTCGTCGCCCTGCTGGTCTTCGTCTACGAGGGCGCGATGATGCTCAGCCAGCAGCAGCAGAGCATCGGCAAGAAGGTCATGAAGCTCCGGGTCGTCTCCGCCGCCCACGGCGGGCGGCCCAGCGACAACGAGCTCTGGGCCCGCTCCGCCGTCTACGGCCTGCCCCAGGCCGTCATCTGCATCGGCACGCTGTTCGCGCTGGTCAACGTGCTCTCGCTGCTCTGGGACAAGCCCCTGCAGCAGTGCTTCCACGACAAGGCCGGCAAGACCGTGGTGGTCAAGGAGGGCTGAGGCCGCGACAACAACGAGGTCCGGTGCCCTGCTGCGTACACTGCGGGCACCGGGCCTCGCCCCTTCGGGGCTGGCCAGCGGTCGAAGGCGCTGAAGTCGGCGAGATGATCGAACTCACCGTCACGGGCACCGCGTTGAACCGGCGCCGAGACCAGGAGACGACTCCCGCATCCCGGGCGAGTCGAGCCCCCACATCGCCCTCGATGTAGACCGCCGGCGGCGATTGGGCTCCGGAGAAGTCCATGATGCTGAACATGGCTCCCATCGCGCTGGCCGCCCCCGCATCGAGCGGCACGACCCGCAACATGATGTGCGGATCGTCTGCCGCCTCCCGCAGCCGCGTCAGCTGCCCCCGCATCGTCCGCGCCCCGCCGACCCGCGCCACCAAGGCCGACTGCAGCACGACGACATCCAGTAGCGGCGGATTGGGTTTGCTCAGTGGACCCCGCGATGCGCGAGGAGATCCAGCCGGTCGCGGTCACCTCGGATCCCCGGGAGGCCGTCCGCCAGATGCGCCCGTACCTGATCGGAGCGCTGCTCAAGCTGGACGAGCGTGAGACCACCGCCCGGGTCCTGACAGCGGCACGCCGAGCCGGCTGACCGCGCGCACGCGTGAGGAGCCCGTGATCTCGCCGCTGAGCTGGGGAGGGACGTCCCGGCTCCCCCACGGGCACCTCCAGCGCGGCGTGCTTCCCCTCGCCACCCCATTAGGGTGGATGTTCCCCGGCGGTGAATGACTGGAGACCCCTGTGCCCGATGGCTTTGTGCACCTGCACGTTCACACTGAGTTCTCGATGCTCGACGGGGCGGCGAAGAACAGCAAGCTGTTCGCCGAGGTCGAGCGGCAGGGCATGCCGGCCATCGCGATGAGTGACCACGGCAACATGTTCGGGGCCTACGAGTTCTTCCAGAAGTCCAAGGGCAGCTCGGTCAAGCCGATCATCGGCATCGAGGCGTACCTCGCCCCCGAGTCGCGCTTCCACAAGAAGCAGGTGTTCTGGTCGCCGGGCGGCAAGCGGCCGGCCAACACGGACGGCGAGGGCGGCAAGGACGTCTCCGGTGGTGGCCGCTTCACCCACATGACGATGTGGGCGGAGAACGCCGACGGGCTGCGGAGCCTCTTCAAGCTCTCCTCGCTCGCGTCGATGGAGGGCTACTACACCAAGCCCCGGATGGACCGCGAGCTCCTGGCCCAGCACGCCAAGGGGATCATCGCCAGCACCGGCTGCCCGTCGGGCGAGATCCAGACCCGACTGCGGCTCGGCCAGTACGAGGAGGCGATCGAGGCCGCCTCCACCTACCGGGACATCTTCGGCAAGGAGAACTTCTTCCTTGAGCTGATGGACCACGGCCTCAACATCGAGCTGGACATCCGGGCCGATCTGCTGCGGCTGGGCAAGCAGCTCGGCCTGCCGCTGCTGGCGACCAACGACTCGCACTACGTCACCGAGGACCAGGCCGACGCCCACGACAACCTGCTCTGTGTGGGCACCGGCAAGAACAAGGACGACCCGAACCGGCTGAAGTTCGGCGGCTCCGGCTACTACATCAAGACGCCCGCCGAGATGCGCGAGCTGTTCAGCGAACTGCCGGAGGCCTGCGACAACACGCTCGCCATCGCCGAGCGGATCCAGCCGTACGGCGAGGTCTTCGACTACGTCGACCGGATGCCGCAGTTCGACGTGCCCGAGGGCGAGACCCAGGCCTCCTACCTGCGCCAGAAGATCCAGGCCGGCCTCCACAGGCGTTACGGCGACAACCCGAGCCAGGAGGTGCTGGACCGGATCGAGCTGGAGATGGGCGTCATCACCCCGATGGGGTTCGACGCCTACTTCCTCGTGGTCGCCGACATCTGCCAGTACGGTCGCGACAACGGCATTCCCGTCGGTCCCGGCCGTGGCTCGGCGGCCGGCTCGATGGTCTCCTACCTGACCGGCATCACCCAGCTGGACCCGCTGGAGCACGATCTCCTCTTCGAGCGGTTCCTGAACCCCGAGCGCATCAACCCCCCGGACGTCGACATCGACTTCGACGACCGCCAGCGCGACCAGATGGTGCGCTACGTCACCGAGAAGTACGGCGAGGCCTACACGGCCCAGGTGAACACCTTCGGCACCATCAAGGCCAAGGCCGCCGTCAAGGACTCCAGCCGCATCCTGGGCTACCCCTTCGCGATGGGCGACCGGATCACCAAGGCGATGCCGCCGGACGTGATGGGCAAGGGCGTGCCACTGGCGGATCTCTTCAACGAGAAGCACCCTCGGTACAACGAGGGCACCGAGATCCGCACGATGTACGCCAACGAGCCGGACGTCAAGAAGATCATCGACACCGGTATCGGCATCGAGGGCCTGATCCGCGGCACCGGTGTGCACGCCGCCGCCGTCATCCTCTCCTCGACGCCACTGCTCGAACTGATCCCGCTGCACAAGCGGGACAAGGACGGCGTGATCATCACCGGCTTCGACTACCCGTCGTGCGAAGCCATGGGTCTGATCAAGATGGACTTCCTGGGTCTGCGGAACCTGGGCATCATCGACCACTGCATCAAGATCGTGAAGTCCAACCGCGGCATCGACGTCGACATCGAGAACATCCCGATCGACGACCCGACGACCTACGAACTGCTCGCCCGCGGCGACACGCTGGGCGTCTTCCAGCTCGATGGCGGCCCCATGCGCGCGCTGCTCAAGCTGATGAAGCCCACCGAGTTCGCCGACATCTCCGCCGTCTCGGCGCTGTACCGGCCCGGCCCGATGGGCATGAACTCGCACACCAACTACGCGCTGCGCAAGAACGCCCAGCAGGAGATCATCCCGATCCACCCGGAGCTGGAGGCACCGCTCTCCGAGGTCCTCGGCCCCACCTACGGCCTGATCGTCTACCAGGAGCAGGTGCAGCGAGCCGCGCAGGTGCTGGCCGGCTACAGCCTCGGACAGGCCGACCTGCTCCGCCGCGCGATGGGCAAGAAGAAGAAGGAGGTCCTCGAAAAGGAGTTCGTCCCGTTCCACGCCGGCTGCAAGGAGCGCGGCTACTCCGACGAGGCCATCCAGGCGGTCTGGGACGTGCTGGTCCCGTTCGCCGGCTACGCGTTCAACAAATCGCACTCGGCCGCCTACGGCCTGGTCTCGTACCAGACCGCCTACCTGAAGGCGAACTACCCCGCCGAGTACATGGCCGCCCTGCTCACCTCGGTCGCGGACGACAAGGACAAGATGGCCGTCTACCTGGCCGAGTGCCGGTCGATGGGCATCAAGATCCTCTCCCCCGACGTCAACGAGTCCGTGGTCGACTTCACCGCCGTCGGCACCGACGTCCGCTTCGGCCTCAAGGCCGTGCGCAACGTCGGCGTCCCGGTCATCGAGTCGATGATCAAGACCCGCAAGGAGAAGGGGAAGTACTCCTCCTTCGCCGACTTCCTGGACAAGGCCGAGCTGGTCGCCTGCAACAAGCGCACCATCGACTCGCTGATCAAGGCCGGCGCCTTCGACTCGCTGAACCACACCCGCCAGTCGCTCTGCGCCGTGCACGAGCAGGCCATCGACGCCGTCACCGGGGTCAAGAAGCAGCAGGCGATCGGCCAGGACGACCTGTTCGGCGCACTCGACACCGACTCCGACACGCCCACCATCGGCCTGGACTTCGAGCTCACCGACCGCGAGTGGCCGCGCCGCCAGCTGCTCAGCCTGGAGCGCGAGATGCTCGGCCTGTACGTCTCCAGCCACCCGCTGGACGGCGCCGAGCACATCCTGGCCCGCAACCGCGACGTCTCGATCGCCGAACTGATGGGCTCCGGCCGCACCGAGGGCGAGGTCCGGCTCTCCGGGCTGATCACCGGGGTGGACCGGCGGATCAACAAGGCGGGCAACGCCTGGGCGATCATCACCCTGGCCGACCGCGACGGCTCGGTCGAGGTCCTCTTCTTCCCGGCCACCTACAACCTGATGGCCGACCAGATGATCGAGGACAACGTCATCTCGGTGCGCGGCCGGCTCAACGAGCGTGACGGCGCGCTGAGCATCTTCGGCCAGGAGATCGTCAGCCTGGACATCTCCGCGGCCGAGCACGGCGGCAAGCCCCCGGTGCAGCTCACCGTGCCCTACCCGAAGGTGACGGCCAACATGGTGCGCGAGCTCAAGCTCACGCTCCAGGCGCACCCCGGCGACGTACCGGTCCGGCTGCTCACCACCAGCCGCCAGCGCGACGTCCTCTACGAGCTCGGCTTCCTGGTCAACCCCGACACCGCCTTCGCCAGCGAGGTGAAGACGCTCCTCGGCCCGGCCGCCTGGAGCGCCTGACCCGGTGGTTACCGGTGCGCGCTACTCTCAGCGCGCACCGGGAGCCGTGGAGACGCCATGGCCCCGCCGTCCGGAGGGGACACCATGAGTTACGCGCCGCCCGTCGGAGGCTTTCCGACCCCGCAACCGGCACCGGGCGGATCGCGCCCGGCGGTACTGCCCGGGTTGGCGGCACTGATGATCGTCGACGTACTGCTGGAGCTGGCGATCCTGGGCTTCGACCTCAGCAAGCAGGGCGTGGCCTACCTGCCGACCGCGTTCGGGATCAACTACGACCACTTCGTGCGGGACGCCGCGATCAACTTCTCCGCCACCGACACCGCGTTCGTGCTCGCACTGATCGCGCTGGTCATCGGCGCCTTCGCCGGCGCTGCCTGGGTGCGCCCGGCCGGCGTCGCGGTGCTGCTGGTGAGCGCCTACAGCTCGGTGCTGACGGAGATCGCGCAGCTGACCGGCAACCAGTACCTCTCGCACGCCTTCCGCTCACCGGGCTCCAACCTGCTGCTCAACCTGGACGTCATCGTCCAGGTGGTGCTCGCGCTGGTCTTCGTGCTGGCGGTGGCGGTCACCCGGCGCCCGGCGGGGACGGCCGCGGTGGCGGCCCCGGTCGGCTACCCGGGCGGCTACCCGGCCCCGTTCCCCGCCCAGGGCGCCCCCGGCTACGGCGCGCCGATCCCGTCCCAGCCGGTCGCCGGCTACCCGGCGCCGATGGCACCGCCCGCCCAGCAACCCGTCCAGCCGATCACCTACGGCTATCCGCCGCAGCCGCCGCAGGCCCCGCCGACCGCCTGACGGATCGTCAGTTCTGCCCGGTCAGCTCGTCCAGCTCGGTCAGGAAGTCGAGCGAGGCCGCCCAGGCGGTCTCGGCCGCCTCGGCGTCGTAGTCCGGCAGCTCGGGGTCGGTGAACAGGTGCCCCGCACCGCGGTAGCGGTGCACCTCCACCTCGGCCCCGGCCCGGCGCATGCCCAGGTACCAGGTGTTCAGCCAGTCCTCGGTCTCGAACGGGTCGGGCTCGGCGATGTGCAGCTGCACCAGGATCCCGGTGGCGGCGTCCTCGCGCAGGTCGGAGGTGCCGTGCAGGAGCAGCAGGCCGAGCGAGTGCTCGTCGGCCAGCGCCAGGTTCTGGGCCAGCCCGCCGCCGAGCGAGAAGCCGGCGTAGACCAGCTTGGTCCCGGCCGTGGCGAGCAGCGGGGCTGCTGCGCCGACCGCCCGGCGCAGCAGCTCGTCGTTGCCGAGCTCCTCGCGGTAGGCCATGCCCTCCTCGACGGTGTCGAAGACCTTGCCGTCGTACAGGTCCGGCACGTGCACCTGGTGTCCGGCCGCACGCAGCCGGTCGGCGGCGGCGTGCACGGCGGGGCGCAGCCCGTAAGCGGAGTGGAGGAGCAGGATCTGGGCCACGGGGGGACTCCGTACATCGTTCGAGGCGGTACCCGCCCATCCTCCCCTACGAGACGATGTCCTTGCGCGCGAACCCCCGGAAGGCCAGCGCCAGCAGCACGGCCGCGTAGGAGAGCGAGAGCGAGACGCCCTGGAGCATCCCGCCCCACTCCAGCTGCGGCTGCAGCGCGTCCGCCCAGGCGTACTGCCAGTGCGCGGGCAGCCACTCGCGCAGCCCGCCGAGCGCGGTGATCGCGTCCAGCACCCCGGTGATGATGCTGAGGAAGACGGCGCCGCCGACCGCGCCGAGCGGGGCGTCGGAGGCGGTGGAGAGGAAGAAGGCGAGCGCGCCGACCACCACCTCGCTGAGGATCACGAAGCCGACCGCGATGGCCAGGCGGGGCAGCGCCTCGGCGGCGGGCAGGCTGCCGCCGGCGGGCAGCTTGAGGTCGCCCCAGCCGTAGGCGGCGGTGCCGACCCCGAGGCCGACCAACGGCAGCAGCACGATGGCGGCGGCCGAGAAGAGCAGCCCGACGGTGAGCTTGCGGGCCAGCAGCCGGGCCCGCGGCACCGGCGCGGCCAGCAGGTAGCGCAGCGAGGACCAACCGGCCTCGGCGGCCACCGTGTCCCCGCAGAACAGCGCGACCGGGATCACCAGCACGAAGCCGGTGCCCATGAAGAGCAGGGTGGCCGCGAAGTTGGGCCCGGAGGCGGTGGCCAGCGAGACGAAGGTGACCTGGTCGGGCCGGCTCGGGGTGCCGCCGATCTGGAAGGCGGCCAGCACGATGAACGGCAGCGCGAAGAGCACCGCCGCGATCACCAGGGTGCGGCGGCGGCGCAGCTGGCGAAGCGCCTCCACCCGCAGCGGCAGGGTGCGCTGGGGGCGGTAGCCGGGCGCCCGGTCCGCCAGGGTGCTGCTCACGCCGGGCCTCCGATCATCGACAGGAACGCGTCCTCCAGGCGGCGGTGCGGACCGGCCCGCTCCACCGGGACGTCCAAGCGGACCAGCTCGGCAACCAGCTGGTGCGCGGTCAGGCCGTCCAGCCGGACCAGCAGTCCGTGGCCTGCGACCTCCGCCGAGCCGACGCCGGGCAGCGCGGCGGCCTTATCGGCCGCTGCCGCCAGCTCGGCGGCGCCGTACGAGGCGGGGGTGCCGACCAGCAGCAGCTCGCCGCCACCGATGATCTCCGCCACCGCGCCGGTGCTGACCAGCCGGCCGCGGTCCATCACCACCAGGTGGGTGCAGCTCTGCTCGACCTCGGCGAGCAGGTGGCTGGAGACGATCACGGTGCGTCCGGTGGCCGCGTAGCGGATCATCACCTCGCGCATCTCGCGGATCTGCGGCGGGTCGAGCCCGTTGGTCGGCTCGTCCAGGATCAGCAGGTCCGGCAGGCCGAGCATGGCCTGGGCGATCGCCAGGCGCTGGCGCATGCCCTGCGAGTAGGTGCGCACCGCGCGCTCCAGCGCCTCGCCCAGGTCGGCGATCTCCAGCGCCTCGGCCAGGTGCGCGTCCTCGGCGGGGCGCCCGGTGGCCTGCCAGTACAGCTCCAGGTTGGCCCGTCCGCTCAGGTGCGGCAGGAACCCGGCACCCTCCACGAAGGCGCCGACCCGGGAGAGCACCGGGGCGCCGGGGCGCACGGCGTGGCCGAAGATCCTGATCTCGCCCTCGTCCGGGCGGATCAGGCCCATCAGCATCCGCAGCGTGGTGGTCTTGCCGGCGCCGTTGGGCCCGAGCAGGCCGAGCACCTGGCCCGGCTCGACGGTGAAGCCCAGGTCGCGCACGGCGTAGCGGTCGGCGGCGCCCTTGTAGCGCTTGCTCAGCCCGGTGATCCGCAGCGGGATCAGCGCGAGCGCCGGGTCCGGCGGCGGCACCGCGCGGCGCCGGCGCATCGTCAGCAGCAGGCCGGCGGCCACCACCAGCGCGAGCAGCGGCAGCTGCCAGACGCGGGCCGGCAGCGGGGCCGCCTCGGTGTGCAGGGCGCTGTCGGTGGGGACGGTCAGCGGGCCTGCCGCCGCCACCTGGTAGGTGGCGGGCGCGTTCGGTGAGGCGTAGGCCAGGTCGGTGCTGGCGAGCACCAGGCGCAGCCGGTGGCCGGCGGCGAAGGAGTGGTCGACGGCGGGCAGGCCGACGGTCACCGTCCTGCCGCCGGGCGCGTCGGCGCCGGTGACCCGCAACGGGGCGGCGAGCTGCTGCGGCAGGGTCTGGCTGCCGTCCGGGGCGACGTCGTAGAGCTTGGCGAAGAGCACCGCGTCCGGCTGGTCGGCGTGCACGGTGATCTTGACGGTGGGTCTGCCGGTCAGCTGGATCCCGTCGGCCAGCGGGGCGGAGTCGAAGGTCGCGGACTGCCCCGGGAAGTCGAGTGAGAGTCCGACGCCCAGCTGCGAGGCCTGGGCGAGCGCGCCCAGCCCCGGCACGGTGGAGATCGCCGGCGGCGCGCCGCCGGGCGGGTTGGCGATGGTCTGCTGACCGCCGCTCAGCTGCACGGCGGTGCTGGCGGTGCCGCCCAGGCCCGGGTACCGGTTGGCGTCGGCGCCGCGCAGCACGGCCTGGAAGCCGGTGGAGTCCACGCCCCCGGTCCTGGTGACCCGGAAGGCCGGGCCGGTGTTGGTGTCCTGGTGCTTCAGGTACGTGTCGAACCAGGCGATCACCCGGTCGTCCACCCGGTCGCTGGTCTCGGTGCCGCCGTCGTGGCCGCCGGCGAACCAGTCGACCGAGACCGGGGCGCCGTTGGCGGCGATCGCCTTGGCCATCGCATCGCCCTGGTCCAGCGGGAAGAGCGAGTCCTGCTCGCCCTGGACCACCAGCGTGGGCACCTTGATCTGGGATGCGAAAGTCGACGGGCTCGACTTCTCCAGCAGGGCAACGGCCTGGGCATCGGGCCGGCCGGCGCTGGCCACCCGGTTGTACATCGCGCACAGGTCGGCGGTGAAGCGGCCGCAGCCCACCGGGCCCGGACTGCTGACCGCGGGCGCCGGCTTGCCGGTGGTGGAGGCGGTCAGGTCACCGGCGGATCCGTCGGTGAAGAAGATGCCGGCCCACAGCTTCTTGAACACCCCGTCGGCCGCGCTGCCGCCCTGGACGTTCTGCGGGAAGAGCGCGTCCGCCAGGTTCCACCAGGTGATCCGGGGAGCGATGGCCTTGATCCGGGGATCGGCGGCCGCCGCCAGCAGTGCGATCGCACCGCCGTAGGAGGCGCCGGTGATGCCGACCACCGGATCGCCGGGCTTGTCCTTGAGCACCTCGGGCCGCTGGGTCAGCCAGTCCACCAGGTGCTTGACGTCCTGCACCTCGCCGTCGGGCGAGTCCAGGCCGATCTGCCCGGTGGAGTGCCCGAAGCCGCGCGAGGACCAGGTGAGCACCGCGTAGCCGGCCCGGGCCAGCTTGCGCGCCTCGCCCGCCTCGTCGTCCTTGCTGCCGCCGAACCCGTGGGCGAGCAGCACCGCGGGGCGCGGGCTGCTGCCGGTGGTGAAGAAGGAGGTGTCGATGGAGACCTGCTGGGAGCTGCCCGGCGCCTCGGGCATCGAGAGGAAACGGTCCTCCTGGTGCACCGCGGCCGGGGCGCCCGTCACCGCGGCCGCCGTCCCCAGGCCGACCAGCACGGCCAGCACCAGCCCCCAGGCCAGCAGCCGACGGCGGGTCGGCCTGCCACGTGCGCGCCAACGCCGCCAGGGGCCAGGGAGCTTCATGGACAGCGATCCTATCCGCGGTCTCTGAGAGGGTCCGCCGGGAGGGGGCCGGTCAGGAACCGGTCGAGCTGCGGCGATTTGCCCGACTCGTCCGCGTATCGTGTGTGCCGTGCTGCAGCCCCTGCTCACCCTGCTCGCCACCGTCGCCATCACCCTGGTGGTCGGCTGGCTGGTCGACCAGACGCTGCAGCGGGTCAGTGCCCGACACCCCGAGGACCGCCTCTGGTCCCTGCTGCGCCGCTGCCGGATCCCGCTCCAACTGGTGGTGGCGCCCGCGCTGCTGCTGGCCGCCCGCCCCGTCGACCCGTTGACCGACGAGGGCCTGCGCCACGCGCTGCTGCTCATCCTGCTCGCCGCGCTGGGCTGGCTGACCGAGCGGGTCATGGCGGCGGCGCTGGCCGCGGTGCAGATCCGCTACGAAGCGGTGGCCGGCGATCCGTCCCGGCTGCAGCGGGTGCGCACCCAGCTCAACATGCTGCGCCGGGCGGTCGGCGCGGTGATCGTGGCCGTCACCGCGGCCGTGATGCTGCTGACCTTCGCCGAGATGCGCACCATCGGCACCAGCCTGCTGGCCTCGGCCGGCATCATCGGCGTGGTGGCGGGCATCGCGGCGCAGAACACGCTGGGCAACTTCTTCGCGGGCCTGCAGATCGCCTTCGGCGACACCGTCCGGATCGGCGACACCGTGGTGGTGGAGACCCAGCAGGGCACGGTGGAGGAGATCACCCTCACCTACCTGGTGGTGCGGCTGTGGGACTACCGGCGGCTGATCGTGCCGGTCTCCTACTTCGTCAGCAAGCCCTTCGAGAACTGGACCCGCAAGGACCCGGGCCTGCTCGCGGTGGTGCTGCTGCACCTGGACCACACCACCCCGGTACCGGCACTGCGCGAGCGGCTGGGCGAGCTGCTGGCCCGCTCCCCGCTGTGGGACGGCACCGAGTGGGCACTGCGGGTCGTCGACACCACCCCCAGCACCATCGTGGTGCGGGCCACCATGACCGCCCGCACCCCGGAGGACACCTTCCTGCTGCGCTGCGAGGTCCGCGAGGACCTGCTCGGCTTCCTGCGCGAGGAGCACCCGCAGGCTCTGCCGCGGGTGCGCACCGACTGAACCCGCCCTGAGCGGGCCTCAGAGATTCGTGATCTTCTCGCCCTTGAGGTCCTGCAGGGTGTGGTCCACGCAGACCGCCAGGACGATCAGCAGCACGGCGTCCTGCGGGCTCAGCACATCCACGGCATAGGCGTCGCGGATGCTGAACCAGCGCCGGGAGATGTGCGCCAGCGTGGTGCCCTCGTGCCGGATGTCGAACTCCCGGTCCCAGAGGTTGCCCACTATCTTCAGCTGCCGCCCGTCCCGCAGCCGGACCTTGAAGCGGTCGCCGAACAGCTTGAGGAACCGCTTGCTGATCTTGGCCACCACCTCACCCTCGTGCTTGATCAGGATGGTGTGGTGCCAGGTCAGGGCCTTGCGCACGATGGTGGCCACCACCGTGCCCCGGGTGTCCACGAAGTGGAAGGTGCTGCGCAGCCGGAAGAGCTTCTTGTTGACCCGGTAGAGCTTCTCGCGGTGCTCGGTCTCGATCCAGGCTTCCTCGTGGAAGGCGAACATCCGGTCGCGGATCAGATAGCGCATCGGTCCCCCGTCACGTTGGTGGTGTGCCGCCCAGAGCGTAGTGCGAGAAGCCTCAGAAAGCCTTGACCATGGTGCGGTGCGGTATTCCCGCGTCGTCGTAGACCGGCCCCTCGGCGGTGTAGCCGAGGCGCTGGTAGAAGCCGAGCGCCTGGACCTGGGCGTGCAGCTCGCACTCGGTGGCCCCCAGCTCGATCCCGGCCCGCTCGACCGCGCCGACCAGGGCCGCGCCCAGGCCGGTGCCGCGGGCCCGCGCGCTGACCGCGAGGCGGCCGAGCAGCACCCGGCCCGCGACGCCGGTCAGCTCCAGCGCCGGCTCGCCGCTGATCAGCCGGGCGGTGCCGACCGGCGCGCCGGCCGGGTCGAGCGCGAGCAGGTGGGTCGAGGTGGCGTCCAGCTCGTCGTACTCCAGCTCGGGCGCGATGCCCTGCTCGACCACGAAGACCTCGTGCCGCACGGCCTTGGCCAGCTCGAACTCCCGCTCGCCGCGGACCACCCGGATGTCCACCGGCTCGGCTCCGCCCGGCTCAGCTCTCATCGGAGATGATCTCCAGCGCCTTGCGCAGGTCCTCGGGGTACTCGCTCTCGAACTGCACCCACTCGCCGTCGGCCGGGTGCTCGAAGCCGAGCGCGACGGCATGCAGCCACTGGCGGGTCAGCCCCAGGCGCTTGGCGAGCGAGGGGTCGGCGCCGTACGTCAGGTCACCCACGCACGGGTGCCGCAGCGCCGACATGTGCACCCGGATCTGGTGGGTGCGGCCGGTCTCCAGCTTGACCGTCAGCAGGGAGGCGGCCCGGTAGGCCTCGATCAGGTCGTAGTGGGTGATCGAGGGCTTGCCCTCGCGGGTCACCGCCCACTTCCAGTCCGAGCTGGGGTGGCGCCCGATCGGGGCGTCGACGGTGCCGCTGAGCGGATCGGGGTGGCCCTGGACCAGCGTGTGGTAGGTCTTCGAGGTGATCCGGTCGTGGAACTGGCGCTTGAGGTCGGTGTAGGCGCGCTCCGACTTGGCGACCACCATCAGCCCCGAGGTGCCGACGTCCAGGCGGTGCACGACGCCCTGGCGCTCGGCGGCCCCCGAGGTGGAGATCCGGTAGCCGGCTGCTGCCAGGTGGCCGATCACGGTCGGGCCGGTCCAGCCCGGGCTCGGGTGCGCGGCGACCCCGACCGGCTTGTCGACCAGCACGATGTCCTGGTCGTCGTGGACGATCCGCATGCCCTCGACGTGCTCGGCGACGATCTGCACCGGGGCGGCGGGCGCCGGGATCTCGACCTCCAGCCAGCTGCCGGCCATCACCCGGTCCGACTTGCCGGCGGTGGCACCGTCGATCCGGACCTTGCCCTCGGCGGCCAGCTCGGCGGCCTTGGTCCGCGAGAGGCCGAACATGCGGGCGAGGGCGGCGTCGAGACGCTCGCCCTCAAGGCCGTCGGGTACGGGAAGCGTGCGGATCTGCGCTGCGGTGCTCACCCGTACGAGTATGCCGCAACCGGCCACCCGCTCCCGCTGCCCGCCGCAGCACGCCCCGCGGCGGGGTCACTCCCCCTTGGCGGTGTTGTGGTTGGAACCGTCCGGGTTGCTGCCGCGGAAGGAGAGCAGCACCACCAGGATCCCGCCGCAGACGATCGCGGAGTCGGCCAGGTTGAAGACCGCGAAGTGCTGCACCGAGATGAAGTCGACCACGTGGCCGCGCAGCACCCCCGGGGAGCGGAACAGCCGGTCGGTCAGGTTGCCCAGCGCTCCGCCGAGCAGCAGGCCCAGCGCGATCGCCCAGGGCAGGCTGTAGAGCCGGCGCGAGATCCGCCAGATCACCACGATCACGGCGGCGGCGATCAGCGTGAAGACCACGGTCATGGTCTGGCCCATCCCGAAGGCGGCGCCGGCGTTGCGGATCACCTGGAAGGTCACCACGTCACCGATCACCTGGATCGGGTCGTGGCCCTCCAGCCTGGCCACCACCAGCAGCTTGCTGCTCAGATCGATCAGGTAGGCGAGCAGCGCCACCGAGAAGAGCAGGACGAGCCGGCGCCGGCGCACCGCGGCGCGCGCCTCGGCCAGGGCGCTCGCACCGGCCGGGCCGCTCGGCGTGCCGGTCGACGCTTCAGCGGTGTCGGCGGGCTCGGTGGGCTCGTCCTGGGTCTGGGGGGAACCTGGGGTAGTGATGATCCGCTCCGCTACCGAGAAAAAGGGGCCGACGTTACGGGGTCGAGCGTACGCCACGCGGTGCGCGCGGCGGCTCGACCCCGGCCCGAACGACCCCGGCGACGGACCGTCAGCGCCGCTCCTGCTTCGCCTTGCAGGCCACGCAGAGGGTCGCCCGGGGGAAGGCCTGCAGCCTGGCCTTGCCCACCGCCTTGCTGCAGGACTCGCAGACGCCGAAGCCCACGCCCTCCAGCCGGACCAGCGCGCGCTCGGTCTGGTCGAGCATGTCGCGGGCGTTGTTGGCGAGGGCGAGTTCGCTCTCCCGGCTGATGTTCTTGGTGCCGGCGTCCACCTGGTCGTCGCCCGCCCCGTCGTTGGAGTCGCGCATCAGGCCGGTGATCGCCGCCTCGGCGGTCTCGATCTCGTCGCGCAGCCGGGTGAGCTCGGCATTCAGCTCGGCGTGCACCTCGGCGACCTCGGCCGCCGTCCACGGGTCCTCGCCCGAGCGGACCGGCAGCTCAGCCGGGTCGACGGACTCGGCTCCGGCCGGCGCCGGGACCGTGGCCCGGGCTCCGGTGGCGACGGGGGTGTGGTTACGGCTGGTGGCCGCGCCGCGCCCGGTGGTGGTGCTGGTCTTCCGCCGTGTCGTGGTCACGGAACCCTCCCCTTGGTCGCCTGCCACGGCCTTCCGAGTCCGCCTGGTGGCGGTGCCCGCGCCCGTTGCCTTCTCAGCCATGGCTCGACCCCATCTACGAATGACTCCGGCCGACGGTTCCCGTCGGCCTCTGGTGCCGGAACGATAATCCTGATCGAATCCGGTCACAACGGGACATACCGATGCCGTGAATCGATCCCACTCGGGCAGCCGCCGGGCCCGAAGCCCGATGAAAGCCGTGCCTGGGCATTGACAAAGTTGTGCCCAGATCGTCACCGGCTAACCGTTTCCCCGCGCGCTGGCGAAACCGCCTTGCCCCGGCCCTATAGACTGGGCCGGCAAGGCGCAGATGGGACGAGTACCGACGTACGCAGCCATGAGCGACCCGGGGACGGTGTGAGCCCGGGGGTGTGCGCGGCGGGAAGATCACCCCGGAGCCGCCGGAAGAACGGCCCCGTGTGGGGCCCAGTAGACCCGGCCGCAAGCCCAAGGAGTGGGCCGTCGAGTGTTTCCGGCGGCCAAGGAGGGTGGTACCGCGGGGCGCTGGCCGCCTCGTCCCTCCGTCGGAATGCCCGTCCACGCATCCGCCGGAGGCGCAGTGAGCACATACAACCCCGTCCCCGCCCAGGTCGACCTGCCCGTCCTCGAACACGGCATCCTGAGCTTCTGGCGTGACCAGAAGATCTTCCAGCGCAGCCTGGAGCAGTCCGAGGGCCGCCCCGAGTGGGTCTTCTACGAGGGCCCGCCGACCGCCAACGGCATGCCGGGCGCGCACCACATCGAGGCCCGCGTCTTCAAGGACGTCTTCCCGCGCTACCGGACCATGAAGGGCTACCACGTCGCCCGCAAGGCCGGCTGGGACTGCCACGGCCTGCCGGTGGAGCTGGCCGTCGAGAAGGAGCTGGGCTTCTCCGGCAAGCCGGACATCGAGCGGTACGGCATCGCCGAGTTCAACGCCAAGTGCCGCGAGTCGGTCACCCGGCACACCGACGAGTTCAGCAAGCTCACCGAGCGGATGGGCTACTGGGTCGACCTCGACGAGGCCTACCGGACCATGGACCCCTCCTACGTCCAGTCGGTCTGGTGGTCGCTCAAGCAGATCTTCGACAAGGGCCGACTGGTCCAGGACCACCGCGTCGCCCCCTGGTGCCCGCGCTGCGGCACCGGCCTCTCGGACCACGAGCTGGCCCAGGGCTACGAGACCGTGGTCGACCCCTCGGTCTTCGTCCGCTTCCCGCTGACCAGCGGCCCGCTGGCCGGCCAGGCCGCGCTGCTGGTGTGGACCACCACCCCGTGGACGCTGGTCTCCAACACCGCCGCCGCGGTGCACCCGGAGGTCACCTACGTGGTGGCCACCGACGGCACCGAGCAGCTGGTGGTGGCCGAGCCGCTGGTCGGCAAGGCGCTCGGCGAGGGCTGGGAGGTCACCGGGCAGTCGTTCACCGGTGCCGAGATGGAGCGCTGGGCCTACCGGCGCCCGTTCGACCTGATCGAGATCGAGGACGCGCACTACGTCCTGAACGCCGACTACGTGACCACCGAGGACGGCACCGGCATCGTCCACCAGTCCCCCGCCTTCGGCGCGGACGACCTGGCGACCTGCCGCAAGTACGGCCTGCCGGTGGTCAACCCGGTGGAGACCGACGGCACCTTCGCCCCGGACGTGCCGCTGGTGGGCGGCGTCTTCTTCAAGAAGGCGGACGAGGCGCTGGTCGCCGACCTCAAGGAGCGCGGCCTGCTCTTCCGCCACCTGCCCTACGAGCACAGCTACCCGCACTGCTGGCGCTGCCACACCGCGCTGCTCTACTACGCGCAGCCGTCCTGGTACATCCGGACCACCGCCGTCAAGGACGCGATGATCCGTGAGAACGAGGCCACCAACTGGTTCCCGGAGACGGTCAAGCACGGCCGCTTCGGCGACTGGCTGAACAACAACATCGACTGGGCGCTGTCCCGCAACCGCTACTGGGGCACCCCGCTGCCCATCTGGCGCTGCGAGGAGGGCCACCTGACCTGCGTCGGGTCGCTGGCGGAGCTCACCGAGCTGACCGGCACCGACCAGAGCGGGCTCGACCCGCACCGCCCGTTCATCGACGCGGTGACCTTCGACTGCCGCGACTGCGGCGGGCAGGCCACCCGGGTGCCCGAGGTGATCGACGCCTGGTACGACTCGGGGTCGATGCCGTTCGCGCAGTACGGCTACCCGTACCAGAACAAGGAGCTGTTCGAGAGCCGCTACCCGGCGCAGTTCATCTCCGAGGCGATCGACCAGACCCGCGGCTGGTTCTACACGCTGATGGCCGTCGGCACCCTGGTCTTCGACAAGTCGGCCTACGAGAACGTGGTGTGCCTGGGCCACATCCTGGCCGAGGACGGCCGCAAGATGTCCAAGCACCTGGGCAACATCCTGCAGCCGATCCCGCTGATGGACCAGCACGGCGCCGACGCGGTGCGCTGGTTCATGGCGGCCGGCGGCTCGCCCTGGTCGGCCCGCCGGGTCGGCCACGGCACGATCCAGGAAGTGGTGCGCAAGACGCTGCTCACCTACTGGAACACCGTCGCCTTCCAGGCCCTGTACGCGCGGACCGCGAACTGGGCGCCCGGCGCGAGCGACCCCGCTCCGGCGGACCGCCCGCAGCTGGACCGCTGGGTGCTCTCCGAGCTGAACACCCTGGTCCGCGAGACGGACGCGGCCCTTGAGACCTACGACACCCAGCGCGCCGGCAAGCTGCTCTCCGGCTTCGTCGACGACCTGTCCAACTGGTACGTGCGCCGCGGCCGCCGCCGCTTCTGGCAGGGCGACGCCGCCGCGCTCGCCACTCTGCACGAGGCGCTGGAGACGGTGACCCGGCTGATGGCGCCGCTCACCCCGTTCATCACCGAGCGGGTCTGGCAGGACCTGGTGGTCCCGGTCGACCCCGAGGCCCCGGCCTCGGTGCACCTGAGCAGCTGGCCGGTGGCGGACGAGTCGCTGATCGACCCCGCCCTGTCCCGGCACATGGCGCTGGTCCGCCGGCTCGTCGAACTGGGCCGCGCCACCCGGGCGGAGTCCGGGGTGAAGACCCGTCAGCCGCTCTCCCGCGCGCTGATCGCGGCCCAGGGCTGGGAGGAGCTGCCCGCCGATCTGCGTGCGCAGATCGCCGAGGAGCTCAACGTCGCCACCCTGGAGTCGCTCGCGGCCGTCGGCGGTTCGCTGGTCGACACCACCGCGAAGGCGAACTTCCGGGCGCTGGGCAAGCGCTTCGGCAAGGGCGTCCAGGAGGTGGCCAAGGCGGTCGCCGCCGCCGACGCCGCCGTGCTGGCCGCCGAGTTGCGGGCCGGCGGCACCACCTCGGTGCTGCTGGACGGGGAGCCGATCAGCCTCTCGCCCGATGAGGTGATCATCACCGAGACCCCGCGCGAGGGCTGGGCCGTCGCCAACGAGTCCGGCGCCACCGTCGCCCTCGACCTGGCGATCACCCCCGAGCTCAAGCGCCTGGGCATCGCCCGCGACGCCATCCGCCAGATCCAGGAGGCCCGCAAGAACTCCGGTCTGGACGTCGCCGACCGGATCGTGCTGCGCTGGCAGTCGGCCGACGCCGAGACGGTGGCGGCCGTCACCGAGCACGGCGCTCTGGTCGCCGAGGAGGTCCTGGCCACCGACTTCGCCACCGGCGAGGCCGACTGGCAGTCGCAGGACTTCACCGACGAGGGCCTCGGCCTGACCTTCCAGCTGCGCAAGGCGTAGCGGTAGCGCTTCGGGGGCTCACCCGCCCAGGCGGGTGAGCCCCCGAAGTCATGCGCGAAAACCCCTGTGCGAAGGCGCCCGACCACAGAAGTGGCCGGGCGCCTTCGCACATCAGGACCCTGCTCGGGAAACGACCGAGGCGCGCACACCGGGCTCAGCGCAGGAGCCCGGGGCACGCGCCTCGGTACAAGCAGCGGACTAGTTGTCGCCGTCCTCGTCGATCAGGAAGCCACGCATCGGAGCGGGGGCCTGCTGCATCGGCTGCATGGGCTGCGGCGGCTGCGGACGGACCGCGGCCATCGGCTGGGTCATGCCGGCCGGAGCCATCTGCGGGGCACCGTTGGCCGAGGGCTGACCGCCGAACGACGGGGCACCGGAGCCGCCACCGAAGGACTGGTTGCCGCCGAACGACGGGTTACCGCCGAAGGAGGGCTGACCGCCGCCGAAGGAGGGGGCGCCCGTGGAGGCCATCGACGACGCGGCCGGCGGCAGCGAAGCGGTGGCCGGGATCCGCGGCGGGGCGAGCGAGTCGTCGGCCTGCGACTCCAGCTGACGAAGCTGGGTCTCCAGGTAGGACTTCAGGCGGGTGCGGTACTCGCGCTCGAAGGCACGCAGGTCCTCGACCTTGCGCTCCAGTGTGGCGCGGGCCGACTCCAGCGAGCCCATCGCGACACGGTGCTTCTCCTGCGCGTCCCGCTCCAGCGCGTCGGCCTTGGCACGGGCGTCGCGCTCCAGACCCTCGGCGCGGCTGCGAGCCTCGCCGACGATCTTGTTGGCCTCGGACCGGGCCTCGGAGATCGCCTGGTCGGCGGTCTGCTGGGCGAGCGCGAGCACGCGGGCCGCACTGTCGCCACCGGGGCCCTGCTGCTGCATCGGCGCGCCGAGCGGCCCACCGAGCTGCTGGCCGAGCGGGCCGCCCATCGGGGCGAGCTGCTGCTGGCCACCCATGGTGCCCATCTGCTGCTGGCCCATCTGCTGCGGCATCTGGCCGCCCATCGGCTGCAGCATCTGACCGCCCATCGGCTGCACCAGCTGCTGCTGGCCGCCCATGGTGCCCATCTGCTGCTGGCCCATCTGCTGCTGCGGCTGCATCTGCTGCTGCTGCATCTGCTGCTGGCCGGGGACCTGCTGCTGCATCGGGGCGCCCTGGCCGGGCGGCAACTGCGGCGCGCCGGACGGCAGACCCAGCGGCTGCTGGCCCATCTGCTGCTGCGGCGGCTGCTGCTGCTGACCGGGACCCTGCTGGCCGGGGACCGGCGGGCCGGATATGGCGGCGGGCACCGGACCGCCCTGACGCGGAGCGTCCTGCGGCTGCTCCTTGCGCATGTTCGCCTGGTTCTGCGCGGCAGCCCGGGTCGCAGCGGCCAACTTGGCCCGCAGGTCCTCGTTCTCGCGCAGCAGGCGGGTCAGCTCGGCTTCGACCTCGTCGAGGAAGGCATCGACCTCGTCCTCGTCGTAGCCTTCGCGCAGCCGGACGGTCGTGAACTGCTTGTTCCGAACGTCCTCGGGGGTCAACGGCATCTCTTCACCTCAACGTGATCGTCGGCACACTGGCATCCTGCCGCATCGCTCACCACGGCAGACGCTGCACGAGCGAGATCAGGACATACACAATGATCATCAGTACGAAGAAGGACAGGTCGAGCGCCACGCCCCCGAGACGCAACGGCGGAATGAACCGCCGAAGAAGCTTGAGTGGCGGATCCGTGACAGTGTACGTGGCCTCCAGGACCACCACCATGGCCTTGCCGGGACGCCACGAGCGGGCGAACTGGAAGACCCAGTCCATGACCAGGCGGAACAGCAGAATCACCAGGAAGACGGTCAGTGCGTAGTAGAGCACCGCCCCCACGATCCCCATCGGGTATCCCTCTCCCAGTTTCTTCCGACTCTGCCTGCTTATGAGACTGCTAGGTCACTCACTGTCCATCAGGTCCACACATGACGTCGTGGCCGGGTCAGCTCTGGTTGAAGAACCCACCCTCGGCGATTCGTGCCTTGTCCTCCGCCGTGACATCGACGTTAGCAGGAGACAGCAGGAACACCTTCTGCGTCACGCGCTCGATACTGCCGTGCAGACCGAAGACGAGTCCAGCGGCGAAGTCTACGAGGCGCTTCGCGTCGGTGTCGTCCATCTCGGTCAGATTCATGATCACCGGGGTGCCGCCACGGAACTGTTCCCCGATGGTACGGGCCTCGTTGTAGGTCCTCGGGTGCAGCGTGGTGATGCGGTACGGCTCCCGCTCGTTCACGACCTTGGGCATGATCACCGGCGCACTCTTCTCCAGATTCTGACGACGTTCGGGTGTGATGGACGACACGGGTGCCATCCGCGGCGGCTCCTGCCGGATCGGCACTGCGGCCGGCACCGGCTGGGGCGCGATCGAGGCGACTTGCGCCGGTGGGGCGGCGGCGGGCCGCGGGATGTCCTCGGTCCGCCCGGTCCGGATGGGCTCGGGGTCCGTGTCGTAGTCGTCGTCCGGGTCGTAACCCTGACCGTCGTACGTCTCGTCCTCCACGAGGCCGAGGTAGACCGCCATCTTGCGCATTGCGCCGGCCATGCTCCTGTCCTCCGCTCTGTGGTGGATCGGCTTCGTCACCGGCCGGGCCCGCGAAATCCGTCCCCGTGAAGTACGGTGGGTTTCCCGGGCCCGCGGTCCGCTCACTATCTGTCAGATCCCGGTTACGGTGAGCCGATGTTCTGTCAGAGTGTGTGCGTGGCCGCGGACATACGATCCACGATTGATTGGCACCCTCAGGACGAATCGGTGATTTGTCCTGATTTGTCCTGCAGTCTGATCTACTACCCGGTGACGTTACCCGAGCCGTGACCGCGCACCGAGCACCGCCGTACCGACGCGTACATGTGTCGCTCCGGCCGCGATCGCCTGCTCAAGGTCACCGCTCATCCCTGCCGAGACCATCGTGGCAGCAGGATGGGCCGCGCGTACGGCGGTTGCAATTTCCGCCAGTCGCGCGAACGCCGCGGCCGGGTCTGCGGCCAGAGTTCCCGTCAGCGGAGCGACAGTCATCACACCGTCAAGGCGCAGTCCGGGCGTGTCGGCGATCCGATCGGCCAGCGCCAGCACGTCCTCGGGGGCGACCCCGGCCCGGCCCTCGCTCGGCTCACCGGCCTCCGCGGCGGCCTTCTCCTTCTCCAGGGCCACCTGCACCAGACAGCCCAGCGGCGGCCGTTCGGCCTTCGACACCGCGTCAGCCAGCGCCGTGACCAGCCGCTCCCGGTCGACCGAGTGAACATGGTGTGCGTAGCGCACCACCGAGCGCACCTTGTTCGTCTGCAACTGTCCGACGAAGTGCCAGGTCAGCGGCAGATCAGCGCACTCGGCCGCCTTGGGGGCGGCGTCCTGGTCGCGGTTCTCGGCCACCTCGCGGACGCCGAGGGAGGCCAGCAGTCGGGTGTCCGAGGCCGGGTAGGTCTTGGTGACCACGATCAGGGAGACCTCGGAGCGCGCTCGTCCGGCCGCCGCACAGGCGGCCTCGATCCGCTGCTCCACGGCCGCCAGACCGCTCCTGAGCTGCTCAATGCGGTCGGGCGCCGGGAACTCGGCGGGCTGCTGGTTCGTCATATTCACTGCCTATCACACGCGACGATGCCCACCCCAGCCGTCAGGCCGGAGTGGGCATCGAGCCCTGCACGAATTACTTCAGGAAGTCCGGAACGTCCAGCTCCTCGGCCGGGCTCTCCACGTAGGGCGAGCGCACCGGCTGGACCTGCGGCGGCACCGGCGGGGCCACCGTGGTCTCGGTCTTCGACGCCGAGCCGCCCTCCTCCGACGAACGGCCCGTCACCGAGCCCATCTGTCCATAGGGCCGGGCGCTCGGACGCTCGGTCGGGGCGGGCGGAGTCGCCTTCACCACCGGGTCGCGCACGATGGCCGGCGGCTGGCCGCCGTCGAAGCCGGCCGCGATCACGGTGACCCGCACCTCGTCGCCGAGCGCGTCGTCGATCACGGCACCGAAGATGATGTTGGCCTCGGGGTGCGCCGCCTCGCTGACCAGCTGGGCCGACTCGTTGATCTCGAAGAGACCGAGGTCGGAGCCGCCGGAGATGGAGAGCAGCACCCCGCGGGCGCCGTCGATCGAGGCCTCCAGCAGCGGGGAGGAGATGGCCATCACGGCCGCCGCCTTGGCGCGGTCCTCGCCGCGGGCCGAGCCGATCCCCATCAGGGCCGAACCGGCGTCCGACATGACCGACTTCACGTCGGCGAAGTCGAGGTTGATCAGGCCCGGGGTGGTGATCAGGTCGGTGATGCCCTGCACACCGGAGAGCAGCACCTGGTCGGCCGAGCGGAACGCGTCCAGCACGCTGACCTGGCGGTCGGAGATCGACAGCAGCCGGTCGTTGGGGATCACGATGAGGGTGTCGACCTCCTCGCGCAGCCCGGCGATGCCGTCCTCGGCCTGGTTGGCGCGACGCCGGCCCTCGAAGGTGAACGGCCGGGTGACCACACCGATGGTCAGCGCGCCCAGCGAGCGGGCGATGTTGGCCACCACCGGCGCACCGCCGGTACCGGTGCCGCCGCCCTCGCCGGCCGTGACGAAGACCATGTCGGCCCCCTTGAGGACCTCCTCGATCTCCTCGCGGTGGTCCTCGGCGGCCTTGCGGCCGACCTCGGGGTTGGCGCCGGCGCCCAGACCCCGGGTGAGCTCGCGGCCCACGTCGAGCTTGACGTCGGCGTCGCTCATCAGGAGAGCCTGCGCATCGGTGTTGATCGCGATGAACTCGACGCCCTTGAGACCGACCTCGATCATCCGGTTGATGGCGTTGACACCGCCGCCGCCGATACCGACGACCTTGATGACTGCGAGGTAGTTCTGCGGTGCTGCCACGTCGAAGGCCTCTCGCCTCGGATGTCCGGGCCGGCCTCCTGGTCGTGACATTGCACGAACCACGATGCCGACGGATGTCGATGGGTGGGGGGAGCCCGATTCCTGACTGATTGTCCGAAAATGCGGACCGCCGACCCGAACCCTAAACTTGACGTTGAGGGTTCATGCTGTGCCTGCGTCAGATCCTGAAGACGCATCAGATCCCCGACTGCAGATGATCGCTGCGTCAGATCGCCACCGCGTCAGATCACCGTAGTGAACAGCCTGGTGACACAGGACACTAAGTGCCGGGCGGGCCCGTGTTCAACGAACACGCCGAGCTTCCCTTTTTTCTTTTGAGCCTATGTGATCATCACCCGGCAGTCAGCACCGGGGTCGACCACCCAGGGTCGGGGAATCACCGATGGATCGTCAATAGTGACGAATCGACCGGTCAAGATCCCGACAACCCCGAGGAGTACAGAACCTACCGGATTTCCGTTCAGCTCGAGATCGCCGGGGCATCCGGGGCACTGACGTCATAGGTCCCCGCCTTCTGCTTCATCAGCGCGAGCAGCACCGTCGCCTTGCGCTGCCCCCGGTCGGGACTCCCCCACCGCACGGTGGCACCCCCGGGTAGCCGCAACTCGATGTCGTCATACGAACGAACCAGTAGTGCCGGGCTCTGCTTGGCCACATCGGGCGGCAGCACGGTGGCCACCCTGACCGCGCCCTGGACCAGCCGGCTGGTCGGAAAGACCCCGGCGGCGTCCTGGGCCGGCTGACTGAGCTGGAGTTCGACCACCGGAACACCGGGTGGCGGCGTCGGTTCGGTGGCGAAACTCACCCCAGATGCATCCATCTGAGTGAACTTTCCGTCAGAACTCTTGACAGCCGCGACCGGTTGACGCTCGATCACCTTCACCCGCAGAGTGTGCGGCCAGCCCCGCCAGACCTCCGCCTTGGCCACCCGCGGGATCGCCTGGACCCGGCGCTGCACCGCGTCCAGGTCGACCCGGGCCAGCGGCCCGTGCTGGACCGGCCCTATCGCCGAGCGCACCTCGTCGACCGTCAGCTGGTCGCCCTGCAATCCCTGGATCGCCACCGAACGGACGTCCAGCACCGAGGAGTAGAAGACCAGCCAGGCCAGCAGACTCAGGACCGCGGCCCCGAGCCCGCTGAGCACCAGGACCCCGCGCCGCGACAGCCGCAGCGCGGGGGGCTCGTCCTCCTCGTCCTCCGCGGCCAACTCCTCGTCGCTCGGCGCGGCGGTGAGGCGGTCAGCCACGACGCCGGCCACCCCGGGCCGCGTCGATCGCCTCGTACACCATGCCGACCAGCAGGTCGTCCGCGTCCCGGCGGCCGAACTCGGCGGCCGCCCGGCTCATGTCCCACAGCCGCTGCGGGTCGGTGAGCACCGGCAGGACGTTGCCCAGCACCCAGTCCGGGGTCAGCTCGGCGTCGTCCACCAGCAGGCCACCGCCCGCCTTGACCATCGGCTGAGCGTTCAGCCGCTGCTCCCCGTTGCCGATCGGCAGTGGCACGAAGCAGGCCGGCAGGCCCACCGCGGCCAGCTCGGCCACCGTCATCGCGCCGGCCCGGCAGAGCATCAGGTCGGCGGCGGCGTAGGCCAGATCCATCCGGTCCAGGTAGGGCACCGCCCGGTAGGGCGGCATGCCGGGGATGTCGTCGATCCGCGGCAGTTCGTTCTTCGGGCCCACCGCGTGCAGCACCTGGACGCCGTACTGCTGCAACCGCGGCGCGATCGCCTGGATGGTCTCGTTCAGCCGGCGCGCACCCTGCGAGCCGCCGGAGACCAGCAGGGTGGGCAGCCGCTGGTCGAGGCCGAAGTAGTGCCGGGCCTCGGGGCGCACCGCGTTGCGGTCCAGGGTGGCGATGGTGCGGCGCAGCGGGATGCCGATGTAGCGCGAGTCGCGCAGCTTGCTGTCCGGGGTGGAGACCGCGACGAAGTCGCTGTACCGGGCGCCGATCTTGTTGGCCAGGCCCGGACGGGCATTGGCCTCGTGCACCACGATCGGCACCCCGGCCCGCTTGGCCGCCAGGTAGGCGGGCATCGCGACGTAGCCGCCGAAGCCGACCACGGCGTCCGCCTTGACCCGCTCGATGATCTCCTGGGCGGCCCGGACGGTGCCCCGCAGCCGGCCCGGCACGGTGATCAGCTCAGGGGTGGGCTTGCGCGGCAGCGGGACGGCCGGGATCAGCTCCAGCTGGTAGCCGCGCTCGGGCACCAGGCGGGTCTCCAGGCCGCGCTCGGTACCGAGCGCGGTGATGCCGATGCTCGGGTCGTGCCTGCGCAGCGCGTCCGCGAGCGCCATGGCCGGCTCGATGTGTCCTGCGGTACCCCCGCCGGCGAGTACGACATGCACCGAAAATCACCGCTCCCTGCGCGGCGGCCTGGCGGCCGGGCGCGCTGTGGTTCGTCGTGGCAGCACCCGGCGCAGACCTGTCCTGAACCGGGACTTCGAGCTCCGGGCGGCAAGCGCCGCCTTGGCCCCCGGGACACTGCGTGCGAAGCAGAGCAGCATCCCCAGGGCGCACATGGCCGACAGCATGGCGGACCCGCCGTAGGAGAACAGCGGGAGGGGTACGCCCGCGATGGGCAGCAGTCCCAGTGCCGACCCCAGGTTGATCATGGCCTGCGCCATGATCCACGTGGTGGCGGCTCCCGCGGCATACCTGACGAAGGGGTCCTTCGTGCCGATGGCCACTCGGATACCCGCATACCCTAGTGCCGCAAAGAGACCGATCACCGACAGCGTCCCCACCAGACCGAGTTCCTCGCCGGTCGCGGCGAAGATGAAGTCGGTGTGCGCCTCCGGGAGCTGGCCCCACTTCTCGTAGCCGGCGCCCAGCCCGGTGCCGAAGGTACCGCCCAGTCCGAAGGCGTACAGGCCGTGCAGCGCCTGGAAGCAGTCATGGTCGAGCGAGGGCTTGGTGGTGCCGATGCAGGCCAGCCGGTCGAGCCGGTGCGGCACGGTGATGATCAGCGCGGTGCAGGCCACCACGGCGACGCCGAGGGTCGCGACGAAGAGCCGCAGCGGGGCGCCGACCATCCACAGCAGCGCGAAGACCATCGCCACCAGGATCATCGAGGTGCCCATGTCGCCGCCGAGCATGATCAGCATGAGCAGCACCAGGGCGCCCGGCACCAGCGGGACCAGCAGGTGCTTCCACTGGGTGAGGGTGCCGGCCTTCTGCTTGCGGGCCAGCAGGTCGGCCCCCCAGAGCAGCAGCGCGAGCTTGGCGAACTCCGAGGGCTGGACCTGGAAGAAGCCGAAGTTGAGCCAGTTCCGGTTGCCGTTGACCTTCATCCCGATGCCGGGGATGGCCACCAGCACCATGGCGCCGATCGAGGCGAGCAGCACCGGATAGGCCAGCACCCGGTGCACGGCCACCGGCACCTTGGCGGCGGCGATCAGCAGCACCGTCCCGAGCACCACCGCGACCAGCTGCTTGCGGAAGTAGAAGAGGCCGGGCAGGCCCTGGTGGATGGCGGTGATGTTGGAGGAGGAGAAGACCATCACCAGGCCGAGCACCAGCAGCAGCGAGGCCGCGCCGAGGATCAGGTAGTAGGGCGTCAGCGGACGGCCCAGGGTCCAGCGCAGCCGATCGCGCAGCGCGCGAAGGCGCCCGGTCAGGCCCTCGGTCTTGAAGATCGTGCTGGTCGCCGAGATCAGCGCCGGGCCGGGGCCGCCGCTGCCGGTCGAGGAGGCGGCGCCGCGCTCCGGCGGGGCGGCCCCGCCGCGCGGCGGCCGGGTGGCCGCCTTGCCCTGACCCGCCACGGCGCCTGCCCCTCTCCCGGTTCGTATCGTCAGTCCGTCAGCCCCCGCACCGCCTCGGCGAACAGGTCGCCCCGCTCGCCGTAGTTGGTGAACATGTCCATCGAGGCGCAGGCCGGCGCAAGGAGCACGGTATCGCCCGATCGGGCGAGGCCCCGGGCGGTGCGCACCACCTCCGCCATCGCCACCGCGCCAGTCTGGCCTTCGGCCGCCTCGATCACTGGTACATCCGGGGCGTGTCGCGCCAGCGCCGCGCGGATCAGCGCACGGTCCTCGCCGATCAGCACCGCGGCGCGCAGCCGGGCGGCCGCGCCCTTGGCCAGCTCGTCGAAGGTCGCGCCCTTGGCCAGGCCGCCGGCGATCCACACGATCGGCTCGTAGGCCGCCAGCGAGGCGGCGGCGGCGTGGGGGTTGGTGGCCTTGGAGTCGTCGATCCAGCGCACCCCGTCGACCTCGGCGACGAAGGCGATCCGGTGCGCGTCCGGCCGAAAGGCCCGCAGGCCTTCGCGCACCGCCTTGGCGTCCACGCCGTAGGCGCGGGCCAGGGCGGCGGCCGCCAGGGCGTTGGCGATGTTGTGCGGGGCCGGCGGCTCGACGTCGCCGACCGAGCCGATCTCGGCCGCGTTCTTGGCCCGGTCCGGGACGAACGCCCGGTCCACCAGCAGGCCGTCCACCACACCGAACTGGGAGATCGCGGGGGCGTCGAGGCCGAAGCCGATCGCCCGGCAGCCCTCCTCGACGTCGGCCTCGCGGACCAGCTCCTCGGTGGCGGGGTCGGCCAGGTTGTAGACGCAGGCGACCTGGTTGCCCTGGTAGATCCGGCCCTTGTCGGCGCCGTAGGCCGCCATCGAGCCGTGCCAGTCCAGGTGGTCGGGCGCCAGGTTGAGCACGGCCGACGAGTGCGGGCGCAGCGAGGGCGCCCAGTGCAGCTGGTAGCTGGACAGCTCGACGGCGAGCACGTCGTACGGCTGCTCCCCGCTGCCGGCGGCGGAGTCGTCGAAGCCCGCGAGGACGGCGTCCAGCACCGAGACCCCGACGTTGCCGACGGCGGCGGTGTGCTTGCCGGCCGCGGTCAGGATCGAGGCCAGCATCTGGACCGTGGTGGTCTTGCCGTTGGTGCCGGTGACGGCCAGCCAGGGGGCCGGCTCGCCGGTGGCGGGCAGCGGCCTGCGCAGCCGCCAGGCCAGCTCGACGTCGCCCCAGACCGGCACACCGGCCGCGTCGGCGGCCGCGAACAGCGGGCTGCTCGGCGGCCAGCCGGGCGAGGTGACGACCAGTCGGGTGCCCTCGGGCAGCGTGTCGCCGTCGCCGAGCCGCACCTGGAAGCCGGAGGTGTAAGGGGCCGTCAGCTCGGCCGCCCGGGCGCGCAGCGCGGGGCTGTCGCCGCCGTCCACCACGGTGACCTCGGCGCCCAGCTCACGCAGGACCCGGGCCGCGCTGATCCCGGAGACACCCAGGCCCGCGACCGTGACCGGCAGCCCCGCCCAGTTCGGTGTCGTGCTCAACCGCTCACCCATCCCGCGTAGAAGATGCCGAGGCCAACCGCCACGCACAGGCCCTGGATGATCCAGAACCGGACCACGATCAGCACTTCGCTCCAGCCCTTGAGCTCGAAGTGGTGCTGTAGTGGTGCCATTTTGAAGACGCGCTTGCCGGTCAGCCGGAACGAGCCGACCTGGATGATCACCGACAGGGTGATGATCACGAAGAGGCCGCCGAGCAGCGGCAGCAGCAGCTCGGTGCGCGAGCAGATCGCCAGACCCGCCAGCGCGCCGCCGAGGGCCAGCGAACCGGTGTCGCCCATGAAGATCTTGGCCGGCGAGGTGTTCCACCACAGGAAGCCGAAGCAGGAACCCATCAGCGCCGAGGCCACCACCGCCAGGTCCAGCGGGTCGCGGACCTCGAAGCAGTTGGCGGTCGCGGTCACGAACCGGTCGCAGGACTGGCCGTACTGCCAGACGCCGATGAAGACGTAGGCGCCGAAGACCATCACGGAGGCGCCGGTGGCCAGGCCGTCCAGACCGTCCGTCAGGTTCACGCCGTTCGACATGCCGGCGATCATGAAGTACGCCCACATGACGAACAGCACGGGGCCGATCGACCAGCTGAAGTCCTGGATGAAGGAGAGGCTGGTGGAGGCCGGGGTCAGCCCGCGCGGGTCGTGGAACTGCAGCGACAGGATCGCGAAGGCCAGACCCACGAAGGACTGCCCGAGCAGCTTCGCCTTGGCCCGCAGACCCAGCGAGCGCTGCTTGACCACCTTGATGTAGTCGTCCAGGAAGCCGACCAGGCCCAGACCCGACATCAGGAAGAGCACCAACAGGCCCGAGGCGCGCGGCTGGTCGCCGGTGATCACCTTGGTCAGCGCGTAGGCGATCAGGGTCGCCAGGATGAACGCGATACCGCCCATGGTCGGCGTACCGCGCTTGCTGTGGTGCGCCTTGGGGCCGTCGTCACGGATCATCTGGCCGTAACCGTGCCGGGCCAGCAGCCGGATCAGTGCCGGGGTGCCGAACAGCGACAGCACCAGGCCGATCAGTCCGGAGTAGAGAATCTGCTTCACTGAGCGGCACCGTCCGCCAACAGGGCCTGTGCGACCCGCTCCAGGCCCACCGATCGACTGGCCTTCACCAGCACCACGTCCCCTGGCCGCAGCTGACCGCGCAGCAGCTCGACCGCCGCGTCCGCGTCGGACACCAGCACCGACTCCTCACCCCACGAACCTTCGTTCCTCGCGCCCAGTTCCATGCAGGCCGCCTCCCGTCCGCCCACCGCCACCAGCTTGGTGACGTCGAGTCGGACCGCGAGCCGCCCGATGGCGTCGTGCTCGTCGAGGCTCTCCTCGCCGAGCTCCCGCATCTCCCCGAGCACCGCCCAGGTGCGGCGGCGCTCCGGGCCGCGGCCGCCCATCGTGGCGAGCGTGCGCAGCGCGGCCCGCATCGACTCCGGGTTCGCGTTGTACGCGTCGTTCACGACGGTGACCCCATCGGCCCGGTCGACGACCTCCATGCGCCAGCGGGACAGCGCACCCGCCTCGCCCAGGGCAGCGGCGGTGTCGTCGACGGACAGTCCGAGCTCCATCGCCACCGCGGCGGCGGCGAGGGCGTTCGAGACGTGGTGCTCACCGTACAGGCGCAGTTGTACGCGCGCGGAACCGGCCAGGGTGCTCAGCGTGAACGATGGCCGCCCGGTGGAGTCCAGGCGAACGTCCTGTGCCCGGACGTCGGCGCCCGGGGTCTCGCCGAAGGTGACCACCCTGGCCCGGGTGCGCGAGGCCATCGCCCGCACCAGCGGGTCGTCCGCGTTCAGCACCGCGACGCCGTCCTCGGCCAGCGCCTCGACCAGTTCGCCCTTGGCCTCGGCGATGCCCTCCTTGGAGCCGAACTCCCCCAGGTGCGCGCTGCCGACGTTGAGGACCAGGCCGATCGAGGGACGGGCCAGCGAGCACAGGTAGGCGATGTCGCCCTTGTGCCGGGCGCCCATCTCCAGCACCAGGTGGCGGGTGTCCGCCTCGACCCGGGTCGCGGTCATCGGGAAGCCGAGTTCGTTGTTGAGCGAGCCCTCGGTGAAGACCGTCGGGCCGATCCTGGTCAGCAGCTGGGCGATCAGGTCCTTGGTGCTGGTCTTGCCGGCCGAGCCGGTCAGCGCCACCACCGCGGCGCCGGCCCGGTCGGCCACCGCCTGGGCGAGCCGGCCCATCGCCACCTGCACGTCGGCGACGAGCACCGCGGGTACGCCCAGCGGGCGCTCGGCGAGCACCGCCACCGCGCCGGCCGCGACGGCCGCCGCGGCGTAGTCGTGTCCGTCCACCCGCTCGCCGCGGAAGGCGGCGAACAGGCCGCCGGGCGCCGCCTTGCGGGAGTCGATCGCCAGCGGTCCGGTCACCAGCGCCTGCGGGTCGGCCCCGTCGGCCAGTTCACCGCCGGTCGCGGCGGCCACCTCGGCCAGGGTCAGTGCGATCACGGCTGCTCCACTCCTCGGGACTGGGGGTGGCTGCGCACAATGGCCTCGCGCAGCACCTCCCGGTCGTCGAACGGGCGGACCTCGCCCTTGACGTACTGACCCAGCTCGTGGCCCTTGCCGGCCACCAGGATGGTGTCCCCGGCGTGCGCGCGGGCCACCGCGGCGGCGATCGCCGCCGCCCGGTCCGGCACCAGCAGGACCTCGCCGCGCTCGGCCTCGGGGACCTCCAGCGCGCCGACCAGCATGCTGGCCAGGATCGCCAGCGCGTCCTCGGAGCGCGGGTTGTCGCTGGTCAGCACGGCGGTGTCGGCGAGCAGGGCGGCGCTCCTGCCCATCGGGGCGCGCTTGAAGGGGTCGCGGTCGCCGCCGCAGCCCACCACCACGTGCAGCCGGCCCTTGGTGACCTCGCGCAGCGAGGCCAGCACCGCGTCGAGCGCGTCCGGCTTGTGCGCGTAGTCGACCACGGCGACGAAGTCCTGCCCGGCGTCCACCCGCTCCAGGCGGCCCGGCACGCCCGGCACCGCGGCCACCCCGGCCACCACCTCGGCCAGCGGCAGCCCGGCGGTGACCAGCGCGGTGATCGCGGCCAGCGCGTTGGCCACGTTGAACGGCCCGGGCAGCGGCACGGCGGCGTCGGCCGCCTGGCCGTCGGGGCCCAGCACCCGGAAGGTCGAGCCGATCGGGCCCAGCTGCACGTCCACCGCGCGCCAGTCGGCCTCGGCGGCGCCGGTGGCGGAGAAGCTGCTGACCGGGATGGCGGCCTCGGCGGCCAGCCGGCGACCGTAGGCGTCGTCCAGGTTGACCACCCCGGCCCGGCTGCGGCCGGCCTCGAAGAGCCGCGCCTTGGCCCGGTAGTAGTCCTCCATGTCCGGGTGGAAGTCGAGGTGCTCCGGGGTCAGGTTGTTGAAGACGGCCACGTCGTAGCCGACGCCGTCGGCCCGGCCGAAGACCAGCGCGTGGCTGGAGACCTCCATCACCACCGCGTCGGCCCCGCGCTCGCGCATCACGGCGAGGATCGCGTGCAGGTCGGTGGCCTCGGGGGTGGTGCGCTCGCTCTTGATCCGCTCGCTGCCGACCCGCATCTCCACCGTGCCGATCACCCCCGGGGTGCGGGCGGCGCCCTTGAGGCCGCCCTCGATCAGGTACGAGGTGGTGGTCTTGCCGTTGGTGCCGGTGATGCCGATGGTCAGCAGCGCCTGCGAGGGGTCGCCGTAGATCCGGGCGGCCAGCGCGCCCATGAACTCGCGGGGGCTGGCCACCACGAGGACCGGCACGGCCAGGTCGCCCGTCAGGGCCGTCGCGGCCTGCTCGGCGCCCGCCGGGTCGGTGAGGAGGGCGACGGCTCCGGCCGCCGCGGCCTGGGCCGCGAAGGCGGCACCGTGGTGGTTGGCCCCGGCGAAGGCGACGTAGAGGTCGCCCGGTCGCACCGCGCGCGAGTCGTGGGTGATGCCGGTGGCCGGCTCGCCCTCGACCGCCGCGACGCCCAGCAGTTCGGCGATCTCGGCGAGCGGGACGGGCACCGCCGCACTCGGGCGGGGTGGGCTCACACGGGTTTGGTCTGATTTCGGCACGGCGGGCAGGCTATCGGCCCCAGGGCTCCGGAAGCCAAGTGAGCCTCGGTCAGCCCCCTGGACCGGGCCGCTGGATGTGAGGTGGTTCACAGATGTGGCCATGATTTCAGGGCTTCCAGTCGACGGGCAGGTTGGGCGCCGCGCTGCCGCTCGGCGGCACCTGGAGGGTCTTGAGGGTGAACTCCATCACCTGCTTGAAGACCGGACCGCAGAGCTGACCGCCGAAGTGCCCGTTGACCGGGTTCTGGATCACGCAGGAGACCGTGACCCGGGGCGCATCGGCGGGCGCGAAGCCGATGAAGGAGGCGGTGTAACCGTTGTACTTGCCGGTCTTGGGGTCCACCCGGTTGGCGGTGCCGGTCTTGCCGGCCACCCGGTAGCCGGGGATCTGGGCGGCGTTGCCGGTGCCCTGCTCGTCGGTGACCACCGACTCCAGCATCTCGCTCACCGTCTTGGCCGTCTCCGGCTTGACCACCCGGGTCTGCGCGGGCGCGGCGGCGGGGGTGTAGCGGCCGTCCGGGCCGGTCACCCCGGCCACCAGGCTGGGCGCCACCCGGACGCCGCCGTTGGCGATGGTGGAGAAGACCGAGGTGGCCTGCAGCGCGTTGACGGACAGGCCCTGGCCGAACGGGATGGTGTACTGCTGCGAGCCCTTCCAGTCGGCCGGGTTCGCCAGGATCCCGCGGGTCTCCCCGGGGAAGCCGAGGCCGCTGGGCTGCCCGATGCCGAACTTCTGCAGGTAGCCGCCGAGGATCTGGTTCGACTGCTGCTGGTCCTTGCCCAGGTGCTCGGCGGCCTCGATGGTGCCGATGTTGGAGGACTTGGCGAGCACCCCGGCCAGGGTCAGGTACCAGGTGTCGTGGTCGACGTCGTCGTGGAAGACCCGGTCGGCGCGCTGCAGGGTGCCGGGGACGGTCACGTGGCTGTCCCAGGTGGCGCTGCCGGTGTCCAGCACGGCGGACATGGTCATCAGCTTCGCGGTGCTGCCCGGTTCGTAGGCGTCCTGCAGGGCCGGGTTGCCGAGCTGGTCGGCGGTGGCGGTGCTCAGGTCGTTGGGATTGAAGCCGGGCGAGGTGGCCATGGCCAGGACCTGACCGCTCTTCACGTCCTGGACGATCACATAGCCCTTTTCCGCGCCGGCCGTGCTCACCTGGTCGGTGATGGCCCGCTGGGCGGCCCACTGGATGTCCTGGTTGATGGTCAGGCGCACATCGCTGCCGGGCACCGCGTCCTGCTGGGTGGTGCCGCTGCCGGTGGGGATCGGCTGGCCGCCGGAGACCGCCGAGGTGCGGTGACCGGCCTGTCCGGCCAGCAGCTTCTGGTACTGCAGCTCCAGGCCGCCGGCCCCGGTGCCCTCGCTGTTGACGAAGCCGACCAGGTTGGACGCCAGGCCGTCGGCCGGGTAGACCCGGCTGGAGGTCTCCTTCGAGAAGATCCCCACCAGCGGATTGGCGCAGGCGTCGTCGATGCTGCTGCGGCCGCCCTGGCCGACCGGCTTGGCGGCCTGCTGCTTCTGCGCCCGGCAGGCCTTGGTGTCGACCTTCTTGGTGAGCGCGGTCTGCAGGTCCGTGATCTGGTTGCGGGTCTGCGGGCTCTGCTGGGGGGCCACCGTGATGCCCTTGGTCTTGGGCGTGCGCAGCTTGGCGATCACCTTGTCCCGGGGCATGTTCAGGATCGGCGCCAGCAGGTCCGCGGCCTGCTCGGGGCCGTCGGGGATGTGCAGCGCCTCGGGGGTGAACATGGTCGGGTCCGCGGTGATGTCGTAGGCGTCCACCGTGGTGGCCAGCGCCACGCCGTCGGCGGTCGTTATCGAGCCGCGGTTCGCGGGGAGGGTGACCTCCACGTAGCGGTAGGTGCTGGCGTCGGCGGCCAGCGCGCTGGAGTCGACCAGCTGGATCTGCACCAGGCGCCCGGCGAAGATCGAGAAGACCACGGCCAGCGCGATGGTGACCACCCGCAGCCGGCGCTTGGGGTCGGCCAGCCTGAGCCGGCGCGCCGGCGGGCGGGCGGCAGGGCGGCGGGCCGCTGCGGGGCGCTTGGCGGGAGCCGGACGCCGGGTGGGCGGCCGCCCGGCGGCCCTGGCCGCGCCCGACGGCTTGGCGGCGGCCTTCGGCGGCTGGTCGCGGGGCCCGCGCGGCCGTTCACCGGTGCGGCGCTGCTGGGGGGCGGCGGGCCGCTCACGGCGCTCGCCTGGGTTGCCGGGGCGGCGTGGGGTGGTCATCGGGGGCTTCCGCTCGGGCTCGGGCTGGGGGTTGCGGACGGGCTCGCACCGGGGCTCTGGCTCGGCGCGGGGCTGACGGGGTCGACCCGCAGCGAGCCCTCGGCACCTGCCGCCGGATCGACGGACCCGCCCGCGGGAGCCGGGGCGGCGGCCGGGGCGGGCGCGGCGGGGCCGGCGGCCGGCCACAGGTCGACGCCGGTGCGCTTGACCGGCGGGCTGTCCTTGGCGGGCCCGGGGCTGCCGAGCACCTTGCCGTCGTCCTGCAGGAAGGCCGGGTCCCCGCCGGGCACCATGCCGAGCTGGCGGGCGCTGCGCTCCAGCGCGTCGGGGGCCCCGGCGTGGTCGATCTGCTGCTGCAGGCTCTGCTGCTGGTCGGTCAGGGTGGTGGTCTGCTTCTGCAGCTTCGTCAGCTCGAAGGAGCCCTCGTTGAGCGCCGTGTTCAGCATCAGCAGTCCGAGCAGCCCGGAGGCCAGCAGCAGCACCATCAGCACCGCGAACGGCATCCGCCCGCGCCCGCCGCGCGCCGGGCGCCCGGGCCGCACGGTGATCCGGGCCCGTCCCGGCTGCCCGGGCAGCAGCCTGCTCCGCTGGTCCGCCTGCACCCTGTTCTCCCGGTTCACCTTCACGCCCTCGCCCGTCATCGCCCCCCGTACGGCCTTGGGTCCGGTCAGGACCTAGCCCCGGGTCTTCGTACTCCGGATCCTCTCCGCCACCCGCAGCCGCACGGGCGCGGCGCGCCGGTTCTCCTCGATCTCCGCCTCGGTGGCCAGTTCGGCACCGCGGGTGATCAGCTTGAGCCAGGGCTGGTGCTCCTCGGGGATGAACGGCAGCCCGGGTGGCGCGGTGCTGGTGGCACCGGCCGCGAAGTACTGCTTGACCAGGCGGTCCTCCAGCGACTGGTAGGACATCACGGCGATCCGCCCGCCGAGCGCCAGCACCCCGAGCGCGTTCGGGATGGCCCGGTCGAGCACCTCCAGCTCGCCGTTGACCTCGATCCGCAGCGCCTGGAAGGTCCGCTTGGCCGGGTTGCCGCCGGTGCGCCGGGTCGCCGCCGGGATCGCGTTGCGCACCAACTCCACCAGACGCGCGCTGTTGCTGAACGGTTCCTTCTCGCGCTCCCGCAGGATCACCGAGGCGATCTTCCCGGCGAACCGCTCCTCGCCGTAGACCTTGAGGATCCGGGCCAGTTGCCCGTGGGTGTAGGTGTTGAGCACCTCGGCCGCGCTCAGTCCGCGGCTCTGGTCCATCCGCATGTCCAGCGGGGCGTCCTGGGCGTAGGCGAAGCCGCGCTCGGCCTCGTCCAGCTGCATCGAGGAGACGCCGAGGTCGAAGAGCTGGCCCTGGACCTCGGCGATGCCGAGATCGGCCAGCACCTCGGGGATCTCGTCGTAGACCGCGTGCACCAGGGTGGCCCGCTCGCCGAACGGCGCCAGCCGCTCGCCGGACAGCCGCAGCGCCACCGGGTCGCGGTCCACCGCGACCAGCCGGACCTCGGGGAACTGACGCAGCAGCGCCTCGCTGTGCCCGCCCAGACCCAGGGTGGCGTCCACCACCACCGCACCGGGTGCGCTGATCGCCGGGGCCAGCGCGTCCATGCAGCGTTGCAGCATGACCGGGACGTGCTTGGGTTCCGGTGTGCCAGTGGCCATGCGCGGGGGCGCCTTTCCTCGGTGCGGGTGCCGCCCGTCAGCCGCCTGCGGGCGCCGGGAGCCGTGATCCGCCCCATTCTCGCCCACAACACCGGCGCTCCCGGACGCCGCCCGGGGTCCCCGCCCGCTCGCTGGGGGGAAGGCGCTACCGCCCGGCGCCGGGGAAGGTGCGTCAGGTGGCACGGAGCGGGAGGAGGCCGCGGGCCGCGTACGGACCGTCAGACTACCGTCCGAGCCTCTGGCGTCGCCTTGCGCCACGCGCACCCCTATGCGCTGCGTCACACCGGCCGACGGATCGGAAATCGGGCTCACCACACCCACCCGATTCCTACTAACGTCGTACCTATGACAGTGACCCCAGACGGTATCTCCCCCACCGGCCCCACTGCCTCGGCCACTGAGACGATCATCGATCGCTTCGTCACCGCCAACCGCGGCTACGCGGAAGGGTTCAGGGACGGCGGCATGGACGCCCGTCCGGTGCGGAAGGTCACCGTGGTGGCCTGCATGGACGCGCGCCTCGACCTGTTCGCCGCACTCGGCCTCGAACTCGGCGACGCCCATGTGATCCGCAACGCCGGCGGCGTGGTGACCGACGACACCATCCGCTCGCTGACCATCAGCCAGCGTGCCCTCGGCACCCAATCGGTCGCACTGATCCACCACACCGGCTGCGGCCTGCTCGGCCTGACCGAGGACTTCCGCCACGAGCTGGAGCTGGAGGTGGGCCAGCGCCCGCAGTGGGCCGTGGAGTCCTTCGTCGACCTGGACGGCGATGTGCGCCAGTCCATGCAGCGGGTGCGCACCTCGCCGTTCCTGCCGTACACGGACGATGTCCGCGGCTTCGTCTTCGACGTGCACACCGGTCTGCTGCGCGAGGTGCACTGACTCCCGCTCCGACCCGCCCACGCCCTCGCCCTCGCCCCCATCGGGTGACTTCTGGTCGCCGCTCAGGGAAGAATGCGGCTGCGGACCGGCATCTCGACCACCGGAGACGGTCCGCCCGCGAGCCCAACCCCGAGCTTCGATCGGACCGTGATCCGAACCGGGCCCTGGCCGCGTCTGACCGGGTGGGGCCGGCTCCGGGTCAACGGACCGGCGTGAGCAGGGGCGAGGAGCGAACGGGTGACGACCTACAACGAGCAGGCCGGTCTCGACAGGCACGGGGTCACCCCGCGGTCTGCGGCGGCGGTCCCGATGGGATCGGTGGGCCTGCCCGAGTTGAGCGCGGTCATCGAGCGGGTCCGCTCCTCGGTCGAGAGTGTGATCGAGGGCAAGCCGGAAGCGGTGCGCCTGGCGCTGACCGTGATGCTGGCCGAGGGGCACCTGCTGCTGGAGGACGTGCCGGGCGTGGGCAAGACCATGCTGGCCAAGGCGCTGGCCCGGTCGGTGGACTGTACGGTGCGCCGCATCCAGTTCACCCCCGACCTGCTGCCCTCGGACGTCACCGGCACCAACGTCTTCGACCAGCAGCGGATGGACTTCGAGTTCCGGCCCGGCGCGATCTTCGCGCAGATCGTGGTCGGTGACGAGATCAACCGGGCCTCGCCCAAGACCCAGTCGGCACTGCTGGAGTCGATGGCCGAGCGGCAGGTCACCATCGACGGCACCACCTACGAGCTGCCGCTGCCGTTCATGGTGGTGGCCACCCAGAACCCGGTGGAGATGGAGGGCACCTACCCGCTGCCCGAGGCCCAGCGGGACCGCTTCATGGCCCGGATCTCGATCGGCTACCCGAGCCCCGAGGCCGAGCTGGCGATGCTGGACTCGCACGGCGGCAGCTCCCCGCTGGAGGACCTGCAGCCGGTCGCGCACGCCGACGACATCCTCAAGCTGATCGACCTGGTCCGCACCGTGCACGTGGCCGAGAGCATCCGCCGCTACGCGGTCGAGCTGGTCACCGCCACCCGCCAGTCGCCCGAGCTGCGCCTGGGCGCCTCCCCCCGGGCCACCCTGCACCTGATCCGGGCCGCCCGCGCCGCGGCCGCGCTGGCCGGACGCGAGTACGTGCTCCCCGACGACCTGCAGGCGCTGGCCGTGCCGATCCTGGCGCACCGCCTGCTGCCCACCGCCGAGGCCCAGTTGAGCCGGCGCAGCGCCGAGCAGATCGTCGCCGAGCTGGTCGCCCGGGTGCCGATCCCGCACCCGCAGGGTCCGGGCGCCGGCGGTCTCGGTCGGCGGTCCTGAGGTGGCTCCAGCAGGTGAACCGTCCGGCTTCCGCGCCGGGCTGCGTGGCCTGACCACCCGCGGCCGCTCCTTCCTCGCCGCCGGGGTGACCGCGGTGGCCTGTTCCTACCTGCTGGGCCAGAGCGCGCTGCTGCGGGTCGGGATGCTGCTGGCCGCGCTGCCACTGGCGGCCGCCCTGCTGATGCTGCGCACCCGCTACCGGGTGGCCAGCGGCCGCCGGCTCACCCCGCACCGGGCGACGGCCGGCCAGGAGGCGCGGGTGCACCTGCGGGTGGACAACATCTCGCGCACCCCCACCGGCCTGCTGATGCTGGAGGACAGGGTGCCCTACGTGCTCGGCCCGCGTCCGCGCTTCGTGCTGGACCGGGTCGAGCCGCGCGGCTACCGCGAGGTCTCCTACCGGGTCCGCTCCGACCTGCGCGGCCGCTACCCGCTGGGCCCGCTCCAGCTGCGGCTGAGCGACCCGTTCGGGATGGTCGAGCTGACCCGGGCCTTCACGGCCTCCGACACCCTCACCGTGGTCCCCCAGGTGCAGGTGCTGCCGCCGGTGCGGCTGTCCGGCGAGTGGGCCGGCTACGGCGACAGCATGTCCCGTGCGGTGGCGCTGGCCGGCGACGACGACACCGTGCCGCGCGAGTACCGGCACGGCGACGACCTGCGCCGGGTGCACTGGAAGTCCACCGCCAAGTACGGCGAGCTGATGGTGCGCCGGGAGGAGCAGCCGCTGCGCGCCCGCGCCACCGTGCTGCTCGACACCCGCGCGACCGGGCACCGGGGCAGCGGCCCCGCCTCCTCCTTCGAGTGGGCGGTCAGCTGCGCGGCCTCGGTCGGCAACCACCTGATGGAGCGCGGCTACCGGACCCGGCTGCTGACCGACAGCGGTATCCAGGTCCCCGCGATCAGCTCCGGGGGCAGCGGCTCGGTCAGCGAGTCGGTCGGCCTGCTGCTGGACTCGCTGGCCGTGCTGGAGCACTCCCACGGCAGCGGGCTGGCCCGCGCCGAGGAGGTGCTGCGGCTGGGCGGCGAGGGGCTGCTGGTGGCGATCCTCGGCGAGCTGGAGGACGAACAGCTGGCCGAACTCGGCCGACTGCGGCGCCGCACGGGGGCGGCGATCGCCTTCGTGCTGGACACCGGGACCTGGGCCGGCCTGCGTCAGCTCTTCCCGGACGCCGAGGCCGAGGAGAACGACCGGCAGCTGCGGCTGCTGCGCGAGGCCGGCTGGACCGTGCTGCCCGTCCGGGCCGGGGACTCGGTGCCCGAACTGTGGCGACTGGCGGACCGGCATCAGGCCCAGGCCGGCAGCGGCCGGCGCTCGAAGGGGGTGGGCGCGTGACCACGCGCGCGAGACTGACCTTGTACGCGGCGCTGGCCACCGGGCTGGCGATGCTCGGCCTGACCCCGCTGCTGCGGCCCTCCGGCTGGGTGCAGTCCGCCGGTCTGCTGATCGTGGTGGTCGCCCTGGTCGGCGCCGGGCTGCGCCGACTGGCGACGGCCCGCCCACTGATCGTGCTGGCCCAGCTGGTGGTGGTCTGCTACCTGCTGCTGCTCGGCTCGGTGGGCGGAAGCTTCACCGCCGGGGTGCTGCCGGGCCCGGGCACCCTGTCGGCCTTCAACAATCTGCTGACCGCCGCCGGCAACGACATCAGCTCCTACGCCATCCCGGCCCCGGCCACCGCGGGCCTGCGGTTCCTGCTGATCGCCGCGGTCGCCCTGGTGGCGGTCGCGGTGGACGCGCTGGCGGTCACCTACCGCAAGGCGGCGCCGGCCGGCCTGCCGCTGCTGGCCCTCTACTCGGTGGGCACCGGGCTGGCCGGCTCCGCGGGCGGCGCCAGCTGGCTCTGGTTCCTGGCGGCCGGCGGCGGCTACCTGATGCTGCTCTTCGCCGAGGGCCGCGACCGGCTCTCCCGCTGGGGCCGGGTCTTCCGCGGCGCCGGCGCCCCCGAGAGCCGCGACGGGCTGCCCACCGGCGGCCACCGGATCGGCGTGATCGCGCTGGCCTGCGCACTGCTGCTGCCGGTGCTGGCACCCAACTGGGACCTCAGCCTGGTCAACGGCGGCTTCGGCGACGGCGGCTCCGGCTCGGGCAACGGCAGCATCAACGCGCTCAACCCGGTGGTCTCGCTGACCGACGGGCTGCGCCGGCCGGACAACCAGGAGCTGATCCAGTACCACGGCGACGACCCGGCGCTGGCCACCGCCTACCTGCGGATCACCGCGCTGGACGAGTTCAACGGCGTCGAGTGGAAGCCGGGCAACCAGTCGGCCGAAACGGTGCCCAGCACCATGCCGCGGCCCACCGGGCTCGGAAGCGACGTGGCGACCAGCCCGATGGACACCCAGATCCAGATCTCCAGCAGCCTGAGCACCGACTGGCTGCCGGCCCCCTACCCGATCAGCCGGGTCGACGTGTCGGGCAACTGGCGCTTCGAGCCGGACGTCGGCGCGGTGATCGGCGACCGGGGGCAGAAGGCCACCGGCCTGAACTACACGGTGACCTCGCTGGACGTCATGCCGACCGCCGACCAGCTGCGCGCGGCGCCGCCGGCGCCCGGCTCGATCACCGATCACTACACCAAGCTGCCGGCCAACCTGCCGGCCGTGGTCAAGCAGCTGGCCCTGCAGGTCACCAACGGCAGGAGCTCGGACTACGACAAGGCGGTGGCGCTGCAGGACTGGTTCACCACCACCGGTGGGTTCGTCTACAGCTCCTCGGTGGACCCGGGCACCGGGCCGACCGCGATCGCCACCTTCCTGCAGGACCGCAAGGGCTTCTGCGTGCACTTCGCGGCCACCATGGCCGCGATGGCCCGCACCCTGGGCATCCCGGCCCGGGTCGCGGTGGGCTTCGCGCCCGGCGCCGACCAGGGCAACGGGAACTACGTGGTGGGCTCCAAGGACTACCACGCCTGGCCCGAGCTGTACTTCTCCGGCGCCGGGTGGATGCGGTTCGAGCCCACCCCGAGCCGTGGGGTGGCGCCGGACTACAGCGGGCCGCAGGTCGCGCCGAGCCAGAACGCGCCCACCGAGCAGCCCTCCGCCCGGGCCGACGCCCCCGCGCAGTCGGCGCCCTCGGCCGACTCCAGCTGCGGGGCGCCGGGCCGCCGGCAGGGCGGCTGCGGCCAGCAGGAGCCGCAGCAGCTGCCGACGGTGGCGGCGCCCGCCTCCGGTGGCCTGTCCGGGCAGGTGCTGGGGCTGATCGCGGCCGGTGCGGCCGTGCTGCTCCTGCTGCTGTCGCCGATGCTCTGGCGGGCCCGGCTGCGCCGGCGCCGGCTGGGCGGCGGCCGGCGCGGGCCGGGCGGCCCCGGTGGGCAGCTCACCGACGAGCAGGTGCTGGCGGCCTGGGCGGAGCTGATCGACACCGCCTGGGACCTGGGCATCCCGCCCGACCAGGCGCACAGCCCGCGGCACACCGGGGAGCGGATCAGCCTGGCGGCCGACCTGGACGAGCCGGGCCGGGCCGCGGTGGGCCGGGTGGCGCTGGCCACCGAACAGGTGCTGTACGCCCGCGAGGCCGGGCCGCAGCCCGCACTGGGATCCGACGTCCGCACGGTGCACCAGCGCCTGCGGGCCTCGGCCGGCCGCGGGCAGCGGCTGCGCGCGGCCCTGCTGCCGCCCTCGGCGGCGCGGCTGGTCTGGCGGCTGTCGGACCGCATGCTGTCGGCGCGGCTGCGCGGGCAGGCCGCGCGGCGGCGGCTGGCCGGCGCGCTCGGCCGACCGCTGAGCCGGCTGCGGCGCCGTCGGCGGGACCAGGGTTAGGGCGTCCGGCAGGATCGGCCGCCCGGCCCCAGGGCCGGGCGGCCTCCGGGGCCGACCGGCTGAGGCCGGACAGCACAGTGGGCGGGCGATCCGAGAGGATCACCCGCCCACTGTGCTTCGTTCGATTGACTTCCCGCGCCGGGCTCCGTGCGCCCGGCCTCCTTCGGTCGATCGTGCCTAGAGGCCGTCGTGCTCGTCCCGACGGCGCTGCCAGCGCTGCTCCATCCGGTCCATCACGCTGGCCTTGCGCCGGACCGGCGGAGCCGCCCGCAGGCCGCCGGGGCCCGGCCCGACCACGGGGTTCTTGCGCCAGCCGGCCACCGCGACCAGCGCGCAGCCGAGCATCACCAGGAAGCCGATCACGCTCAGCCAGATCTGCTGCGGCTGAATGATCATGCCTCCCATCAGGAGGGCCACTCCGACCACAAATCCCGCCGCGGCCAGGTACACCCGCCGGCGGGTGTGTGTGCGCAGCCCGGTTCCCTCAAGCGCCGTCGCGAACTTGGGATCTTCGGCGTACAGCGCTCGCTCCATCTGATCGAGCAGTCGCTGCTCGTGCTCCGAGAGCGGCACGGAGTCCTCCTACTCGTCGGTCGCGGGGCGACCGGTCCGCCACCTGGCCTTGTTGTGGTCCATATGCCCCATGCGTCAGGCCGTCATGCGTTCTGGCTTTACCCAGATCATACGGTCCGTCGACGGGTTCCGGGGTGGGCGGCGACCGGTCGTGTCCGCCACATCCGCCCCTCCCCACCACCAGGGAAACGCATGTGGCGGCCGCCGAGTGCCCGCCCAGGTGAACCAAGGGGCGGGTGGGCTCAGCCGAGGTGGGCGAGCAGGTGCAGCTGGGTGGCGACGGCGTGGAAGGCGGGCTGCTGGGCCGCGGCCTCCTCCAGCTTGAGCAGCGCCTCCATGGCGCCGGGCTCGGTGTCCACCAGGACGCCGGGCACCAGGTCGGCGAAGACCCGCACGCCGTGCACCGAGGCCACCCGCAGGCCGCTGTCGGCGGCCAGCCGGTGCAGCTCATCGGCGGTGAAGCGGCGCGGCATCGGGTCGCCGGCGCCCCAGCGGCCGTCGGGGGCGTCCAGCACGGTGCGGGCCTCGTCGAAGTGGCCGGCCAGCGCCCGGGCGAGCACCGCGCCGTTGCGGTTGGCGGCCAGCAGGCTGACCAGGCCGCCCTTGTGCAGGGTGGCGGTCAGGTGGCCGAGCGCCTCCGCGGGGTCGTCGACCACCTCCAGGACGCCGTGGCAGAGCACCGCGTCCACCGAGGCCGGGGCGATCACCTCGGGCAGCGTCTGGGTGTCGCCCTGCACCGCGCGCACCAGGTCGGTCACCCCGGCCTCGGCCGCCCGGCGTTCGAGGGCGAAGAGCGCGTCGGGGCTGGGATCCACCACGGTGACCCGGTGGCCGAGCCGGGCCACCGGGACGGCGAAGTTGCCCGTCCCGCCGCCGGTGTCCAACACGTCCAGCACCGGCTGGTCCAGCTCGGTGGCGCGGCGCTCCAGCGCCGCCCTGACCACCTCCCAGACCACGGCGGTGCGCAGGGCGCTGCGAGGACGCGTCGGGTACAAGGGTCGTCTCCTTCAGGAGGCCGGCGGCTCAGTCGCCTTCGATCCTATTGCCTCCCAGCTGCAGGACCCGCTCGACCAAGCGGACGAAGAGCGCGGCATTGCGGATCAGGTCGTCGGCGTCGCGCGCCGAGGCCGCGCCGGGCACCCCGGCCTCGGCGGCCGCCCGCTTGGCGGCACCGGCGGCGAAGTAGAGCGCCCACTCGGCGAGCTCGGGGGCCACCTCGGGCAGCACCTCCCAGGCACTGCGGATGGCTTTTCGGCGACGCGGGTTCTTCTCCGGGCGGCCGCGCACCGCGAGCACCGCCGCGGTGGTGCGCAGGGCGGCCAGGTGCGCGGTGGCGTAGCGCTCCAGCGGGTCCTGGGAAGCGGCGGCCGCGAGCAGCGTGCGGTGGGCCTGGGCGAGCAGGTCGCGGGCGGCGGGCGGGGCACCGGCCTTGAGCAGCACCGGGTGCACGTCAACGGAGCGCAGCGGGAGCTCGCCCACGGCCGGTGGCCGGGACGTGTCCCCATGGAGGTCGGCGACGGTCATGGTCTCTCCCCCGGTCCAGCGGGTGGTGCGGGCCGGTCGACCCGTCCACCGCCATGCTCGCGCCCGGCACTGACAATCCCGCCCGGCACGATCGCAGGCCCGCCCGGTACCGGCAGGTCCACCGCCGGCCCGGCGCCGGTCAGGCCGGCAGCGCGGCCAGGGTGCTCTCCAGCCAGGCCAGTTCGGCCCTGGTGGTGGCCCGGGCGATCAGCAGCATGCCCTGGCGGAACGGGTCGGCCAGCTCCTCGGCACCGATCGGGCGCTCACCGTCGTAGAAGAAGCTGGCCGGGGTCCGCAGGAAGGCCAGCCGGCGCTCCAGCACGGCCCGCTGGGCGCCCGGTTCGCCGTCCAGGTGGCGCAGGAAGGCGAGCAGGGTGAACCAGCGGTTCTCGTCGCTGATGTCCAGTTCGTCCGGCACCCGCAGGGCGGCCAGCAGCTCGGCCCGGCCGGCCTCGGTCAGGTGCAGGGTGTGCCGGGGCGCGGCGGCACTGCCGGGCTCGGTCTCGCGGCGCAGCAGGCCCGCCGCCTCCAGTTTCTTGATCGCCGGGTAGAGCGTGCCGTCGCTGATCGGCCGGACGTGACCGGCCAGCGCCGCCAGGTGACGGCGCAGTTCGTAGCCGTGCAACGGCTGCTCGTAGAGAAATCCGAGGATCGCCAGCTTCAGCATGGGGCTACGATGTCATACCTCGGCTTCGAGGTACCTAGATATCGAGGATGGTTTCTGTGCACGCTGCCCCCGTCACCCCCGCCGGCGACCTGATCCGCTGGGTCGAACTGCCCGGCGCCGCCGACGCACCGACCCGCGTCTACCTGCACGGCCTGGGCGCCAGCTCCCCCGCGTACTTCGCGGCCGGCGCCGCCCACCCGCTGCTCGCCGGGCGCCGCTCGCTCCTGCTCGACCTGCTGGGCTTCGGCCTCAGCGATCGGCCCACCGACTTCCCGTACACGCTGGAGGCCCATGCCGACGCCGTCGCGGCGGCACTGCGCGCGGCCCGGGTCGGCGGCGCGGAGGTGATCGGGCACAGCATGGGCGGAGCGGTGGCGATCGTGCTGGCGCACCGGCACCCCGAGCTGGTGGCGGCGCTGGTCCTGGTGGACGCCAACCTCGACCCGATCCCGCCCGGGCCCGGGCGCGGCGGCAGCCGCGGGATCGCCGCCTACCAGGAGGCGGAGTTCCTGGCCGGCGGCTGGCGCGAGGTGCGCGAGGCGGTCGGTCCGCACTGGTGGTCCACCATGCGGCTGGCCGGGCGCACCGCGCTGTACCGCAGCGCGGTGCACCTGGCCCGGGGCACCAGCCCGACCATGCGCGAGCTGCTGCTGGAGCTGCCGATCCCACGCGCCTTCGTGTACCCCGCCGCGGACGGCACCGCGCACCTGCCGGGCCCGGGGGTGCGCCACTTCGCGATCCCCGAGGCGGGGCACAACGTGATGCTGGACAACCCGGACGCCTTCGCCCGCGCCGTGGCCCGGGCACTGGCGCAGCAGCCGGCCGATGCCGATTAGGATCACGCGTCATGGCACGGATCGTCATCATCGGAGCGGGCATCAGCGGACTGGCGGCGGCGGCCCGGCTGGCCACCGTCGGGCACCGGGTGACGGTCTGCGAGGCGGCCGGGACCTACGGCGGGATGCTCGGCCGGTACCAGCGCGAGGGTTTCGCCTTCGACACCGGACCGACGCTGCTGACGCTGCCCGCCGTCTACCGCGACCTGGCGCTCAAGACCGGCCGGGAACCGCTGGAGCAGCTGGTCGAGCTGGCCCCGGTGGACCCCGAGAGCCGGCACCTGTTCGCCGACGGCACCGCGCTGGCCCTGCCCAACGCCTCCCGCGGCGGCGTCGCGCAGGCGCTGGACACGGCGCTCGGCGCGGGGGCGGGTGAGCGCTGGGGCGCGGTGATGAACCGCGGCCGCACCGTCTGGGAGGCCACCCGCCGCCCGCTGCTGGAGGAGCCGCTGCCCGCCGACCCCGGCGCGCTCGGCACCGACCCCTACCCCGCCGCCCCGCGCCGCGGCCTGGCCCGGCTGCGGCCCGGCGGCCCGGCGCCGACCCTGGACCAGATCGCCGCCCGCGAGCTGGGCGGGCACCCGGCGCTGACCGCGCTGCTCACCGAGTACGCGCTGCGGTTCGGCTTCGACCCGCGCACCGCCCCGGCCGGCGCCACCGTGATCCCGTACATGGAGCAGACCTTCGGCGTCTGGTCGGTGCGGGGCGGACTGCGGGCCCTGGCCGAGGCGGTGTACCGGCGGTGCGAGCAGCGCGGGGTGGAGTTCCGCTTCGACACCCGCGTCGGCCAGGACCCGCCCGAGGCCGACCTGGTGCTGCGCCCGGCGCCCACCGAGGCCGCACTGCCGGGACGGGTCAGCGTGCTGCTCGCGCTGCGCGGTGCCCGCCCGCCCGGCACCGCGCAGCGCACCGTGGTGCACGCCGCCGACCGGAGCGCGGAGCTGGCGGCCGTATTCGGCAGCGGGCCCAGCCTGCCCGAGCGTCCCACCGTGCAGGTACTGCGTCCTGACGATCCGTCGGGCCGCCCGGACGAGGAGCACGAGGCGGTCACCCTGACCGTGACCGTCCCCTCCCAGGCGCGGCTGGACTGGACCGCCCCGGGCGTCGCCGACCGCTTCGCCGACCAGCTGATCGCCCACGCGGACGCGGCCGGGCTCGGCCTCGGCGAGCGGGTGCTCTGGCGGGTGGTGCGGACCCCGGCGGACACCGAGCGGGAGACGCTGGCCCCGGGCGGCGCCGTGCCGCGCCCGGCACTCGCGGGCGCCGGCGGGGCCTTCCTCCAGCCGGCCAACAGCACCGGACAGGACGGGCACTACCTGCTCGGCGGGGCCGCGCACCCGGGTGGCGGGCTGGCCCGGGCCGGCATGTCGGCCTGCGTGGTGGCGGGGCTGATCGGGCCCGCCTGACGGGCTGCCGGCCGGAGCGAGCGAGCGGCCGGAGCGGACGGACGGGCGGACGGCCCGCGCGGTGCTACTGCCAGGCCTCGGGCTGCGGCTGCTGCTGGTAGTACTCGTACGACTGCTGCTGCGGGATGTGCTGCTGCGGCACGGTGTACTCGGGCTGGTACTGGCTCGGGTCGTAGGGCTGCTGCTGCCACTGCGGCTCGTACGGCGCGTAGGGCTGCTGCTGCTCCTGGTAGTAGGCCGCGTACTCCTGCTGCTGGTAGCCGTACTGCGGGTCGAACTGCGGCTGCTCGGCGTAGCCGTACCCGGGCTGCTGCTGACCGGGCGTCATCAGCTGCTCCTGCGCCATCGGCTGGCCACCCATCGGCTGGCCCTGCGCGAACTGGCCCTCGGCGAACTGGCCACCCGCGAACTGACCGTCGACGAACTGGCCCTGCGCGTACTGACCACCGGTGAACTGGCCATCGGTGAACTGGCCGCCCGTGCCAAGCGCCATCGGGTCGGGGACCGGGCCGGCCGACGGCTCGTAGACGGTCTCGTAGACGCCGTAGTCGCCGTCCTCGGCCGCCTGCGGCAGCACCGGCTCCGGCAGCACCCGCTGCTCGGACTCCTCGATCGGGCCGACCTCGCCGACCTTCTTCTGCGCCACCGCCGCGGCGGCGACCGCCGCCGCACCCCCGGTGGCCGCGCTGAGCAGCGGCACCTTGGCGAGCGGTCCGGGGAGCGAGCCGTCGGCGGCCCGCAGCGACCAGCCCTTGGCGTAACCGCGCTTGACGGAGAGGGTCACCATCGCCTGCCCGCCGGCGAAGCCCAGGGCTCCCACCGCGATCACCGGCACCGAGTGGATCGCCATCCCGGCCGCCACCAGCAGGAATCCGCCGAGCGCGAGACCCCGCCAGTGCAGCGGCGCACGGTTCTGCAGCAGCAGCTCGGCCACCAGCCAGAGCGCGACCACGGCGAGCGCCGCATACAACGCCAGCATCCCGATGCCCATCAGCGTCCTCCAGCACAGCCCGGCGCGCGGCGCGCGTGTGCGGCGACTGTACCTGTTCGACCGCCGCCGCCCCACATCCCCGCCACCACGGCCGTCAACCCCGGTGCAGGCCCAGGTTCTGGTAGATCTGCAGGGTGGCCGTCGAGCCGTTGAGAGTGATGAAGTGCAGGCCCGGCGCGCCCTCGGCGAGCAGCCGCTCGGACATCGCGGTGGCGTGCTCCATGCCCACCTCGCGCAGCGCCACCGGGTCGTCGGCCACCGCGCGCAGCCGGGCGTCCAGCTCCGCGGGGAAGGCCGAACCGCTCAGCTGCGGGAACCGCTCCAGCTGCTTGACGTTGGTCACCGGCATGATCTCCGGGATGATCGGCGCCTCGCAGCCGGCCGCCACCACCTTGTCGCGCAGCCGCAGGTAGTCCTCGACCTCGAAGAACATCTGGGTGATCGCGTAGTCGGCACCGGCCCGCATCTTGGCCACGAAGTGCCGGATGTCCTGGTCCCAGTCGCTGGAGCGCGGGTGCATCTGCGGGAAGGCGGCCACGCCCACGCAGAAGTCGCCGATCGACTTGATCAGTTCGACCAGCTGGTAGGCGTAGGTGACGCCCTGCGGGTGGCGCACCCACTCGGCGCTCGGGTCGCCGGGCGGGTCGCCGCGCACCGCGAGCACGTTGCGCACGCCCTGGTCGGCGTACTGGCCGATGATGTTGCGCAGCTCGGCCACCGAGTGGTCGACGGCGGTCAGGTGGGCGACCGGCGTCAGCGTCGTCTCGGTGGCGATCCGGCCGACCATGTTGACGGTGCGTCCCCGCGAGGAGCCCCCGGCGCCGTACGTCATACAGACGAAGTTCGGGTTGAGGCCCTCCAGGCGGCGGATCGCGGCCCAGAGCTTGTGCTCGGCCGTCTCACTGCGTGGGGGCATGAACTCGAAGGAGTACGAACGCTTCCCAGCCGCCAGGAGTTCGCGGACCGTGAGCGCGCGGTCGGTTCTGGTGGACGGAGTGCCGAGTGCCATGCTCGCAGAGTAGCCGTCGCAGCGGCGAGGCGGACAAGTATTGCTCAACACTTGAGACAATCTGTCCGCCCGCTGGGGCGGGCGGCCGGCTCCGGTACCCGGTGACAGCTGCTGCGCCGCACCGTCCGGCGGCCCGGCTAGTCTGATCTCCACCCACGTGACTCCGGAGTGCCTCGTGACCTCGCCCAGCCCCACGCCCGCGCGACCGCTCGACCAGGCCGGTGCCCGCACCCAGGTGGACGCCGCGCTCAGCCGGTTCATGACCGAGCAGCACGCGCTGCTGAGCTCGATCTCCCCGGACCTGGTGGCGGCCGCCGACGCACTGCGGGACTTCCTGCTGGACGGCGGCAAGCGGCTGCGCCCGGCCTTCTGTTACTGGGGCTGGCGCGGCGCCGGCGGCGAGGACGGCACGAACGGCGCGGGCGACGGCACCAGCGGGATCGCCAACGCGGCCGCCGCACTGGAGCTGCTGCAGGCCAGCGCCCTGGTGCACGACGACCTGATGGACCGCAGCGACACCCGGCGCGGCCTGCCCTCGATGCACCGCCGCTTCGAGGCGCTGCACCGCGAGCAGGGCTGGCGCGGCGACCGCGAGCAGTACGGGGCGGCGGCCGCGCTGCTGCTCGGCGACCTGCTGCTGATCTGGTGCGACCAGCTCTTCGTGCGCTGCGGCCTGGACGCGTCGGCGGTGCTGGCCGCCAAGCCGGTCTTCGACCTGATGCGCACCGAGGTGATGGCCGGTCAGTACCTGGACGTGCTGGAGCCGGTGGCCGGCGACTCGACCGACGAGCTGGCGCTGACCCGGGCCACCACGGTGCTCCACTTCAAGTCGGCCAAGTACACCATCGAGCGGCCGCTCCAGGTGGGCGCCCGGCTCGCCGGGGCGAGCGAGGAACTGGTCGCCGCGTACGGCGACTTCGGGCTGCCGCTGGGTGAGGCCTTCCAGCTGCGCGACGACCTGCTCGGCGTCTTCGGCGACCCCGCCGTGACCGGCAAGCCGGCCGGTGACGACCTGCGCGAGGGCAAGCGCACCCTGCTGGTCGCGCTCGCGCTGCGCGCGCTGCCGCGGGCCGAGGCGGCCCGGCTGGACCAGCGGCTGGGGGCGGCGGACCTGACGGCCGCCGAGATCGCCGAGCTGAGCGCGCTGGTGGCCGACAGCGGCGCGCCCGCACAGGTGGAGCAGCGGATCGAGGAGCTGATGGAGCGCTCGCTGGCCGCGCTGGCCGCCGCGCCGGTGAAGGACGAGGCGGCCCGGGAGACGCTGCTCGCGCTCGCCCGGGCCGCCACCGTACGCCGTTACTGACCGCGCCCTACCGACCGCGCGCCACCGAGTGGCCGTCAGCCCGCCTCGCGGACCCGGCGGGCCAGCTCGGCGGCCGCGGCGCCCGGGTCCTCGGCGGCGGTGATCGCGCGGACCACCACCACCCGGCGGGCGCCCGCGGCCAGCACCTGGTCCAGGTTGCCCAGGTCGATCCCGCCGATGGCGAACCAGGGCCGGTCGGTCGACTGGGCGGCCGCGTACTCCACCAGGCCGAGGCCCGGTGCGTGGCGGCCCGGCTTGGTCGGGGTCGGCCAGAGCGGACCGGTGCAGAAGTAGTCCACCCCCGGCTCGGCGATCGCCCGGGCCACCTCGGCCTCGGCGTGGCAGGAGCGGCCGATCAGCACGTCCGGTCCGAGGATCGCCCGGGCGGCCGGCACCGGCAGGTCGTCCTGTCCCAGGTGCAGCACCTGGGGACGGGCGGCGTGCGCCACATCCGCCCGGTCGTTCACCGCGAAGAGCTTGCCGTGCCGCTCGGCCGCGGCGGCGAAGACCTCCAGCAGCTCCAGCTCCTGCCTGGCTTCCAGGCCCTTGTCACGGAGCTGGACGATGTCCACGCCGTTCGCCAGCACGGTGTCCAGGAACTGCTCCAGGTCACCCTGCTCGCGGCGGGCATCGGTGCAGAGGTAGAGCCGGGCGTCGGCCAGCCGCTCCCGCGGCGGGGCGCCAGGGGTCACAGCGACATCGCCTGGGCGCGCCGCTTCACCTCGGTACCGCGGTTCTCCCGCAGCGCCTGGATCGGGCTGCCGGGCAGCGAGGGGTCCTCGGTGAAGAGCCACTCCAGGATCTCCTCGTCGGTGAACCTGCAGTCCCGCAGCACGGTCAGGGTCCCGGGCAGGTGCTTGACCAGGCCGTCGTCCGTGATGAAGTCCGCGGGGACCTGCAGCGACCGGTTGGGGCCGCGGCGGACCGCGATCAGCTTGTGGTCCTTGACCATCTGGCGGACCTCGGTGACCAGCACCCCCCAGCGCTCGGAGATGTCGGGCAGGTACACCCAGTCGTGGACCAGGGATTCGATCTTGGTTTCCATGTCGCTCACGGCACCAGCCTGCCATCTTTGGACGGCACCGCGCACCCACCGCCCCGTCAGGGAGGTGTCAGCGGACCGCCGACTTGAGCGGCAGCGCCGGGTCCGCGGCCAGCACCGGATCCAGCACCGCACCCTGGTCGATCAGCCGCCGGGCCTGGGCCAGGTCACGCGGGCGGTCCACGGTGAGCACCGCCACCGGCCGCTCCTCGCGCAGCCAGAGCACGCTCCACTGCGCGTCCTCGGGTGAGCCACGCCACAGCAGCCGGTCGCCGGCGGAGTGCCGTCCGACGTACTGCACCATCCGCCCGAACTGCTCGGACCAGAAGTACGGCACCGGGTCGTAGGCGACCTCGCCGCCCAGCAGCGCGGCCGCCACCGCCCGGCCCGAGTGCAGCGCGTGGTCCCAGTGCTGGACCCAGACGCGCTCGCCGTAGCGGGCCGAGGGGTAGCTGACGCAGTCGCCCGCCGCCCAGACGCCGGGCAGCGTGGTGCGCAGCGAGGCGTCCGCCGACACCGCGCCGCCGGCGTCCAGTTCGACGCCGGAGCCGGCCAGCCAGGCGGTGTCCGGGCGGGCGCCGACGCCGACCACCACCTCGTCGGCCACCACCAGCTCGCCGTCGGCCAGGTGCACGGCGCCCGGCTCGATCCGGTCCACCCGGGCGCCCAGCCGCAGCTCGACGCCGGCCTGCGCGTACCACTGCCGCATCGGCTCGGTCAGCTCGGCGGGCAGCGCGCCCGGCAGCGGGGCGCCGGCGGCCTCCAGCACCGTCACCCGGCAGCCCAGCCGACGGGCCGCGGTGGCGGTCTCGGCGCCGATCCAGCCCGCGCCGACCAGCACCAGGTGTGCTCCGGGGCGCAGGGCCGCACGCAGCGCGAGGGAGTCGTCGATGGTGCGCAGCACCCGGGCCGCGGCTGCGCCGGGCAGCCGGATCGGGATGGCCCCGGTGGCGAGCACCAGACGGTCGTAGGGCAGCTCACCCGCGTCGGTGCCCAGGCGCCCCGCGGCCAGCGAGGTGGCCCGGCGACCGGTCAGCAGCTGGACGTCGAGCGCTTCCCAGTCCAGGTCGAGGGCCGTCCGATCGGCCTTCGCGAGCAGGACGTCCTTGGAGAGCGGCGGCCGGTCGTAGGGGTGGTGCGGCTCCGCGCCGACCAGACTCAGCGGTCCGTGCCAACCCCCCTCCCGCAGCGCCACCGCACACTGTGCGGCCGCCACCCCCGCGCCGACCACGACCACCCGATCCGTGCTCTTCAGCTCCGCCACCTGGCGAACTCTACTCAGCAGATCCGCCGGCCACCCAGCAATCGGTGCCTTCAGTCCCCGCGACCCCCGGCGTTATGGTGGGTGCATCCTCACGGGAGCCCGGTGCACCGGGCTGAGAGGCGGGCTGCGGCGGCCTGCGACCGTCCGAACCTGATCCGGGTCATTCCGGCGAAGGGAGAACCGGTTCTCTTGGCACGCGATCTTTCGACAGACGCCCGAACCGACACCGACGTGCTGGTGATCGGCGGCGGGATCATCGGCCTGGCGGTCGCCTGGCGCACCGCGCAGCGCGGACTGCGGGTGGCGCTGGTCGACCCGGCCCCCGGTGGCGGCGCCGTACAGGTGGCGGCCGGCATGCTGGCCCCGGTCACCGAGCTGCAGTACGGCGAGGAGCCGCTGCTGCGCCTGGGCATGGCCTCCAACAGCCGATACGCCGAGTTCACCGCCGAGTTGACGGCGGCCACCGGGCAGGACACCGGCTACCGGGCCACCGGCACGCTGGCCGTCGCGCTGGACGCCGACGACAAGGCCGAGCTGAGCGAGCTGCACGCCTTCCACCACCGGCTGGGCCTCACGTCGAGCTGGCTGACCGGCCGTGAGGCCCGTCGGCTCGAACCGATGCTGGCCCCCGGGGTCCGGGCCGGTCTGCACGTGGCCGGCGACCACCAGGTGGACGGGCGGCGGCTGGCCGCGGCCCTGGTGACCGCCTGCGAGCGGGCCGGCGTGCGGCTGCACCGGGCCGAGGCGCGCGAGCTGCTGGTCGAGGCCGACCGCGCCCGCGGCGTGCGGCTGAGCACCGGCGGCGAGCTGCGGGCCGACCGGCTGGTGCTGGCGGCCGGCTCGCGCAGCCACCAGCTGCCCGGACTGCCGCCGGGCGTGCTGCCCGCGATCCGTCCGGTCAAGGGCCAGATCCTGCGGCTGCGGATCCCCGGGGCCTACGCCCCGTTCCTGTCCCGCAACGTGCGCGCGATGGTCCGCGGCGGCCACCTCTACCTGGTGCCGCGCGCGAACGGCGAGCTGGTGATCGGGGCCACCACCGAGGAGCAGGGCTACGACACCACGGTCACCGCCGGCGGCGTCTACGAGCTGCTGCGCGACGCGCACGAGCTGGTCCCCGGCATCACCGAACTGCCGCTGGTGGAGAGCAGCGCCGGCCTGCGCCCCGGCTCCCCCGACAACGCCCCGCTGCTCGGCCCCACCGCGCTGCCGGGCCTGCTGGCCGCCACCGGCCACTACCGCAACGGGGTGCTGCTCACCCCGGTCACCGGCGACCTGCTCGCCGCGTACCTGGCCACCGGGGTCCTGCCGGAGCTCGCCGCCCCCTTCTCCCCCGCCCGCTTCGCCGCCGTTCCGACCCTTGCCGGGAGTACCCGATGACCCAGATCCCCCTCACCGTCAACGGCGAGCCGCGCGAGGTGGCCGACTCGGCCACGCTGGCCGAGCTGGTGGCCCAGCTCTCCAAGGCGCCCTCGGGCGTGGCGGCGGCCCTCAACGAGACCGTGGTGCCGCGCGGCTGCTGGACCGACACCCGGCTCGCGGCCGGCGACCGGGTCGAGATCCTCACCGCCGTGCAGGGGGGCTGAGCAGCGATGGCTGACGACCTTCTGACGATCGGCGACACCACCTTCACCTCCCGGCTGATCATGGGCACCGGCGGCGCGCCCAGCCTGGAGGTGCTGGAGCAGGCGCTGCGGGTCTCCGGGACCGAGCTGACCACGGTGGCGATGCGCCGGGTCAAGGCGGACACCCAGGGCTCGGTGCTCGACGTGCTGGTGCGCAACGGCATCCGGGTGCTGCCCAACACGGCCGGCTGCTTCACCGCCGGCGAGGCGGTGCTGACCGCCCGGCTGGCCCGCGAGGCGCTGGGCACCGACTGGGTGAAGCTGGAGGTGATCGCCGACGAGCGGACCCTGCTGCCCGACCCGATCGAACTGCTGGACGCCGCCGAGACGCTGGTGGACGACGGCTTCACTGTGCTCCCCTACACCAACGACGACCCGGTGCTCGCCCGCAAGCTGGAGGACGTCGGCTGCGCGGCGATCATGCCGCTGGGCTCGCCGATCGGCTCGGGGCTGGGCATCCGCAACCCGCACAACTTCCAGCTGATCGTGGAGAGCGCGGGCGTGCCGGTGATCCTGGACGCCGGCGCGGGCACCGCCTCGGACGTGGCGCTGGCGATGGAACTGGGCTGCTCGGCGGTGATGCTGGCCTCCGCCGTGACCCGGGCGCAGGACCCGGTGCTGATGGCGGACGCGATGCGCCGCGCCACCGAGGCCGGGCGCCTGGCCCACCGGGCGGGCCGGATCCCGCGCCGCTTCCACGCCGAGGCCTCCTCCGCGATGGCCGGCCGCGCCGACCTGGCGCAGCACCCGGACCACCGTGAGCGGCCCGCCTTCTGACGGGCCGTCGCCGGTACTGATGACGAACCAGGACACCAGGGTCACCCAACCGTGTTCTGACCGCCCCTAGACTCCTGGGGTGGACACGACGTTGAACGACCCCCTGGTGGGAGTCCTGCTGGACAACCGGTACCGGGTCGAGGAGCGCATCGCGGTGGGTGGCATGGCCACCGTCTACCGGGGCACCGACACCCGGCTCGACCGGGTGCTCGCCCTCAAGGTGATGCACCAGGCGCTGGCCGGCGACGGCGAGTTCACCGACCGCTTCATCCGCGAGGCCAAGGCGGTCGCCCGGCTCTCGCACCCGAACGTGGTCAACGTCTTCGACCAGGGCGCCGACGGCAACGCGGTCTTCCTGGCCATGGAGTACGTGCCCGGGCGCACCCTGCGCGACGTGCTGCGCGACCGCGGGGCGCTCTCGGTGCGGGCCGCGCTCGACGTGCTGGAGCCGGTGCTGGCCGCGCTCGGTGCCGCGCACCGGGCCGGGCTGGTGCACCGGGACGTCAAGCCGGAGAACGTGCTGATCACGGACGGCGGCCTGGTCAAGGTCGCGGACTTCGGCCTGGTGCGGCTGCTCTCCGGGGCGGACGCGGCGGTGACCGACACCACCACCCCCGGTGTGATCATGGGCACCGTCTCCTATCTGGCCCCCGAACAGATCCAGCCCCAGGGCGCCACCGACCAGCGGGTGGACGTCTACGCGGCCGGCATCATGCTCTACGAGCTGCTGACCGGCAGTAAGCCCTACGTCGGCGACAACCCGATGCAGGTGATCTACCGTCACCTGCACGAGGACGTGCCGCCGCCCTCGCACGCCGTGCCCGGGCTGGCGCCCGGACTGGACGCGTTGGTGGCGGCCGCCACCGCGCGCGACCCGCAGGCCAGGCCGTGGGACGCGGTCGAGCTGCTGGCCGCGGTGCAGCGGGTGCGCCGCGCTCTGACCCCGGCCCAGCTGGACGCCGAACCGCCCGCCGCCAGCCGGCCCGCGCCGCGCTTCGCCCCGGGCGAGGCGACCTCGGTGCTCAGGCCCGCGGCGCCGGTCACCGGTCCCGAGCACACCAGTGTGATGGCCGCCCCGCCGCCCGGGCTCTTCGTCCAGCCCCGTCCGTACAACGAGCCGCCCCCGCCGCGCCGGGCCAAGCGCACCCGGTCGCGGCGCACCAAGCGCTCGCTGGTCTGGGGCTCGGTGCTCGGTGCGGTGCTGCTGGTGGTCGCGGCGATCAGCTACTTCCTGTCCGGCGCCGTCTACGCGACGGTGCCCAGCGTGCTCGGCCAGACCCAGGCGCAGGCCACCAGCACCCTGGACGGCGCGGGCCTGCGCGCCGGCTTCGGCCAGGCGTTCAGCGAGACGGTGCCGGCCGGCCAGGTGATCAGCACGGATCCCGGGGTGGGCCAGCGGGCCCGCAAGAGCGACGCGGTGCGGGTCACCCTGTCCAAGGGGCCGGAGCGGATCGCGGTGCCCGACGTCACCGGCAAGCCGCTGGACCAGGCGCAGCAGCAGCTCACCGCCGCCCGGCTGACGCCCGGCAGCACCACGCAGGACTACAGCCCGACCGTGCCGCAGGGCGCGGTGATCTCCACCTCGCCGGCCGCCGGACAGCAGCTGGCGGTCGACGCACCGGTGGCACTGGTGGTCAGCAAGGGTGCGGCACCGGTGGCGGTGCCCGACACCACCGGGCAGCCGGTGTCCAACGCGCAGTCCACGCTGACCGGGGCGGGCTTCAAGGTGGCACTGGCCACCGACCAGGCCTACTCGGACACCGTGCCCAGCGGCTCGGTGGTCAGCCAGGACCTCACCGGTACGGCCGCGCCCGGCAGCACGGTGACGCTGACGCTGTCCGAGGGGCCGCAGCCGGTGGCGGTGCCGTCGGTCACCGGGATGAGCCAGTCGGACGCCACCAAGGCGCTGACCGGTGCCGGGTTCAAGGTGAAGAGCAGCGGGCTGAACTTCTTCGGGCTGAGCAGCGTCTCGGGGCAGAGTCCGGCGGCCGGCACCATGCTGCCCAAGGGCTCGACGGTGACGATCACCTTCTAGCGGGGCGGCTGCCGGTCGGGGACGGCTGCTGCCGCTCAGCGCAGCGGGCCGTCCCCGGGCTCCTCCTGGTAGGAGTAGCGCTGCTCACGCCACGGGTCGGCGCGGTTGTGGTAGCCGCGCTCCTCCCAGAAGCCGCGGCGGTCGGCCCGCATGTACTCCACCGCGCGCACCCACTTGGGGCCCTTCCAGGCGTAGAGCCCAGGGACGATCAGGCGCACCGGGAAGCCGTGCTCGACGGTCAGCGGCTCGCCGTCGTGGTGGGTGGCGAAGACGGTGAGCGGGTCGGCGAACTGCTCCAGTGAGAGGTTGGCGCTGTAGCCGTACTCGGCCCAGACCATCACATGGGTGACGTCCGGGGCCGGCGGCGCGAGGTCGAGGACGGTGGCGGCGGCCACCCCGCTCCACTCGCTGTCGAGCATGGAGAACTTCGTCACGCAGTGGAAGTCGGCGCGCACCGTGCTGCGCGGCAGGCAGTGGAAGCCCTCGTGGTCCCACCTGGTCTTCTCGGCCGAGGCGGTCGCTCCGAACACCTGGAAGTCCCAGCTCAGCGGCTTGAACCGGGGCACCGGACCGTAGTGCAGGACGGGCCAGCCGCGCTGCGCGCGCTGACCGGGGGGAAGCCGGGGATCGGCCTGCGGCGATCGTTCGTGTGGAGAACGTTCACGCAGAGATCGTTCTTGTTCCGGCTGACCCATGGCTCCATGGTGACAGACGGCGGGCGCCCGAGAACGCGCGCCCCTTGAGGGCATCGAGCGCCCCTCTGAACGGTTCATTAGCGGGCAAATCGGAAAATCCGCCACAGAACCGAGTGAGTGTGAACTTACTGGAAATATCGCCCACAGTGCTGCCAGGATGCGTCCACCTGGTTCCCGCAGCGCAGGAAGGCACCGCCATGAAGGGCGACCCCGAGGTCATCGAGTTCCTCAACGAGCAGCTCACCGCCGAGCTGACGGCCATCAACCAGTACTTCCTGCACGCCAAGATGCAGGAGAACTTCGGCTGGACGAAGCTCGCGAAGTACACCCGCCACGAGTCCTTCGACGAGATGAAGCACGCCGAGCTCCTCACCGACCGGATCCTCTTCCTGGACGGCCTGCCCAACTACCAGCGGCTCTTCCACGTGCGGATCGGCCAGACCGTGAAGGAGATGTTCGAGGCGGACCGGCAGGTGGAGGTCGAGGCGATCGACCGGCTGCGCCGGGGCATCGTGGTGATGCGGGCCAAGAACGACGTCACCTCGGCCAACATCTTCGAGGACATCCTGGCCGACGAGGAACACCACATCGACTACCTGGACACCCAGCTCGAACTGGTGGAGAAGCTCGGCGAGGCGCTCTACATCGCGCAGCTGATCGAGCAGCCGGAGAGCTGACCCGGCTCGGCCCAGGCGCCTCGGCTCGGCTCAGGCGGTGCGGCGCAGATCGAGCGGCCGGGACAGCGCGGGCTCGAGCGGGCGGCCCTCAAGGGGACGGTTGGCGGGCAGGTCGGCCTCGGGATCGGCCAGACCGAGCTTGGCGGCCAGCCTGGCCGTCGGGCACGGGCGGCCGCCGTGCTCGCCGAGCATCGCCTGGATCCGGCGCACGCAGGACCCGCAGTCGGTCCCGGCCTTGCAGCCCTGGGCTATCTGGCGCGGGGAGTTGGCGCCGCCGTCGATGGCCCGCTTGACCTGGTCCTCGGTGACCGCATGGCACATGCACACGTACATCGCGGTCTCTCCCGGGGTCGGTGGCCTGGAGCCTTGGTCTGCGGCCTCTGAGGTCTGCGGCCTTTGAGCTAAGCCTTACCTTACCTGCCTCATCGGGCACGCAGAAGGCCCTGCCTCTCCGGGAGAGGCAGGGCCTTCGTCACATTCCGCGGTCACCGGCGCAGGCGCCGGCGGCCTGCGTTCACTGCCCGCGGTACATCTCCGCGACCAGGAACGCCAGGTCCAGCGACTGGCTGCGGTTCAGCCGGGGGTCGCAGGCCGTCTCGTAGCGCTGGTGCAGGTCGTCCACCAGCACCTCGTCACCGCCGCCGACGCACTCGGTCACGTCGTCGCCGGTCAGCTCCACGTGGATGCCGCCCGGGTGGGTGCCCAGCCCGCGGTGCACCTCGAAGAAGCCCTTGACCTCGTCGAGCACGTCGTCGAACCGGCGGGTCTTGTGCCCGGTCTCGGCCTCGAAGGTGTTGCCGTGCATCGGGTCGCAGATCCACACCGGCTGCGCGCCGGAGGCGGTGACCTTCTCCACCAGGGCGGGCAGGTGATCGCGGATCTTGCCCGCGCCCATCCGGGTGATGAAGGTGAGCCGGCCCGGCTCGCGCTCCGGGTCGAGCCGCTCGATCAGGGTCAGCGCCTCGTCGACCGAGGTGGTCGGGCCGAGCTTGACGCCGATCGGGTTGCGGATCCGGGAGGCGAACTCGATGTGCGCCCCGTCCAGCTGGCGGGTCCGCTCGCCGATCCAGACCATGTGGCCCGAGACGTCGTACAGATCGCCGGTGCGCGAGTCGACCCGGGTCAGCGCCGTCTCGTAGTCGAGCACCAGCGCCTCGTGCGAGGAGAAGAACTCGACGGTCTTGAACTCCTCCGGCGCGACCCCGCAGGCCTGCATGAAGTTCAGCGCGTTGTCGATCTCCTTGGCCAGGCGCTCGTAGCGCTGGCCGGCCGGCGAGTTGCGCACGAAGTCCTGGTTCCAGGCGTGCACCTGGCGCAGGTCGGCGTAGCCACCGGTGGTGAAGGCACGCACCAGGTTGAGGGTGGCGGCCGAGGCGTTGTACATCCGCTTCAGACGCTCGGGGTCCGGGCGGCGGGACTCGGGGGTGAACTCGAAGCCGTTCACCGAGTCGCCCCGGTAGACCGGCAGGGTCACGCCGTCGCGGGTCTCGGTCGGCTTGGAGCGCGGCTTGGAGTACTGGCCGGCGATCCGGCCCACCTTGACCACCGGCACCGAGGCGGCGTACGTCAGCACGGCCGCCATCTGCAGCAGGGTCTTCAGCTTGTTGCGGATGTGGTCCGCCGAGACGCCGTCGAAGGCCTCGGCGCAGTCGCCGCCCTGGAGGAGGAACGCCTCACCACGCGCAACGGCACCGAGCCGGGCGCGCAGCTGGTCGCACTCGCCGGCGAAGACGAGCGGCGGATACGAGGCGAGGTCCGCCAGAGCGGTGCGCAGCGCCTGCGGGTCCGGCCAGTCAGGCTGCTGCGCCGCGGGCAGGGATTGCCAGGAGTGGTGATTTGTCACGGTCACGGTGTCAAGGCTACGGGGTGTGACAACCGATTTGTGCCCACCTTCCAGTGGATGAGACACCCGGCGGACATTTCCGGGTAGTCCTGCTCACCCCGTCAGCCGATCAGCTACTGTCATATCCATGCACGCGCCACGCACCTCTTCCTGGTGGTGGGCCAACCCCCGGGTCGGCCCACAGCTCGCGCGTCTCTAGACGACACGACGGCCGCCCCACTCGGGGCGGCCGTCGTCGCATTCTCGGACGGCCTTCCCGGCAGAGCGGACCAGCCCCGCCCCTTCCTCCGGAAAGAAGCCGACCGTGACCCGTGCCACCGCCGCCGCGCTGCTCGACCGTCTGACCGCCCCGGACGCCCCCGCCTTCGCCCTGCTGCACCGCCGCACCCCGCGGCTGGCCCCCGACACCGTGGAGCTGGTGCTCGGCGAGGTCGGCTGCTACGACACGCTCGCCCAGCTGCCGCTGCCCACCGGAGCCCCCGCCGACGGCCGGCCGCGGCACGACCTGCTCGCGCTGGTCCCCTACCAGCAGATCCGCGAGCGCGGCTTCGAGGCGCACCAGGACGGCACCCCGCTGCAGGCGCTGCGGGTGGCCGAGCAGTACCAGCTGCCGCTCGGCGAGGTGCTGGCCGCGCTGCCGCGGCTGCCCGTGCGGCTCACCGGCGGCGGTTTCGACATCGACGACGAGCAGTACGCCGAGATCGTCCGGCAGGTGATCCGGGAGGAGATCGGCGGCGGCGAGGGCGCCAACTTCGTCATCCGCCGCGACTTCCACGGCACCCTGGCCGACTTCTCCACCGGGCTCGCGCTCAGCCTCTTCCACCGCCTGCTCGACCAGGAGCGCGGCGCGTACTGGACCTATCTGGTGCACACCGGCGACCGCGTGCTGGTCGGCGCCTCGCCCGAGGTCCACGTGCGGCAGAGCGGCGGCACCGTGGTGATGAACCCGATCTCCGGCACCTACCGCTACCCGGCCGAGGGGCCGAGCCTGGATTCGCTGCTCGCCTTCCTGCACGACCCCAAGGAGCTGGAGGAGCTCACCATGGTGGTCGACGAGGAACTCAAGATGATGTGCACGGTCGGCGACCTGGGCGGCCAGGTGCTCGGCCCGCGGCTGAAGGAGATGGCCCACCTCGCGCACACCGAGTACGAGCTGCGCGGGCGCACCTCGCTGGACGTGCGCGAGGTGCTCAAGGAGACGATGTTCGCGGCCACCGTCACCGGCAGCCCCGTGCAGAACGCCACCCGGGTGATCCGCCGCTACGAGCGCAGCGGGCGCGGCTACTACTCCGGCGCGCTGGCCCTGATCGGCCGCTCGGCCAGTGGCGGGCAGCAGCTGGACTCGCCGATCTGCATCCGCACCGCCGACATCGACCCGGCCACCGGCCGCCTGGTGGTCCGGGTCGGCGCCACCCTGGTGCGCCACTCCGACCCCGTCTCGGAGGTGGCCGAGACCCACGCCAAGGCGGCCGGTGTGCTGGCCGCGATCGGCGCCCGCCCCACCGCCGCCGGGCCGGCCAGGCGCGACTGGCCACGGCTGGGCGAGAACCACCGGGTGCAGACCGCGCTGAACGGCCGTCGCGCCGACCTGGCGCCGTTCTGGCTGCGGATGCAGCAGCAGGTGACGCCCGATCAGCCCGAGCCGACCCTGGTGGTGGACGGCGAGGACACCTTCACCGCGATGCTGGCCCACCTGCTGCGCGCGATCGGCCACCAGGTCTCGGTGCTGCGCTACGACAGCCCCCAGCTGGCCGAGCGGGTCGCCGCGCACCGCGGACCGCTGGTGCTCGGCCCCGGCCCGGGCGACCCGGCCGACCTCGCCGACCCGAAGATGGCCGTGCTGCGCCCGATCGCCGCCGAGGCGCTGGCCGCCGCCCGGGCCGGACGACGCGCGGCCCCGCTGCTCGCGGTCTGCCTCAGCCACCAGTTGCTCGGCGCCGAACTCGGCCTGCCGCTGCACCGCAAAGCCACGGTCTACCAGGGCGCGCAGGAGACCATCGACCTGTTCGGCACCCCGCAGACGGTCGGCTTCTACAACACCTTCACCGCGCACTGCTCCCCCGCGGACGCGGAGCGCCTCGCGCTGGCGGGCATCGAGGTGGCGCGCGACCCGCTCACCGGCGACGTCCACGCGCTGCGCGGCCCCGGCTTCGCGAGCCTGCAGTTCCACCCGGAGTCGGTGCTGACCATGGACGGCGTGACCGTCGTGGCGCAGCTGCTGCGCGCGGCGGTGCCGGTGGTCGGCTGAAGCCCGGCGACCGACGGCCGGCGGGCACGTGCCCGCCGGCCGTTCGCCGTGCCTGCCGCCGGGGCGGGGTGACGCACGCCACAATGACCGCATGCGCATCGGAATCCTCGGCACCGGCACCGTCGGGCAGACCCTCGCCGACAAGTTGCTCACCCTCGGGCACGAGATCACCCTCGGCTCCCGGAGCACCTCCAACCCCGCGGGCCTCGCCTGGGCGCAGGCGGTGGGGCCGCACGGGCACAGCGGCACCTTCGCCGAGGCCGCCGGGTTCGGCGAGCTGGTGATCAACGCGACCCCCGGCACGGTCTCGCTCGACGCACTGGCCGCGGCCGGGGCCGAGGCGCTGGCCGACAAGATCGTGGTGGACGTCTCCAACCCGCTGGTCTTCGCCGCCGACGGCGAGGTCACCCTCGACCCGGTGAACAGCGACAGCGTGGGCGAGCGGATCCAGCGGGCCTACCCGCGCTCCCGGGTGGTCAAGACGCTCAACACGCTGGCCGCACCGGTGATGGTCAGCCCCGGACGGGTGCCGGGCCGGCACAACCTCTTCGTCGCGGGCGACGACCCCGCCGCCAAGCAGGAGGTCACCGCCCTGCTGGAGTCCTTCGGCTGGCCCGCGGCCGACATCGTGGACCTGGGCCGGATCCAGGCCGCGCGCGGGATGGAGATGCTGATGCCGTTCTGGCTGAACCTGATGCGCCACTACGGGCACACCGACTTCAACTACCACCTCCAGGTGGGCGACTGAGCAACCCGCACGCGATCAGCCGAGCTCCTCGTCCAGGCCCTGCTCGATCGCGTAGCGGACCAGCTCGACCCGGTTGTGCAGCTGGAGCTTGCCGAGGGTGTTCTGCACGTGGTTCTGCACCGTGCGGTGCGAGAGCGTCAGCCGCTCGGCGATCTGACGGTACGACAATCCCTTGGCCACCATCCGCAGTACCTCGGTCTCCCGGGCCGTCAGGTGCGGCACCGGCGGCTGCCCCGCGCTCGGCCGGGCGGGCGGCTCGGCGGCCAACCGCCGGAACTCGCCGAGCACCAGCCCGGCCAGCCCGGGGGTGAAGACCGCCTCGCCGGCCGCCGTGCCGCGCACCGCGGCCAGCAGCTCCTCGCGGCCCGCCGACTTCACCAGGTACCCGGTCGCGCCGGACTTCACCGCCTCCAGCACGTCGGCCTGCTCGCCGCTGGCCGAGAGCACCAGCACCCGCACCGCCGGATCGCGTGCCAGCACCTGGCGGCAGACCTCCACCCCGGACAGCAGCGGCAGGTGGAGGTCGAGCAGCAGCACCTGCGGACGGGCGGCGGCGGCCCGGCGCACCGCCTGCGCGCCGTCGCCGGCGGTGGCGACCACCTCGAAGCCCGCGTCGGCCAGATCCCTGGCCACCGCCTCGCGCCACATCGGATGATCGTCGACCACCATCACCCGCAGCCGCTGCTCCATCAGTCCTCCCTCGGGACCCGCAACTCGACCTCGACGCCCGCCCCGGGCTCCGAGCTGAACTCCGCCGTGCCGCCGAGGTCGCGCAGCCGGCCCTCGATGGACTGGGCCACCCCGAGCCGCCCGTCGAGCCTGGCCCGGGCCAGCCGCCCGGCCGGGAACCCGGGGCCGTCGTCACGGATCGACACGGTCACCGCGTCCGGCTCGTCCTCCAGCAGGATCCAGGCCCGGGCCGCCGACCCCGCGTGCCGGTGGACGTTGTCCACGGCGGCGCCCACCGCGGCCGCCAACTGCTCGGCCCGCGGCCCGGGCAGCAGCACCGGGGTGCCGGGGGTGGCCAGGGTGACCCGCTCGTCCTCGTACGGGGCGAGCAGCACCCGCACGTCCTGTTCGGCGGACGGCCCGGGCGCCCCGGCGGGCCCGGACGGATGCGGCGCGGTGCTCGAAGCCCCCGTCATCAGGGCCCGCAGCGCCCGCTCCTGCTCCCCCGCGAGCCGGCCGAGCTCCACCGGATCGAGGCCCCGGCCGCCGTTGCCGGCCGCCTCGCCCGCCTGACGCTGTACCAGGGCGAGCACCTGGAGCACCCCGTCGTGGATGTCGCGGGAGAGCCGCTCCCGCTCCCGGTTCGCCGCCTCCACCCGCAGCGCCTCGCCGAGGGTGGCCTCGCTCGCCCTGGCCAGCTCGATCACATAGCCGATCGCGCAGCCGGTCAGCAGCAACAGCACACAGTTGTGCACGTTCTCCAGGGTCAGGCCGCCGTGCCCGACGAAGTTCGCGCCGCCGACCAGCAGGCCCGCCACGGCCGCGAGTCGCCAGCCGCCCTTGGCGGCGAAGCCGAGCACCGTCCCGGCCGCCCAGATGGTCGGCACCGTGACCGCGCCGGCCGCGATCCGCGCCGGGGTGTCGATCGCCCCGCTCAGCACCACCCCGGTGACGGACATCACCAGGTCGAAGCCGAGCATCGGCCAGGGGCAGCGGGCCGGGTTGCCGAAGGCGCGCGAGGTGGCCAGCGTCCAGAGCACCAGGGCGCCCAGATAGATCCAGCCGGCCACCGGGTGGCGGTAGTGCAGGTAGGCGAGGTCGTAGCGGATCAGCGCGTAGACCATGGCGAGCACCCGGTACCAGCTGATCGCACGCCAGAGCGGCAGCTCGACCGACATGCCGCCGGCCGCCACCGCCCCGCTCGGGCCGCTGTGCTGAACCGCCATCGCTCCCCCTGGCGAACGCGGGACCACGGACCTAGGAGTCGCCCGGCTCCTTCTCGCCCGACTCCTGCTGGGCCGACTCCTGTTGGGCCGACTCCTGCTGGGCCGACTCCTGTTGGGCCGACTCCGCCTTCTCGGCGGCCTGCTTCTCCTTCTCGGCGGCCTTCTCCGCAGCCCGCTCCGCGCGCTGCTCGGCCCGGCGCTCGGCGTCCGCGCGCTTCTTCTCCTCGGCGATCTGCCGCTTGGCGGCGGTCGCGTAGATGTCCACGTACTCCTGGCCGGAGAGCCGCATGATCTCGTACATCACCTCGTCGGTGACCGAGCGCAGGATGAAGCGGTCGTTCTCCATGCCCTGGTAGCGGGAGAAGTCCAGCGGGCGGCCGATCCGGATGCCGGGGCGGATGCCGAAGCTGGGGATCACCTGGCCGGGCGGCTGCACCTTCTCGGTGTCGATCATCGCCACCGGGATGACCGGCGCACCGGTCTGCAGTGCGACCCGGGCGAGGCCGCCGACCTTGCCCCGGTAGAGCTTGCCGTCGGGCGACCGGGTGCCCTCGGGGTAGACGCCGAACAGCTCACCGCGGTCGATCACGGCGATCGCGCTGCGGATCGCCGCTTCGCCGGCCCCGCGCACCCCGGAGCGGTCCACCGGGAGCTGGCCGACGCCCTTGAAGAAGGCGGCCGTCAGCTTTCCCTTGAGGCCAGGGGTGTTGAAGTACTCCGCCTTGGCGATGAAGGTCACCCGACGCTTCATCAAGGCAGGCAGGAAGAAAGAGTCCGAGAACGAGAGGTGGTTGCTCGCGATGATCGCCGGGCCCTCGTCTGGGATGTTCTCCGCACCTTCCATCCACGGCCGGAAGAAGATCCGCAGCATCGGTGCGACGATCATCTTCATCAGTCGGTAGAACAACCCGGACCTCCTGTATTGCAGACCGGTCGATCCTAATGCCCCAAAGGGGTCCTCGACGCACGGCCGGGGTGACGGCGTGGAGCCGAGAGGGTCTGTACGCCCCGCCGACCCCGTGCAACGATGGCGGCGCCGCTGCCTCGTCTGCCCCGTCGAAGTCGAAGGAGTCCCACGGATGCCGCCGCTGCCCGGTGCCGAGCCCTACCACCACCGCGGTGGCCCGATCGGTGTGCTGCTCTGTCACGGGTTCACGGGCTCCCCACAGGCGATGCGCCCCTGGGCGGAGTACCTGGCCGAGGCCGGCCTGACCGTCTCGGTCCCGCTGCTGCCCGGTCACGGCACCCGGTGGCAGGATCTCGCGGTGACCCGCTGGGAGGACTGGTACGCCGAACTGGACCGGGCCTTCGGCGAGCTGGCGCGGGAGTGCGAACGGGTCTTCGTCTTCGGCCTCTCGATGGGCGGTGGCCTCGCCCTGCACCTGGCCGCCGAGCACCAGGAGCAGGTGGCCGGGCTGGTCCTGGTCAACCCTTCGGTGCGCGCCGACAACCCGGCCACCCCGCTGCTGCCGGTGCTGCGCCACCTGGTGCCGAGCCGGCCGGGGATCGTCGGCGACATCGCGCTGCCGGGCGCCGTCGAGATCGGCTACGACCGCTTCCCGCTGCACGCCGCCTGGTCGCTGAGCCGGCTGTGGCACACCGTCCAGCAGGAGCTGCCGCGGGTCGGTCAACCCGTGCTGCTGCTGCACAGTCCGCAGGACCACGTGGTCTCCCCGGCGAACTCCGCTCTGGTGCTGGCCCGGATATCCTCGGTCGATGTGACGGAGCGGCTGTGCGAGCGCAGCTTCCACGTCGCGACCCTGGACTACGACGCCGAACTGATCTTCGAGGAGTCCCTCGGGTTCGTCCGTCGTCTGGCCGGGGTCCCGCAGGCCACCGACGCCACCGACCAGCGGGGCTGAGGGCCACCAGGACTGAAGGGCCGGCAGTGCACGAGCACGAGAACAACACGGCGGGCGACGACGAGGACCGCCCCCAGGAGAGCGAGCAGCGCCCCGCGCCCACCCCCGCCCCCAGCAGCCAGGCCGAGCACGACGCGATCTTCGCCCAGCTGGTGGCGCAGTTCGACGACCCGGTGGATCTCACCCGGCCGGACTGGCCCGAGATCGAGAACCTGCGCGCCCGGAACGACCTGACCGCCCGCGGCGACACCGGCCTCGGCACCCCGCAGTCGCGCCCCCGCGCATCCGACCCCGCGGCCCTCGATCCCGCGAGGCTCGACCCCACACGGCTCGGCCCGCGTGACTGGGACGCCGCCGAGGACCCCGACGAGGACCACTTCGTGCCGCCGGAGCCCCCGCCGCTGCCCACCGGCGACACCACCGCCAAGTTCGCCTGGATCGCCGTGCTCGGCGGCCCCGCGCTGCTGCTCTTCGACGCCCTGGTCTGGCGCGAGGTGGCCGGCTGGCCCGCCTGGGTCGGCCTGACCGCCTTCCTCGGCGGCTTCACCACACTGATCGTCCGGATGAAGGACCGTGACCCGGACGAGCCGCACGACCCGCACGGCGGTGCCGTCGTCTGATCCGCTGATCCGCTGAAAGGCGCCCCCGGACCTGGGTCCGGGGGCGCCTTCGGTGTTGACGGAGGATCAGAAGCCGGTGGTCAGAAGCCGGTGGTCAGAAGCCGGTGATCAGAAGCTGGTGGTCACCGTGACACCGGCGAAGTCGGTCGTGCCGTAGAGGCTGATGTAGTTCCAACCGGCCTGCGGGGCACTGATGGTGAGGGTGTGGCCGGTGCCCTGGCCGGTGGTGTGGGCGGTGGCGTTGGCCTGGGTGGCCCAGGTGCTGCTGTCGAAGTAGAGGTTGGCGTCGCCGGTGCCGCCGCTCGCGGTGACGGTGAGCTGCTGGGTACCGGCCGGGACGTCGACGTAGAGGTAGCTGTAGTCGCCGGCCGGGCCGGCGAGGTTGCCGCGGCCGCAGTTCTGGCCGAGCTCACGGGTGTCGGGGGTGGCGCAGTCCGTCGCGGCGGCCACCGTGACGGTCGCGGTGGTGGCGGCCGAGGCGCCCTGGCTGTCCAGCACGGTCAGGTGCACGGTGTAGGTGCCCGGGGCGGCGTAGGTCTTCGTCGGGTCGGCGTCGGTGGAGCTGGTGCCGTCGCCGAAGTCCCAGCTGCGGGCGGTGATGGTGGCGGCGGGCGCGGTGGAGGTGTCGGTGAAGGCCGCCGAGAGGCCGTCGGTGGTGCTGGTGAAGGCGGCGGTCGGCGGCTGCGGGATGCCGGCGGCGCAGGCCCCCGCGGCGCAGGCGGCGAGCCAGTTGTGCCAGTCGGCGTCGTAACTGGTGCCGATGCCGGTGAGGAGGTTCAGCGCGCCCTGGTAGTCACCGGACCGGTAGAAGCCGAGCAGACTGTCCACGTCGGCGCGGTGGCGCTCCAGCATGTAGCGCACCGAGAGGTAGCCCCACGGGTAGATCCGGTCCTCGCCGCTGTTGTAGGTGTTGGCGAAGATGGTGCTCAGCGGGTAGGCGGCCGTGGCCGCGTCGGTGATCGCGTCGGTGTCGGCCAGGCCGCGGTAGGTGTAGGAGTCGTATTCGGCCAGGCCCTCGATCCACCAGATGGTGTCGGGCGTCGAGGTGGCCGCCGTGAAGTCGCCGGCGGTGTCGAAGCGGCCGTCCAGGTAGTGGGTGAACTCGTGGTTGAGGTTCCAGATCTGGAAGGTCGGACGCAGCCAGTCGGCCTCGTAGGCGACGAACCGGGGCACGTTGGCGGGGTCGGTGGGGTTGCCCTCCATGTACATCCCGCCGTTGTCGGTGCTCATGCCGAAGATCTCGCCGGCGTAGGTCTGGTAGTCGGCGGTGGAGTGGAAGACGTCCAGCGTGAGCGTGGTGTTGAGGTCGCCGGGCAGCGGGCCCGGGTCCTTGACCAGGTTGTGGAAGAACGCGGTCTCGCCGATGAGGCTGTCGCAGGTGGCGCTCAGCTCGTCGCCGGTCAGCGCCTGGGCCTCGATCTTGATGAACGGGCTGCAGGTGTACTGGATCGTCAGCACCGCGGCCTTGAGCCGGTTGGCCAGGTCGCAGGTGTTGTAGTCGGAGCAGTTGCCCTGGTCGTACTGGTCGGCCTGGGTGGCGACGCCGACCCACAGCGGGGCCGTCGCACCGGTCATCGCCGAGTCGGCGAGCAGGCCCTTGACCAGCGGGCGCACCGTCGGCAGCAGCGTGGCGTCCTGCAGGAAGCGGGCCAACTCGGTGCCGGCGTTGGCGGCGAGGAAGCTCTGCGGGCCGCCGAGCAGCGCGAGGTTGCCGCTCGCGAAGGTGTCGAGGGTGTTCAGGATGCTCGGGTCGGCCTCGGTCGCGGCGACGAAGTCGGCGTTCTGGTGGCCGCGGAAGAGCACGGTGTAGACGTTGTTGACGGCGTTCACCATGGTGTACGAGCTGTTGTACGCGGGGGTGTAGCCGGCCAGCAGACGCTTCTCGACCGGCAGGTAGCGGGCGTTCTGGCCGGCGCTGTCGATCAGCGTGACGGTCTCCGCGAGCACCGCGCCGTTGGCGTCCGTGACGTCCTGGCTGTGCGGGGCGGCGAAGAAGGCGTCCAGCGCGGACTGGATCGCGCTCTGCAGCGTGCTGCCGTAACTGCCCACGCCGGCGGCGTCGTTCCACTGCACGTAGTAGCCGGCGCGCAGATAGAGCACCAGCTCCAGCAGGTGGGTGCTGTCGTCGCCCGGGTAGCTCGGCGCGGCGGTGGCCAGCGCGTTGGCGACGGCGGTCATCTGCGACTCCTGGAAGGCTTGGTGGGCCTGGGAGCCGGTGAGGGTGAAGAAGGTGTTGACGCAGTCGGAACCGGCCGACTCCACGGCCTGGACCAGCGCGTCACCGGTGTTGGCGCTGATCGCGGCCGGGTCGCAGGCGGTCGCCGCGCGGGACAACGGGCGGCTGGGCCTGCTGTGGTCCTGGTGGAGTGCGGAGTTGTCGGCGGGCAGCGGCGGACGGTCCTTGGCGCTGACCTGGTGCGCGTCGTCCGCCGCGGTGGCGCCGGCGGCCGGCTGCGGGGCGAGGCCGGGGCGGGCGGCGGCCCCACTGGGGCCTGCGGGCTTGGGGGTTGAGGACTTGGGGGGCGAGGACTTGGCGGCGGCGCCCGGCGCCGCGTAGGCCTGGCCCTGGGTGCCGGCCAGCCCGAGGGTGGCGGTCAACGCCAGGGCGGATATCAGGAGTCGGGGCAGGTTCTTCCCGACCAGCGTGGCTCTCACGTGAGGGTTCTCCCGGTGTGGGGGGCCGCGCCCGGGGGCGCGGCATACGGCGGGGACCGTGGCAGGCGCGGAGTATGACGATGCGTCAGCCCTGCTCGATGGGCGCCGGCGTCGTGGGGTGGGACGGGCGCCCGGGCAGGTTGGGGCCGTTGAGCATGCACACGGCCAACGTGTGACATGTACCATTGCATACATCACATGGCCCGTGAAGACATCCGGAGAACTTCCTGGGAACAGCTGGCGCTGCCCCGTCAACCCGGCGGGGCACCGGGAGCGGGGAGCGTCAGGAGCCGGCGGGCACCCGCAGCACCGCCACCACCGGCAGGTGGTCGGTGGCCGCCAGCAACTCGGCGACCGGCAGCGGCGGCACCCCGCAGGAGAGCACCTCGATCCCGGGCGAGGCGAAGACGGCATCCAGCCGCTGCAGCGGATCCCCGGGCCGCGAGGTGTACTCCCCGCCCCACGGGCTGGTGGCCCAGCCGTCCTGGTACGCCTCGGCCAGCCGCCGCCAGCCCGCGTCCTCGGGGTGCTCGTTGAAGTCCCCGGCGATCACCGAGTACGGGCTGACCGCCGCCTGCTCGTGCAACAGCTCGAACTGCTGCACCCGCTCCGGTCCGATGAAGCTCAGGTGGCAGCTGGTCAGCGCGAACGGCACCGCGCCCCCGATCCGCACCACCGCGGTCGCGAAGCCGCGTGCGTGCATCCCGCGGTGCTTGGGCAGCAGCCGGTCGTGGCGGCTGAGCACATCGACGCTCGTGCGCCCCAGCAGCAGCGGCCCGGCCGCCGTGCGCCCACCGCCGGAGAGCACCACCGTCCCGGTGTTCCTGGCCAGCCAGGCCGCCTGGCCCTCGGGGCGCCAGTAGCGCGGCGACTCCTGCACGCAGACCAGGTCGGGCTCGCAGGCGCGGATCATCCGGGCCAGCGCCCGGCGGTCGTCGCGCTGCGAGCGGACGTTGTAGCTGAGCACACGGACCAGTTCGGCACCGTCGGGCTGGGGGCCGGAGCGCGGCAGGTCGAGGGTCACCCCCGACACGCTACCGGCTCCGCCGAGGCGGAGCCGGTGGTACCTGACGTGTACTCAGAACTCGGGTCGGCCTACGCCGTACGCGCCAGGTCGCCCGCGCCCACGATGCCCGCCGAGGAGCCCATCGAGGCCAGCACGACCTCGGCCCGCGGCCGGTGCACCCCGCCCGTCAGGTACTTCTCGAAGTCCTTGGCCACCGGGTCGAGCAGCAGTCGCCCGGAGTCCGAGACGCCGCCGCCGAGCACGAAGACGCCCGGGTCGAAGAGCGCCGCCAGGTCGGCCATGCCCCGGCCCAGCCAGTCGGCCAGCTCGCCGTAGCACTCCAGGGCCAGCGGGTCGCCGTCCTCGGCGGCCTCGGTGATGTGGATGCCGCGGATGGTCTCGGCCACCCCGTCATTGAGTTCCAGCATCCGCTTGCCGCGCACCGGGTCGGCCGCCGCCCGCTCCCGGCCGTAGCGGCGCAGCGCCCGCCCGGAGCCGTACTGCTCCCAGCAGCCCTTGCCGCCGCAGCCGCAGAGCAGGCCGTCCGGCACCATGTTCAGGTGCCCGATCTCGCCGGCCACGCCGAACCGGCCGCGGTGCAGCCGCCCGTCCAGCACGATGCCGCCGCCGATGCCGGTGCCCACGGTGATCAGCACCATGTCGGTGTGCTCGGCGGCCGCGCCGAAGCGGAACTCGGCCCAGGCCGCGCAGTTGGCGTCGTTCTCCACCACCGTGTCGAGACCGGTGAGCTCCTCGATCCGGCCCCGCAGCGGCTCGTTCTCCCACGCGATGTTGGGCGCGAAGATCACCGTGGAGCGGTCGCGGTCGACGAAGCCGGGGGCGCCCACGCCCACCGCGCTGACCTCGGGGTACTGCTCCTTGAGCTCGCGCACGGCCTGGGCGATGGCATCGACCGCCCACTGCGGGTCGGCCGGGGTGGGAACCCGGGTCCGGGCCAGGATCTCGCCGTTCTCGTCGACCACGCCGGCCGCGATCTTGGTGCCGCCGACATCGACGCCGATGGTCAGAGCCATGTGTCCCTCAGTCATTCGCTCGTGCCCGATGGGCGGAACGGTACCCGCCCGGCCGTGCTCCCGTACACACCTGGCCATACATTATCCGAAGACAAGGTTGCGGAAGCCCCGCCGCTAGGCTTCAAAAGTCGTACGATTCAAGCCCCTGCGTAGCCTCGAAACTCCCCTGGGTGATGGCCGGTGAGCGCTACTCGTCCAGGTCGATCCGCTCGGAGTCGGACGGCTCGGGGGACGACCAGCGGCGCTCGTGACCGGCCACGGCGGCGCGGTAGGCGGCCAGCAACTCGGCGCCGGCGGCGGCCAGGTGCTCGAAGACCTCGGGGTTCTCCGCCTTCACCCGGCCGAAGACGCGCTCGGCCTGCTCCCCCACGGTGGCGGCGAGCTTGCGCACCTCGTCGATCAGCGGACTGCCGTCGTCCTGCGGGGTCTCGTTGTCGACAGGATCTGAATTGTTCATGACGTGCGCCTCCCGGTGCCGGTGCCGCGGCCGCACCAGGGAGCGCGCCCGCTCGGTCCCTTCAGACGCTACCGGGTCCTACCGCCCGGTCGGCCAGAGGTCCGGGTCGGGGGCGAAGCGCAACGTCAACTCGCCGGCGCGCAGCGCCGCCCCCGCCACCGTGCAGCGGCGCAGGGCGCCGGGCAGCGGCAGGATCCGCCGGTAGGCGCCGAGCCCGATCACCAGCTCGTCGCCGCGCCGCATCAGCTCCAGGTCGGCGCGCTCCGCGCCGGGTGCGGCCAGCCGCCAGAGCAGCACGCCGTCCTCGGCCAGCCGGTCCTCGGCGGTCCACGGCCAGCGCTCGCCCGGCTCGGGGCCCGCCCCGGCGCCGTACAGCTGCTCGGCCACCGCCGGCAGGTCCGCGGCCAGTTGGTCGGCGACCAGCAGCGGGACGTCCAGGCCGATCGCGGCCAGCCGCTCCCGTTCGCGCCGGGCCTGCCCGGCCAGCCAGGGGTCCGCGGAGTCCAGCGCGGCGGCGGGCAGCGCGCGGTGCGCGACCACGGCGTCCAGCCGGTGCCCGAACAGCGCCATCCCGGCGGCGGCCCGGCGCAGCGCGGGCACCGAGCAGGAGCCGGCGTCCACCGCCAGGCGCACCGAGGTGCGGCCCGACTCGATCACCTTGCGGGTGGCGGCCAGCTCGCCGCCCACCCAGGCCCGCGCGGAGTACAGCCAGTCCGCGGGCATCGGCACCCCGGCCACCGCGGCCAGCAGCGGGCGCAGCGCCCGGGCGGCCTGGCGCTGCTCGGGCAGCAGGCGGGTCAGGTAGCGGTCCAGCTGCTCGGGCAGCGCGAGCGCCATGGTCAGCTCGGCGGGCGGCGGGGCGGCGGCCACCACCAGGTCGTAGGCGTCCTCGGGCACCCGCAGGGCGCGCAGCAGGGCGAGCTGACGGGTGCCGGGCAGTGCGGTCAGCTCGTCCGGCTCCAGCGGCTCGACGCCGAGCAGGTCGAAGCCGGTGCGCAGCTTGCCGTCCAGAGCGCCCATCGCCTGGCGGAACGCCTGCTGCTCCTCGATCCGCGCGGCCCACAGCCGGTCGTCGACCTCCGCCGCCTCGGTACCGAGGCGCGCGCCGAGCACCTCGTCGACCGCGCGGTGCGGGTCGTCGGTGGCCAGCAGCAGGGTGCGCAGGCCGCGACCGGCGGCGTGCAGCGCGGTGGCGGCGGCCACCGCGGGCACCGCGGTGGCGTCACCGGTGACCAGCACCGTGCGGGTCATGGCGCGGTCAGCTCGCGTCAGCGGCGGGGCCGGTCCGGCCCTCGGGCCGGCTCTCCACCCGCTTCTTCAGGCCGGCGAGGGCCCGGTCGATGATCACCTTCTCGGCCTTGCGCTTGATCATGCCCAGCATCGGGATCTTGACGTCCACCGCGAGCTGGTAGGTGACCTCGGTGCCGCCGGCGGCCGGCGCGAGCGAGTAGGAGCCGTCCAGCGAGCGCAGCATCTGGCTCTTCACCAGGGTCCAGGAGACCTCGCGGTCCCCCTCCCAGGTGTAGGCGAGCACGTGCTCGTCGCGGATCGCACCGGCGTCGAGCAGCAGCCGGACCTGGGTCGCGCGGCCCTCCTCGGTGCGGCCGAGCACCTCGATCTCCTTGACCTCACCCGTCCACAGCGGATAGGCCTCGAAGTCGGCGATCACCGCCATCACCTCGGCCGCTGTCGCCTCGACGACGATGCTCGACCTGGTGTGTTCCGCCATCGGTGGGCCTCCGCGTTGTCCCGTGCCACTGGTCAGGTGCCACCGAAGGCTATCGCGGCCGTCGCCGCCCCCGAGCCCGTGGGGCACGGGCAAGGGGCCCGCGGAGGGCTACCGGCGGGTCACCCGAGTGCTGCCGTAAGGTGCGAAGCGCAACGATCAGTGCCTCCCCTTGGGGTGTGACACTTCGAACACCGCGGCTGACCCCCCTACCCGAATCAGGCTACCGGGCAGTAACGTCCTGCCGTCCCGCAGCGTCGCAGACGAGGAGCAGTAGTGCTCGACTTCAGCCTTCCGGCCCGATACCAGGTCCCGAGCGGTGGCAACCTCTCCGACCTGGTCCACCAGAACGCCGCGGACCACGCGCAGGTCGCGGTGCTCAGCCGGAAGCTGGACGGTCACTGGCAGGACGTCACCGCCGCCGCCTTCCTCGCCGAGGTCCACCGGGCGGCCAAAGGGCTGATCGCCTCCGGTGTGCAGCCGGGCGACCGGGTCGGCGTGATGTCGCGCACCCGCTACGAGTGGACCCTGCTCGACTTCGCGATCTGGAGCGCCGGCGCGATCACCGTGCCGGTCTACGAGACCTCCTCCGCCGAGCAGGTGCAGTGGATCCTCGGCGACTCGGGCGCCGTCGCGGTCGTCACCGAGACCGACAGCCACGCCGCCGTGGTCGAGTCGGTCCGTGACCGGCTGCCCGAACTGCGGCACAGCTGGCAGATCGAGCGCGGCGGGATCGCCGAGCTGAACACGGCGGGCGCCGAGGTGTCGGACGCGACGGTGACCGAGCGCCGCTCGATCCCGACCCCCGACACGATCGCCACCATCGTCTACACCTCGGGCACCACGGGTCGCCCGAAAGGCTGTCAACTGACCCACGGCAACTTCATGGCCGAGCTGGGCAACGTGACCGCCCGGATGCCGGAGCTGTTCCGCACCGGCGAGAGCTCGGTGCTGCTCTTCCTGCCGCTGGCCCACGTGCTGGGCCGGATCGCCGAGATCGCCGCCGCCATCGCGCCGATCAAGCTGGGCCACGTCTCGGACATCAAGGACGTCACCGCCGAGCTCGCCACCTTCCGTCCGACCCTGATCCTGGGCGTGCCGCGGGTCTTCGAGAAGGTCTACAACACCGCGCGGGCCAAGGCCCAGGCGGACGGCAAGGGCAAGATCTTCGACCAGGCGGCCGACGTGGCCATCGCCTACAGCCGCGCGCAGGAGCTGGGCGGGCCCGGCCTGCTGCTGCGGCTCAAGCACGCGGTCTTCGACAAGCTGGTCTACAGCAAGCTGCGCGCCGCCCTCGGCGGCCGGGCCACCCACGCGATCTCCGGCGGCGCGCCGCTGGGCGAGCGCCTGGGCCACTTCTACCGGGGCATCGGCTTCACCGTGCTGGAGGGCTACGGCCTGACCGAGACCTGCGCGGCCACCGCCTTCAATCCGGACGACAAGCCGAAGATCGGCACGGTCGGTCAGCCGCTGCCCGGCTCCGCGGTGCGGATCGCCGAGGACGGCGAGGTGCTGCTGAAGGGCCCGCAGATCTTCACCGGCTACTGGAACAACCCGGCGGCCACCGAGGAGGCGCTGCGGGACGGCTGGTTCGCCACCGGTGACCTGGGTTCGCTGGACGAGGACGGCTACCTGACCATCACCGGCCGCAAGAAGGAGATCATCGTCACGGCCGGCGGCAAGAACGTCGCCCCCGCCGTGATCGAGGACCGCATCCGGGCCCACCCGCTGATCGGCGAGGTGATGGTGGTCGGCGACCGCAAGCCGTTCATCGGCTGCCTGGTCACCATCGACCAGGAGTTCCTGCCCCGGTGGCTGGAGCTGAACGGCCGCGGGCCCGCCACCCCGGCCGAGCTGCTCCAGGACCCGGCCCTGCTGGCCGCCGTCCAGGAGGCGGTGGACGAGGGCAACAAGGCCGTCTCGCACGCCGAGGCGGTGAAGAAGTTCCGGATCCTGGACACCGAGTTCTCCGAGGCCAACGGCTACCTGACGCCCTCGCTCAAGCTCAAGCGCAACGTGGTGCTGAAGGACTTCGCGGGCGAGATCGAGGCGCTCTACCAGCGCTGACGCCAGTGCGTGTCCGACCAGCCCTACGGCTTGTCGGACACGGTCCGGCCCTCCAGCAGACCGCCCAGGCGCTGGGCGAGCAGGTCCCAGCGCCAGGCCTGCTCCACCCAGCGCCGCCCCGCCCGGCCCAGCCGCCGGCGCAGCTCCTCGTCGGCCAGCAGCCGCACGATCCGCTCGGCGGTCGGCTCCGGCGAGCCGCCGGGCACCACGTAGCCCGTCTCGCCCTCCAGCACCGCGTCCGGCGCCCCGCCGGAGTCGCCCGCCACCACCGGCAGCCCGGTGGCGGAGGCCTCCAGGTAGACGATCCCGAGCCCCTCCACGTCCAGTCCCCCGCGCCTGGTGCGGCAGGGCATCGCGAAGACGTCGCCCGCGCCGTAGTGGGCCGGCAGCTCGGCCCAGGGCACCTCGCCGGTGAAGCGGACCGAGTCGGCCACCCCGGTCTCCTCGGCCAGCTTGCGCAGGTCCGCCAGGTAGGGTCCGCCGCCGACGATCAGCAGCACGGTGTCCGGCTCGGCGGCCAGGATCAGCGGCAGCGCGCGGATCAGCGTGTCCTGCCCCTTGCGCGCCACCAGCCGGGAGACGCAGACCACCACCGGGCGGTCCGTCAGCCCGAGCCGGGCGCGCACCACGGCGCCGCCCGAGTCGGGGTGGAAGGTCTTCTCGTCCACCCCCGGCGGCAGCTGCGCCATCCGCGCGGCCGGGCCCGGGCCCACTGCCCGGGCGATCCGCGAGCGGGTGTACTCGCCGAGGTAGGTGAGCGTGTCGGTGCCCTCGCCGATCCGCCGCAGCAGCTGTCGGGAGCCGGGCAGTTGGGCCCAGGCGGCCTCGTGGCCGTGCGTCATGCCGAGCAGCCGGCCCGCCCCTGCACGGCGCAGCGCGGGCGCCATCAGGCCCAGCGGAGCGGCCGCCCCGAACCAGACGGTGTCGCAGCCCTCGGCGCGCAGCAGCTCGGCCGCCCGCCGGGTGACCCGGGGGGTGGGCAGCAGCATGGTGCTGCGGTCGCGGATCACCGGGAACGGCTGCTCGGCGTCGAAGCGCGCCACCTCGCTGCCGTCGCGCCAGGATGAGGCGTACACCACAATGCTGCCCGCCGGCCGGCGCACCGCCATGTTGTGGACAAAGGCCTGAATTCCGCCTGGGCGCGGGGGAAAGTCGTTGGTGACGACAAGGGTTTTCGGCATACTGTCCACGGCTCGCTCGGTCGGGGGGTGCTCGGTTCACCGCTCGGTGATCCGTACCATAGGTCACCATGCCGACTCGGCGGGAACGAACGAAGCGGGGTCGGGCAGACCGCCGGGAACGGACGGACGGCCCGGAACCGTTTCCCTCCTGAGTCTGTCCTAGTCGGAGCCGGCCCCGCCCGGAACGCACCGGTGCGCGCGGATCGGCGCCGGCTCGGGTGCGGGCAGCCGCGCGCGACGAACGCAGTCGCGCGCAGAGAACGAGGGAGCACAGTGGAGTTGGCCCAGGACGGCCCGGCGGACGAGGTCGCCAGCGGTGGCAGCGGGGGTCTCGCGCTCGCCGCGCCCCCCGCACCGGGCGCCACTGCCGTCACCCCGGCCGCACCCGCGCGCGGCGCGCTGTGGGGCATCGGCGCCACCTGGCTGACCACCAGGGTCCTGCTGATCCTGGTGGTCAGCGGCGTCCTCAAGTTCGGCCTGGACGTGACCACCGACGTCTCGGTGATCTACCACGCCTGGTACGGGGTGCTGCAGACCGGCACCTTCCCGATGGACGACGTGACCTGGCAGTACCCGCCCGGCGCGGCGCTGGTGATCCTGGCCCCCGGCCTCTTCCCCTGGTCGTACCTGGTCTCCTTCTTCGTGCTGTGCGGGATCTTCGACACCGTGGCGATCGGCATGCTGGTGCGCTACGGGCTGCGCCGCGGGCGCAGCCTGGCCGGTGCCTGGGTCTGGGTGGTCGGGGTGCCGCTGCTGGGCCCGACCGTGTACTGCCGCTACGACATCCTGGTCACCGCGCTGGCGGTGGCCGGCCTGCTGGTGATCCTGCGCCGACCGGTGCTGGGCGGCATCCTGCTGGGCATCGGCGGGCTGATGAAGCTCTGGCCGCTGCTCGGGCTGGCCGGCACCCCGCGCGGCCGGCGCACCCGGCGCTCCTGGACGTCGGCGGTCGCGGCGATGGGCACGCTGGCCTTCCTGCTGGCCGCGGGGATGAACGGGGCCTTCGAGTTCCTCACCTTCCAGGCCGACCGCGGCATCGAGGTGGAGTCACTGGCCGCGCTGCCGCTGCACTTCGCCAAGCTGTTCGGCGACTGGCAGGGCAAGACGATGATGCACTACGGCTCGGTGGAGTTCATCGGCACCGGCGTCGACGTGATCTCCAAGATCGCGCTCGGCGGCACCGTGGCGGGCTTCGCCTGGCTGCTCTACTGGCGGCTGCGGGCCCGGCGCTGGCAGCCGTCCACCACCTACGACGCGGCGCTCGCGGCCCTGCTGATCTTCACCGTGTCCAGCCGGGTGATCAGCCCGCAGTACATGGTCTGGCTGGTCGGCCTGGCCGCGGTCTGCCTGACCGTGCGGGGCAGCAGCCAGCGCCCGGTGGCCGTGATGATCCTGATCACGACGGTGCTGACCACCCTGGAGTTCCCGCTGAACTTCGGACAGGTCGTCACCAGCTCCGGCATCGGTGTGACCATCATCAGCGCCCGCAACCTGCTGCTGCTGGCCGCCACCATCGTCTCCTGCCGCCGGCTGTGGCGCTCCACCCAGGCTCCGGCGGCGCCCGCGGCAACCCGGCCCGGGCCCGCGGCCGAGCCGGAGCGCGGCTACCCGGTGCGCCCGGGGATCGCCTACGAGCAGAGCCTGCTGGACGACGTCCAGAGCGGCTGACCGCCACGGCCCGCACGAGGGCCCCGGGTCAGTTGTCCGGCCCGACCTGGCGCAGCACCTCGGCGATCCACCGCTTGGTGAACTCCGCCAGCCCGTAGCCGAGGTGCTCGCCGAGCACCCGGTCCAGCTGCTGCTCGCGGCCCGCCCCGGGACCCGCCGCGCCCACCGCCCGGTAGACGTCGACCAGGGTCTGCGGGCCGTACTCGGTGGCGATCAGGTCGCAGGCCAGCCAGGAGAGCTCGTAGGCCTGTGCGATACCGGCGGAGCCGGCCGAGAAGTCGGTGTCGGCGGGCAGCGCGGTGGGCAGTCTGCCGGCCGCCACGTCCTCGGTGAGCTCGGGGGCGATCTGCCGGGCGGTGTGGCCGGTGTTCAGGTAGCCGGTGTAGTCGGCCACGCCCTCGGAGAGCCAGAGCGGCGTCCACGGGTGGGTGTCCGCCCTGGTGGCCACGTGGGTGCACTCGTGGGTGAGCACGGCCTGCCGGCCGAAGGCGCTCAGTTGGCGGAACCCGTCGGGGTTGACCAGCACCCGGTCCGCCGGCGTGTGCAGCGGAGCGCCGGCCGCCGCGACGGTGACCGCGGCTATGTCCGAGTAGGTTCGCGGATCGACGCCGAGCAGCTGGGTGAACTGGGCTTCGGTGGTGGGAAGTTGCAATACCAGTCGGCCCGCCCAGCCGCCGCCCCAGACCGCGCTGACGGCGGTCACCGCCTGGTCGGCCAGCGTGGCCAGCAAGGTCAGCTCGCCCGCCGCCGCGGGCCCCAGCACCACGCAGCGGGCACCGCGCACCGGCGTCGGATCGCCCAGGTCCCAGGGCGCGACGGCGCTGCCGGGCGCCGCGCTCTCACCGCTCACCGCGCCGTCGAGCAGCGTGACCCGGCGCTGCAGCACCGCCGGGTAGTCGTCGAAGCCCGCCAGCCGGTAGGAGAGTTCGGCGTTCACCGTGTCCGCGTCCCAGGAGGTCGCCCGGTAGTCCAGCTGGGCCAGTTGCAGCGGCGCCAGCTCGCCGGTGCGCAGCGCCTGGGCGTGCGCGGACAGCACCGGCGCCAGCCGCTGGGCCGACAGCACCGCGGGCGTGACCGCCCGGGCGGGCGCGGGCCTGGGCACCGAGAGCTGCACCAGCGCGCCGCCCACCAGCAGCAGCGCGGTACGGCGCGAGACCCCGCCGCCCGTGACGGGCTCGGCGGGGTGGGGCGCGGCGGCCGGCTCCTGCGCGGTCAGGGCCGCACCACCGCCGCGACCGGCATCGCGGCGACGCTCTCGTAGCGCACCCGGGCGCCGGGGTAGGGCGCGTGGATCACGGTGCCGCCACCGGCGTACATGCCGACGTGGTGCATGTCGTGGAAGAAGATCACCAAGTCTCCCGGTTGCGCCTCGGACAGGCTGATCCGCTGCCCCCCGAACGCCTGCGCCTGCGAGGTGCGCGGCAGGGTCACTCCGGCCTGCCGCCAGCTCCAGTACATCAGACCCGAGCAGTCGAACGCGCCGGGCCCGGTGGATCCGTACACGTAAGGGGAGCCGAGCTTGCTCAGCGCCGCCGCCAGCGCGGCCGCCGCCCGGTCCGAGGAGGGCGGCTGGGTGCCCAGGTCGACCCGCTCCGCGGCCCGGGCCGCCCGCTCGTGCGCCTCCCGGTCGTCCTGCGCCTGCAGTTGCGCCCGCTCGGCGGCGGTGAGGCTGCCCAGCAGCGCCTGCGCGCTCTTCAACCGCTGCTGCACCTGCTGCTTGGCCGCGGCCAGCGAGGTGCGCACGCTCTCCAGCTCGGCCAGCTTGCCGGTCGCCTCCTCCCGGCGCTGGTCCAGCCGGCGCTGCTGCTCCTGCACCTCGTGCAGGGTGGCGGCGCGCTGCTCGCCGGCCTGGGCCAGGGTGCGGGCCTTGGCCAGGTAGCCGGCCGGGTCGCTGGAGAGCATCAGCTGCACGGTGGGGTCCATCCCGCCGGAGCGGTACTCGGCGCCCGCGACGGTGGCCAGGTCCAGGCGCATCCTGTTCAGGGTCTCCTGTCCGCGGGCCACCTCCTGCTGCAGGGTGCCGGCCTCGGCCTGCAGCCGCTGGGCGGCCTCCTCCGCGGCGTTGGACTTCTCCGAGGCCTGCTCCGCCTCCGCGTAGAGCTGGTCGACCTGTGCCTTGACGTCCTTCTTGTCCGGTCCGCCCGGGGCACCGTGTGCGCTGGCCGTCATCGCCAGCACCGTGGTCGCGGCAGCGGTGACCGCCACCACCCGGGCGAAGCGCCGCGCGGTGCCCGACGGGGGTGTGCTCGCCATCGCTGACGACTCCTATCGCCGAGGGAGCCCCTGGAGCCTCCGGTGAGGCCCGCAGGAGCTGAGGTCCGAGCGCAGACGTTAGCGAGTCGGGACAGAGGAGTCCAAACCCCTGCCGATACGAATATTTGATCCCCAATCGGACATCAGAACGGCTGCCGAACGCCGAAGGCCCGGCCTCCAGGAGGAGACCGGGCCTTCGGGGACGACGGTGCGTCAGGGGCGGATGATCGCCGCGATCATGCGTCAGGGGCGGATGATCGCCGCGATCGGCATCACCGTGGCCGACTCGTAGCGGACCACGGCGCCGGTGTGCGGGGCGTGGATCATCTGGCCGCCGCCGACGTACATGCCCACGTGGTGCATGTCGCTGTAGAAGACGAGCAGGTCGCCGGGCTGGGCGTTGGCGATGTCGGTGCCCTCGTTGGTGCCGGCCGAGGCCTGCTCCTGCGAGGTGCGCGGCAGCGAGACGCCGGCCTGCGCGTAGGCCCACTGCATCAGACCCGAGCAGTCGAAGGAGCTCGGCCCGGCGGCACCGTAGACGTACGGCGAGCCCAGCTTGCCGACGGCGGCGGCGATCGCGGCCTGCGCGGCCGAGCTGCCGGCACTCGGGGTGCTGGGGGCGGCCGTGGAGCCGGTGCTCCCCAGGTCGGTGCGGGAGGAGCCGCGCGAGGCGGACTGCGCGTCGGCCTGGGCCTTGGCGGCAGCGGCGGCCTTGGCCTGCGCGGCGGCCTGGTCGGCCGCCGCCTTGGCGTCTGCGGCAGCCTTGGCCTCGGCCGCGGCCATCGCCTGGCGCTGCTGCTCGGTCAGCGTGTTGAGCAGGTTCTGGGCCTGCTGCAACTTGGCCTGGACGTCGTCCTTGGCGCTCTTCAGCTGCTGCGTGGTGGTGTCCAGCTCGGAGAGCTTGCTCTGCGCCTCGGCCTTGTCCTGGTCGAGCTTGCGCTGCTGCTCCTGAAGCTGCTTCAGCGTCTCGGTCTCGGTGCTGCTCATCTGGTTGAGCGAGCTGGCCTGGCTCAGGAAGCCGTCCGGCTTGCTGGAGAGCATCAGCTGCACGGTCGGCGAGATGCCGTTGTTGGCGTACTGGTCGGCGGCCACCGAGGCCAGCCCGGACTGCAGGTTGGTCACCTGGTCCTGCTGCCGCGCCACCTGATCCTGCAGGTCACTGACCTGCTTCTGCAGGGTCTGCTGCTTGGCCTGCGCGCCGTCGTACTGCTGGGAGGCCTGCTCCGCCTGGTTGTTCAGGGCGTCGACCTGGGACTTGACCTGGTCGAGCGAGGGCGCCGGGTCGGCATGCGCCGCCCCCTGCGCGGAGAGCGCCACGGCGGTCGCGGCAGCCGCGGTCAGAATCGACGCACGGGTACGGCCGACGGGCTTGGGACGACGATGGGACGCCACGAATCCTTCTTCCTCCGACCGCCTACCGGGTGAGCTGACGGGTTCGGGCTGGAAGAGATGCCCTACGACGCCTCACCGGCCTGACGGCCGACCTGGCGCCGATTCACCCCGAGGAACGTGGTTCCCCGGCTCCGGTCCGCAGCTCCCCGGTGAGGGGGTCCCCGTCGGGCAGTCAACTGCCCGTGCTGCTTTCCAGACTCGGCGGTAACCTCCGCTGCCACCCCGGTCGGGTGATCACCATCGCGGCGGTCTGATGAGCGACCCTAGTAACAACTCTGTGATCCGTTCAAATCCTTGTCAGAAAAACTGCCCAACTTTGACTCTGGGTGCTAAGGAGATCACCCGCGCGTGATCATGCCGGATACAAACAAGTGGCCCCCGTCACACCACACGGGTGACGGGGGCTCAGAGGCAGTCGGCGCGCGCCGGGGCGACGGCGGGTCAGACCCGGCGGATGATGTACGACTCACCCATCGAGTTGGGGTCGGCGATCCGCACCACGTCACCGGTGTGCGGCGCGTGCACCATCTTGCCGCTGCCGATGTACATGCCCACGTGGTGCCGGTCGCCACCGAAGATGATCAGGTCGCCCGGCTGCGCCTGGGACAGGCTCGGCACCGCGGTGCCCACCGTGGCCTGCTCCTGCGAGGTGCGCGGCAGCGAGACGCCGGCCTGCGCGTAGGCCCACTGCATCAGCCCCGAGCAGTCGAAGGTGCTGGAGCCGGTGGCACCCCAGACGTAGGAGTCGCCGAGCCGGCTGAGCGCCGCCTGCACCGCCTGGCCGGCGTAGCCGGCGGCCGGCGGGAGGTCGAGCGAGCCGAGGTCGGTGCGGGCGCTGCCGCGCGAGGCGCGGTCGGCGGCGGCCAGCGAGGCCCGGTCCGCGGCGCTCAGCGAGTTGAGCAGCTTCTGCGCGGCGGCCAGCTTGCTCTGCACATCCGCCTTGGCCTGGTTCAACTGCTGGGTGGCGCCGTCCAGCTGGGCCAGCGTGTCGGAGGCTTCCTTCTTCTCCTGGTCCAGCTTGCGCTGCTCGCCCTGGAGCGACTTGAGCGCGTCCGTCTCGGTGCTGGTCGCCACCTGCATGCTGGACGCCTGGTCCAGGTAGTTCTGCGGGTTGGAGTTGAGCATCAGCTGCACGGTGGGGTCGATCCCGCCGGTGCGGTACTGCTCGCCCGCCACCGTCGCGAGCCCGGACTGCAGTTGGGTCAGCTGGTCCTGCGTGCGGGCCACCTCGTCCTGCAGCTGGGAGGCCTGCTGGCGCAGCTGGTCGCCGCGCTCCTTGGCGCCGTCGTACTTCTCGGCGGCGGCCTCCTGCTGGTTGTTCAGGTCGTCGATCTGCGCCTTGACGTCCTGGATGGACGGCTTGGGGTCTGCCCAGGCCCCGGTCTGCGAGGAGAGCGCGACCGCGGTCGCCGCAGCGGCGGTGAGCACGGTGATCCGCGCGCGGCTCGACTGCTTGGGACGGCGATGGGACGCCAAGGGACCGCTCCTTCTTCTGCCGGCCTCACCCGATCGGATGAGTGACCGGAAAAATAGGTTTGACGCCAGACCCTAGTGAACATCACTTCCCTGCGCCACTCCCCTGCTGTCACGAACTGCCCTCGCCCGCAAGGCCCTCACGCAACATTCACATGATCGGCCTTGACCGACTGACGGCTGATCAGCCGCGGGAGAGACGGTTCAGCAGCAGTACCGAGGCCACCGGGCGCGCACCGGCCTTGCGCACGCCGTCCGCCACCTCGCGGTCCGTCGAGACCACCACCACCGGCCGCCCCTGCGGCTCGGCCCGCACCAACTGGCGGATCAGCTCGTCCGCCGTCTGCCCGGTCCTGCTGAACCGCACCCGGACACCGCGCGGCGGCGCCATGATCACCGGCACGTCCAGGTCCTGCCCGTCGAAGACACAGGTCACCTCGGCCTGGGTGCGCTGGGCGAGCATCGCCAGGCCGCCCAGCAGGCGCAGCCGCTGCTTCTCCAGCGGCAGCGTCGGGTAGCCGGTCTTGGTCACGTTGTAGCCGTCCACCACCAGGTGGACCTGCGGGATGGCCAGCAGCTGGTCCAGCAGCGCCGGATCGTCCTCGGCCAGCCCGCGCCGGGCCACGTCGTGCGGCGAGGCCGAACTCGGCACCACCGCGTCCACCAGGTCCGCCGGGTGCAGCGTGGTGATCGGCAGCGCCAGCTCGCGCTGCAGGCCCTGCGCCGACTGCAGCACCGTGTCGAGCAGCAGCCGCAGCCGCATGTCCTCCACGCTGCGCCCCTCACGGGCCGAGCGGCGGCCGGTCTCCAGCGCGCTCTCCAACTCGGCGACCCGGTGGCGCAGACGCCGGTTCTCGCTCTCGGCCGCCCCGCGCTCGGTACCGGCCGCGGCCGCGGCGGCGGCCAGCTCGGCCTGCAGCTTGCGGGTCTCGGCCTGCGCTCGACGGGTGTCGCTCTCCAGCGTGCGCACCTTCTTGCGCAGCGACTCCACCTCCTTGCGGATGCCCTCGGAGTCCGCGCGCTGACGCTCCAGATCGGCCCGGGCCGCCGCGCGGGTGGCGGCCAGCTCCTCCTGGAGCTTCTCCACCAGCCGGGCCGCCTCCGCCACCGCGTCCTGTGCGCCGGCCCGCTCGGCCTGCTCGCCGGCCTCGGCGACCAGCCTGGTCCAGCCACTGGTGCGCAGCAGGTAGGCCGCGGCCGCCACGTCCAGCGGCTCGGCGGCGCCCGGCACCTGGCCGGTCTCCAGTGCCTTGACCAGGTCGGGCTGCCCCAGCCGCAGCCGGTCCGCTATCCGCAGCCGGAAGACCGGCTCGGCCTCCAGTGCGGCGGCCAGCGCGGTGCCGGCGTACTTGGCCCGCCGGGCGGGGGTGAACTTCGCGTACGGGCGCAGGGTGGGCGGCAGGTCGGTGGGCGGCAGTCCGCCGAGCGCGTCCGCGGCCAGCCCGATCACCCGCCGACGCACACCCTCGGGCAGCGGGCGGTCCAGCTGCTCGGCCGGCCCCGTCTCCACCCCGGGCTCCACCTCCACCCCGGGCGCTGCCTGCGCCCCGGGCTCCGCCGAGGCCACGGCCTCCGGGGCCGGCTCCGGCCGGGCGGCACCGGTTGCCGGCTCGGTGCCGAGGTCGGCCGTCGGCTCCGCCGGTTCGCCGCCAGCGGGCACGGGCCCCTGCGACTCGGCGGCCTGGCTGGCTGCGTCCATCGCGTCCTCGGCTCCGATCCTGTCTGTGCGGCTGCCCCGGCCCTGTGCCGGCACACCCTGACTCACCGCCCGGTGACTCACCGCTCGATGCAATTGTCGCGTGCGCGGCGGTGATTTTTCAGCAGCCCCTGGTGGGGACCGGCTCAGCCCGCGCTCTCGGCGCCCGGGCGGGCCACCAGCTCGACCTGGTCGACCGCGTTGCACCAGCGGCAGCGGATCGACTCCAGGCTCTCGCTGAGCACCTCGCGCTCCTCCACGGTCGCCTCGCCGGCCAGGTCCAGGTGCAGGTACTCGACCACCCTGGAGGACCGGGTCACGTCGAACCGGGTCAGGTTGCCGCAGAGCGTGCAGCGCCAGCGAGTCTCGGCGGTGGGCGCGGGGACGGGCATGAGCTGGGTCCTCTCGGCTGCGGCCTGGTCGGGCCGATGCCCGACCGGGCCTCAAGCCTAGGGCCTGGCCCTGCGGCCGCGGGCACCGGATACCCCTTCCGACCAGCACCGCCGACCCTCGAACGCCCGCACGGGCGGTCACCCGCTCGCCGTACAGCGCGGGTGTCGCCGAGCGCCCGGCGCGGAATGCATCGCCGCATGCCGTTCCCCCGGCCCGCCTGGGCCCAGCACCCCGCCGGCAGTCCGGTCCCGGTCGTCACCTGTCTGCTCATCGCGCTGAACTGCCTGGTCTTCCTGGCCGGCCCCAGCGGCGTCAACCCGCGGTACGGCACCGGCGCGGCCGCCCGGACCTGCGCGGCGCAGCACTACCAGCAGCGCTGGGGCGCGATCCCCGCCGAGCTGCTGAGCAACCGTCCGCTGACCCAGGACCGGCTGGCCACGCTGACCGCGCCGGTGAGCGGCTGCCCGCTGCTGGCCACCCCGCACAAGATCCCGGCGCTCTCCGCGCTCAGCTCGCTCTTCGTCCACGGCGGGTGGCTGCACCTGCTGGGCAACATGCTCTTCCTCTACGTCTTCGGCGCCGATGTCGAGGAGCGGCTGGGCCGAACGCGCTTCCTCCTCTTCTATCTGGCGATCGGCGCACTGGCCGCCTACGGCTACGCGGCCGCCTGCGGGCACGGCACCGAGTCGCTGCGCCCGCTGGTCGGCGCCTCGGGGGCGATCGCCGGGGTGCTCGGCGGCTACCTGCGGCTGTACCCGCGCGCCCGGGTGACCGCCCTGGTCCCGCTGCTCTTCTTCCTGCCGCTGCGCTTCCCGGCCTGGCTGGTGCTCGGCCTCTGGTTCGCCGTCCAGTGGTGGTCGGTGCACCAGGCCGGGCCCGGGGTCGCCTACCTGGCCCATGTGATCGGCTTCAGCGCCGGGTTCCTGGCCTTGTGGGTGGCCGGCAGGCGCGCCGGATACCCTGACCACACGCTCCCCCAGCCTTCCTCCGGGGGGACCCCCAGCCCAGGAGCCCTGCCGTGATCACCGCCATCGTGCTCATCAAGACCAGCGTCGACCGGATCCCCGAGATCGCCGAGGCGATCGCCGCGATCGACGGGGTCAGCGAGGTCTACTCGGTGACCGGCGGCTACGACCTGGTGGCCATGGTGCGGGTGCGCCGGCACGACGATCTGGCCGAGGTGATCCCCGGACGCCTCAACAAGGTGCCCGGGGTCGCGCACACCGAGACCCAGATCGCCTTCCGCACCTACTCGCAGCACGACCTGGAGGCCGCCTTCGCGCTCGGCCTGGACGGCTGACCGCACCGCTCAGCGCCGGGTGTCGGCGACGCAGCGCCCGCCCTCGTTGCGGTAGTTCCAGCGGGCGCCGTCGCTGACCAGCTCGCGCACGGCGGCCAGGAAGCGGTCGATGTGCTCCTCGGGCGTCCCGGCGCCGAAGCTGACCCGGATCGCGTTCAGGCTGCGCTCACCGGGCAGCGAGGGCTCGGGCGCCCCGCACTCGGAGACCGAACCAGGTCCGCCTGCCCCGCCCCCCAGCAGCGTGCGCACCAGCGGGTGCGCACAGAACAGTCCGTCGCGCACCCCGATGCCGTACTCGGCCGACAGCGCCGCCGAGAAGTGCGAGCTGTTCCAGCCCTGCACGACGAAGGAGAGCACGCCGACCCGCGCCGCCTGCGGGCCGAACAGGCTGAGCACCCTGACCTCGGGGATCTCCGCCAGGCCGGCCGTCAGCCGGCCGATCAGGTACTGCTCGCGGGCCTGCAGCGCCTCGAAGCCGGCCTCGGACAGCGCCCGGCAGGCCGCGGCGATGGCGTAGGCGCCGATCACGTTGGGAGAGCCGGCCTCGTGCCGGGCCGGACCCTGGTGCCACTCGACCGCCACCGAGCCGTCCACCTCACGGGCCACCGTACGGCTCGCGCCGCCGCCCGCCAGGTAGGGCTCGGCCGCGTCCAGCCAGTCGCTGCGCCCGGCCAGCACCCCCGCACCGAACGGGGCGTAGAGCTTGTGGCCGGAGAAGGCGACCCAGTCGACGTCCAGCTCGCGCACCGACACCCGGTGGTGCGGGGCCAGCTGTGCGGCGTCCAGCACCACCCGGGCGCCGTGCTGGTGCGCCACCCGGGTCAGCTCGGCCACCGGCCACAGCTCGCCGGTGACGTTGGAGGCGCCGGTGACGCAGAACAGGCGGTGCTCGCCGGCGGTGTCCGCGGCCAGCGCCTCGGCCAGCGCGGCGACGGCCTGCTCGGGCGAGTCCGGGGCGCGCAGGTAGCTGACCGTCAGGCCGGCCTGGCGCCAGGGCAGCAGCGAGGCGTGGTGCTCGGTCTCGAAGGCGAACACCCGGGTGCCGGCCGGCACCGCGCCCGCCAGCAGGTTGAGCGAGTCGGTGGTGGCCCGGGTGAAGACCACCTGGTCGTCCTCGCGCAGGTCCAGGAAGTCCGCGACGGTGCGCCGGCTCTGCTCGAACAGGTCGGTGGAGAGCTGCGAGAGGTACCCGGCGCCGCGGTGCACGCTGCCGTAGTAGGGGGCGTAGGCGGCCACCTCGTCCCAGACCCGCTGCAGCGCGGGCGAGCTGGCGGCGTAGTCGAGCGCGGCGTAGCCCACCTTCTCGCCGGAGACGAGCGGGACCTGGACGTCGGCGCCGAGCACGGCGAGGGGGGCGCAGAGGTCGAGAGAAGCCGGCATGAGGATGCACTCCTTCAGGGTCAGGACCCCGGGAGTGCGAATATGCCGGTGGTCCGCGCTTGCCACACGGACCTGTCGCCGTCTGGCCTGGTCTTCACCCAGGGCACCCCGCCACGGACGGAGGGTTGCCGGACAGCAAGCTGGGGCTTGTCGCGCTGTCACTCATGACCTGACGAAGACTTTAGATCAGCGCTCGAAGCGCGGTCAAACACCGTTCCGACATCTGGACACGCATGAGACCCGCAGGCCAGCGGCCTGCGGGTCTCAAAAAACCGACGATGGGTCAGTGCGCGGTGGCCTCCGCCCAGCGCTTGAGGGTGTGCTGCGCGGCACCCGAGTCGATGGCTGCGGTGGTACGCAGCATCGCCGCGGCCAGCTGCTCGACCAGCGGCGCCTCGGTCAGCTCCAGCGCGACCAGCGCGGCCGCCGCGTTGAGCACCACGGCATCGCGCACCGGCCCCTGCTCGCCGGCCAGCACCCGGCGCGCCACCGCCGCGTTGTACTCGGCGTCCGCCCCGCGCAGCGCCTCGATGCCGACCAGTTCGATGCCCAGCTCGCGCGGGTCGAGGACGGTCTCGGTGACCCGCCCCTCGCGCACCACCCAGACCCGCGAGGTGGCGCAGACGGTCAGCTCGTCGAGCCCGTCGTCACCGCGGAACACCAGTGCGGTCGAGCCGCGCTCGGCCAGCACCCCGGCGATCAGGCCGGCCAGCCGGGTGTCGAAACAGCCGACCGCGTGCGCGGTGACGTGGGCCGGGTTGGTCAGCGGTCCCAGGATGTTGAAGGCGGTGGCCACCCCGAGGTCACGGCGGGCCGGGGCGGCGTGCCGCATCGCCGGGTGGAAGGTGGCCGCGAAGCAGAAGGTGAGGCCGACCTCCTCGGCCACCTCGGCCACCCGCCGGGCGCTCAGGTCCAGCCGGATCCCGAGCCGCTCCAGCACGTCGGAGGAGCCGCTGGCCGACGAGGCCGCCCGGTTGCCGTGCTTGACCACCTTGGCGCCGGCCGCCGCCGCGACGATGGCCGACATGGTGGAGATGTTGACGGTCTTGGCCCGGTCGCCGCCGGTGCCGACGATGTCCACCGCGGGGCCGGGGATGCGCAGCGGCTCGGCGTGCGCGTACATCGCCTCGACCAGACCGGAGACCTCGGCCACCGTCTCGCCCTTGGCCCGCAGCGCCACCACGAACCCGGCCACCTGGGCGGGGCTGGCCTCGCCGCTCATGATCCGGTCCATCGCCCAGGCGGCGTCCGCCTGGCTCAGGTCCTGGCCGGTCAGCAGCGCGTTCAGCAGGTCCGGCCAGGTGCGGACCACCTGCGCGGGGTCCTGACCGCCGTTCGCAGGGTTCACATTCACCATGGCCGACTCCAGCTCGCATCCGGTGCTCGTTACAGGGATGCAGCCAGCCTATCGACCGGCGAAGGGCCGCCGCGGCACCCGCGACGGCCCTTCTCTCCCTCTGGGACACCGGCCGCCCGCTCGGGACGCCCGCTGTCCAGGGGGCGGACTCTCCTAGCGCGCGAGGCTGCGCGCGCCCAGCCGGGCGCGCAGCAGGGTGGCCACCGCCTCGGCCAGCGCCACCGGGTCGACCGGCTGCGAGATCGCCGCGTCCGCCCGGCTCCAGGCCGCCAGCCAGGTGTCCTGCGGGCGGCCGATCAGCACCAGCACCGGCGGGCAGCCGTAGATCTCGTCCTTCACCTGGCGGGCCAGGCCCAGTCCGCCGGCCGGCACCGCCTCGCCGTCGAAGAGGCAGAGGTCCACGCCGCCCTTCTCCAACGCGCGCAGCACGGCGGGGACCGTGGCGCACTCCAGGTACTCGACCTCCGGCAGATCGGCGGCCGGCCGCCGGCCGAGCGCCGAGGTGACCTGCGCGCGGGTGTTGCGGTCATCGCTGTAGACGAGAACGGTGAGCGTCTCGTCACTCGTGTGCGTCGCCATCGACCTGCTCCCATGTGATCCAGACCACGTCCAGTCACCACCGGATGCTACTCCCGATCACCCCCATCGGGGCGCGACTGGCGCGATCTCTTCCGGATCCGGCCCGAGGGCGGCGCCGGCCGGACTCGACCGGGCCGGGCGGCACGCCCGAGTGAGCGGCCCGCCGAGCGGGTGGCAGGCCGTCACCCACCCGGGCGAGACGGCGTCACCCTCGGCGGTACAGTCCACCCGGACGGCCCACAGCGGTACGGCACCGACGCCCCGCTGGTCGTCAGGACACGCGTGGCACCCGGGTGGTCCGGCCCAACGCGCCGTCAGAAAATCACCATCGGCACGACGAAACCCCTCGTCAACCGGCGCGCACCGGGTACGCACCGCCGACGGCGCAGCCATCCGGGCATACCGCACGCACCGGACACTCCGAGGGAGACCCCCCGGCGTGAAGACGGAATAAGGGACCGACATAATGTCGGTCGTGGCGACAGCAACAGCAACAGAAACCGGGCACGCTCATGGATCGGTCAACCGACCGAACATGACCAGTGTCGGAACCATCGTCTGGCTGAGTTCCGAGCTGATGTTCTTCGCGGCCCTCTTCGCGATGTACTTCACGGCTCGATCCGTGAAGGGACCAGACTTCTGGGCCGAGAAGGCGCATGCCCTCAACGTCCCCTTCTCCTCCGTGAACACCACGATCCTGGTGCTCTCCTCGCTCACCTGCCAGCTCGGCGTGTTCGCTGCCGAGCGCGGTGACGTCAAGAAGCTCCGCACGTGGTTCTCGATCACCTTCATGATGGGGGCGATCTTCATCGGGGGTCAGATCTACGAGTACACCAACCTGGTGAAGAAGGACGGCATCTCGCTCTCCTCCGACCCCTACGGTTCGGTGTTCTACCTGACCACCGGCTTCCACGGGCTCCACGTGACGGGCGGTCTGATCGCCTTCCTGCTGGTGCTGGGGCGGACCTACGCCGCCAAGCGGTTCACGCATGAGCAGGCCACCGCAGCGATCGTCGTGTCGTACTACTGGCACTTCGTCGACGTGGTCTGGATCGGCCTCTTCGCGACCATCTACCTGATCAAGTAACCGATCAGGTCGCTGGCCGCCGGCCGGACCCCGCGCCCTCACCGGCTCCGGGTCCTTTGCCCGTGCCCGCCCTTGCCGATGCCTACCGGCACCGGGCCCCTCCACCAGTCGACCAGATCCTGACACCGGGGTTATCTCGTGAAAAAGCTCTCCGCACGACGGCGCCACCCACTGGCGGCGCTGGTCGTCCTACTCTTCGCCCTCGCGGCCATCGGGGGGCTGTACGCCGAGTTCGCGCCCGCCGAGAACGCGCAGGCCGACAGCTCCGCGCAGTCGCTCGCGATCGATGAGGGCAAGCGGCTCTTCGCCGTGGGCTGCTCCTCGTGCCACGGCCTCAACGGCGAGGGCAGCAGCACCGGCCCGAGCCTGGTGGGCGTGGGTTCCGCCGCCGTCGACTTCCAGGTCGGCACCGGCCGGATGCCCGCCCAGCAGCCGGGCGCGCAGATCCCGAAGAAGAAGAACATCTACAGCCAGAGCGACATCGACGCGATGGCCGCCTTCGTCGCCTCCCTGGGCCCCGGCCCGGTGACGCCGACCAAGGACCAGTACACCTCGACCGAGACGGACGCTATCTCCAAGGGTGGCGAGCTGTTCCGGACGAACTGCTCGCAGTGCCACAACTTCGCCGGTGCCGGCGGTGCCCTGACGCAGGGCAAGTTCGCGCCCTCGCTGGAGAACGTCGACCCGAAGCACATCTACGAGGCCATGCAGACCGGCCCGCAGAACATGCCCTCCTTCCCCGACACCACCATGCCGGAGAAGCAGAAGCAGGAGATCGTGGCCTTCGTCCGCTACCAGGCGAACGAGGCGCCCAACCCCGGTGGTCTCTCGCTCGGCAGCCTCGGTCCGGTGACCGAGGGCCTGTTCGGCTGGATCTTCGGTCTCGGTGTCCTGATCGCCATCGCGATCTGGGTCGCCGCTCACACCACCAAGGCCAAGAAGTCATGAGCCACGACATGTCAGACGACAAGCTGCCGCAGGCGCACGGCGCCGGCGAAGGGCACGGCGAAGCCGCCGTTGCCGACAACCCGTTCGCGGACCCGGGGCTGCCGCCCCACGAGCCGCGGCGGACCGACATCGACGAGCGGGCCGCCAAGCGGGCCGAGCGCCAGGTGTCGCTGCTCTTCATCGTCTCGATGCTGGCGACCGTCGGTTTCATCGCCAGCTACGTCAGCATCAACGCCGACCGGATCGTCTACATCTTCCCGCTGGGCCACGTCAGCGCGCTGAACTTCGCGCTCGGCATGACCCTGGGTGTGGCGCTCTTCTGCATCGGCGCGGGCGCGGTCCACTGGGCCCGCACCCTGATGTCGGACGTCGAGCTGCCGGCCGAGCGCCACGCGATCGAGGCCGACGACGAGACCCGCGCGGACGTCATCGAGCAGTTCAAGACCGGCGCCGCCGAGTCCGGCTTCGGCCGCCGCAAGATGATCCGCAACACCCTGATCGGCTCGATGGCCCTGGTCCCGCTCTCCGGCGTGATGCTGCTGCGCGACCTCGGCCCGCTGCCCGAGAAGAAGCTCGACGTCACGGGTTGGAACGAGGCCACGCCGAACACCCCGATCCGGCTGGTCAACATGAACACCAACGAGCCGATGAAGGCCGAAGACATCGTGGTCGGCTCGCTGACGTTCGCCAAGCCCGGCCCGTCCGCGTCCCGTCCGGCCGGTCTGCAGGAGTCCGACGAGGACTTCCAGCAGGCCATCGCCAAGGACGCGCTGATGCTGATCCGCATCCAGCCGAACGACATCAAGGACGCCGACTCGCGCGACCTGGGCTTCGAGGGCGTGCTCGCCTACTCCAAGATCTGCACCCACGTCGGTTGCCCGATCTCGCTGTACGAGCAGCAGACCCACCACGCGCTCTGCCCCTGCCACCAGTCGACCTTCGACCTGTCGGACGGCGCGCGCGTTATCTTCGGCCCGGCCGGGCACCCCCTGCCGCAGCTGAAGATCGTCACCGATGCCTCCGGCTACCTGGTGGCCCCCGGCGGCTTCCAGCACCCCGTCGGTCCGAGCTTCTGGGAGCGCAGCGAATGAGTTCCGCGTCGACCAGCGCGAAGCAGGCCGCACCGGCCAGCACGCGCGACAAGCCCGCCAACAAGGCGGAAGCCGCAGCCGACTGGGTGGACGGCCGGCTCGGGATCTACTCCCTGGCCAAGGCCAACCTGCGGAAGATCTTCCCGGACCACTGGTCCTTCATGCTCGGTGAGATCTGCCTCTACACCTTCGTCATCATCATCCTGACGGGCGTCTACCTGACGCTCTTCTTCAAGCCCAGCATGGGCGAGGTCATCTACAACGGGTCCTACGCCCCGTTGAACGGCATCAAGGTGTCGGAGGCCTACGCCTCCACCCTGGACATCAGCTTCGAGGTCCGCGGCGGTCTGCTGATCCGGCAGATCCACCACTGGGCCGCGATCGTGTTCGTCGCCGCGATGTTCGTGCACATGATGCGCGTCTTCTTCACCGGCGCGTTCCGCAAGCCCCGCGAGATCAACTGGCTGTTCGGCTTCCTGCTGCTCTTCCTGGGCTTCTTCGACGGCTTCCTCGGGTACTCGCTCCCCGACGACCTGCTCTCCGGCACCGGTATCCGGTTCATGGAGGGCGCCATCCTGGCCGTCCCGCTGGTCGGTACCTACATCTCCTTCTTCCTGTTCGGCGGGGAGTTCCCGGGGACCGACATCGTGCCGCGGTTCTTCACGATCCACGTGCTGCTGATCCCGGGCATCATGCTCGGGCTGCTGGTGGCGCACCTGATCCTGGTCTTCTACCACAAGCACACCCAGTGGGCGGGCCCGGGCAAGACCGAGAAGAACGTGGTCGGCATGCCGCTCATGCCGGTCTACATGGCCAAGGCCGGCGGTTTCTTCTTCCTGGTCTTCGGCATCATCGCGGCGATGTCCGCGATCGCCTCGGTCAACCCGGTCTGGGCCTACGGCCCGTACCGTCCGGACCAGGTCTCCACCGACGCCCAGCCCGACTGGTACATGGGCTTCGCCGAGGGTCTGATCCGCGTCATGCCGGGTTGGGAGATCCGGGCCTGGGGTCACACCCTGAACCTGGGCGTCTTCATCCCGCTGATGCTCTTCCCGCTGGTGCTGGCCGCCATCGCCGCCTACCCCTTCATCGAGGGCTGGATCACCGGCGACAAGCGCGAGCACCACATCCTGGACCGCCCGCGCAACGCCCCCGTGCGTACCGCGCTGGGTGCCGCCTGGATCAGCCTCTACCTGGTGCTGCTCTCCGGCGGTGGCAACGACCTGATCGCCACGCACTTCCACCTGTCGCTGAACGACATCACGTACTTCGTGCGGATCGGTTCGTTCGTCGTCCCGGTGGTGGTCTTCTTCGTGACCAAGCGCTGGTGCCTGGGCCTGCAGCGCCGGGACAAGGAGAAGGTGCTGCACGGTCGCGAGACCGGCGTCATCAAGCGGCTGCCGCACGGTGAGTTCATCGAGGTGCACGCCCAGCTCCCGCAGGGCACGCTCCACACGCTCACCTCGCACGAGCAGTACGAGCCGGTCGAGCTGCCGGCCGAGGTCGACGAGAACGGTGTCGCCCGCAAGGTCGGCATGGTGACCAAGACCCGCGCCAAGCTCTCCGAGGGCTACTTCGGCGAGGGCAACCAGATCCCCAAGCCGACTCCCGAGGAGCACAAGGAGATCACCAGCGGCCACGGCCACCACTGATCCCCTGCTCTGACAACGCGTCAGCCACCTGAGGGCCCCGCCCGGCACTGCCGGGCGGGGCCCTTGGCGTGGGGGCGGCACAATGGGTGACGCACCATCAGCCCAGGAGAGCCGAGGAGACCAGCCCCGTGCAGGTGAGCATCGACCACGCCGTCGCCACGCCGCCCTACGAGCAGCTGCGCGCGCAGATCGCCGAGCAGGCCAGGACCGGTGTGCTGCCGGCCGGTCTGCGGCTGCCCACCGTGCGCGCGCTGGCCGAGCAGCTGGGCCTGGCCGCCAACACGGTGGCCCGCGCCTACCGGGAGCTGGAGGCGGACGGCGTGGTGGAGACGCACGGTCGCCGCGGCACCCTGGTGGCCGCCGCCGGGGACACCGCGCACCGGCTGGCCGCCGACGCGGCCGCCGAGTACGCGGCCCGGGCCCACCGCCTGGGCGTCACACGGGACGAGGCCCAGGCGGCCGTGCACGGCGCGCTGGACCTCGTCTACGGGGCGGTGTCGTCCACGGGCCGGTGACCCTGAGGGACATCCCCCTCGGGGAGACCGCCCGTGGACGGCGGCGGCTCAGACCTGCGGGCGCAGGGTGGCCGCCGCCCGCGGGACCGGGGGCGTCGCCACGGTGTTCAGCGGCCGGCCCATCGCGCTGCCCTTCAGCCAGTCCTCCCAGCTGAGGTTCCAGTCGCCGAAGCCGTTGCCGAACGGCTCCATGTCGTGGCCCCTGCTGTTGATCACCTCGACGATGTCGCCCACCCGGACCTCGTTGTAGAACCACCGGGCGTTGTCGGTGCTCATGCCGGTGCAGCCGTGGCTGACGTTCTCCACACCCTGCGAGGCCACCGACCAGGGCGCCGCGTGCACGTACTCACCGCTCCAGGTCACCCGGGTGGCCCACTCGACCTTGAGGTCGTAGGCCTCGCTGCTGCCCTTGGCGATGCCGATGGTCTCGCTGCTCATCTGCACCTCGCGCTCCTGGCCGAGCACCACCTTGATGCCGTTGCGGGTGTCGAAGCCCGGCTTGCCGGTGGTCACCGGCATGGTGTTGACCACCTCGCCGTTGCGCTTGAAGGTGAGCTCGTCGCTGGCCGCGTCGACCACCGCCTCCACCCGGTCGCCGGTGCTGAACGAGACGGCGGCGGTGGGGCCGCCGTACAGCCCGCCGTCGATCTGCTGGCCGTCGGCGTCATAGGTCAGCTTGACCTTGGTGTTGGCCGGCCAGTAGTCCTTCGGCCGGAAGTGCAAGTTCTTGCTGTCGACCCAGTACCAGCCGCCGGTCACCGCCGGGTCGGAGACCACGGTCAGCGCGCTCTCCACCTTCCGCCGGGCGGCCGGGTCCTTGACCTCCTCGGAGAGCTTCACGGTGAGCGGCTCGCCGACGCCGTAGACGTCCCGGCCGAGGTCGGGGCCGAGCGTCGCGTTGAGCAGCCGGTCGGCGGCCTTGGTGGTGAAGTCCTGGGTGGTCTCGCCGCGGCCGCCGTCCGCGTCCACGGCGGCGATCCGCGCCGTGTAGTGGGTGGCGGGCGCCAGCGGGGTGGCGCTGTGCCAGGCGCGTCCGTCAGGGTCCAGCGCCCCGGCCAGCACGCGCCCGTCCGGGCCGCTGAGCGTGACGTCGGTGACCTTGTCCCCGCTGTCCGCACTGACCGTGAACGGTTTGCCCGGCTCGGCGCCCGCCCCGGCCGAGCTGTGGACCAGCTGGGCGGCGTCGACCACCCGTGGCGGGCCGCCGCCGGTCGCCGAGCCGCCGCCCGAGCAGGCCGCGAGCGGGCCGAGCACCAGGGGGGTGACAGCCAACAACCAGAGGGTCGCCCGGCCAGCGAACCTGACCTTCGGGCTGTGCCCCCCTACCGCACATCTGCCGGCCACCGGAGCCTCCTGGGGTTCGGATGATGCATCAGATGGTAGGAACATCACCGCACCTGAACGGCCCGCCCGCACCCCACTGAGCCCGCGCGGGTGACGGCAGCACCCGCCCGGACCAACAGAAGAGGCGCCCGGTCACCGCGGGGACGAAAACACGGCGGGCCCCCTCCGAGGGAGGGGGCCCGCCGTGCGCTTGCCGAGAAGGTGGAACCTACTGGTTCTGGTTCTCGCCGCGGTAGAACTCGAAGACCCAGCCGAACAGGCCGATCACGATCATCGGAGCGGCCCAGAACATCAGCCACCAGCCGAAGATGACGCCGCAGAACGCGAGCGCGCCACCGATGGCCAGCGACAGCGGCTGCCAGCTGTGCGGGGCGAAGAAGCCCATCTCACCGGCGTCGTCCGAGACCTCGGCCTCGGGGTTGTCACCGGCGCCCAGGTCCACCCGGCGGGCGGTGAAGCCCAGGTAGAAGGCGATGAAGGCGCACAGGCCGAAGGCCAGGAAGAGCGCGGTGGTACCGGCGGCCTCCGTGCCGTGGGAGCTGTGCGTGGTCCACAGGCCGTAGGTCACGGCCATGACCAGGATGAAGGCGGCGAAGCCCGCGAAGATCTTGCCCTGCTCCTTCATCAGGCGTCGCCCTCCTTCTTGCCCTTGCTCAGCTGCGGGTTGTCGTACTCGGCCGGGACGACGCCCTCCAGGTGCTTGGCCAGGTGGCCGTGCAGCTCCAGGTAGTCCAGCGCGGCGATGTCCGGGTGGTGCAGGTCGAACGCCGGGGATTCGGAACGGATCCGCGGCAGGGTGAGGAAGTTGTGCCGCGGCGGCGGGCAGGAGGTGGCCCACTCCAGCGAGCGGCCGTAGCCCCACGGGTCGTCGACGTCGACCTTCTCGCCGTACTTGGCGGTCTTCCAGACGTTGTAGAGGAACGGCAGGATCGACATGCCCAGCAGGAACGAGCCGATGGACGAGACGACGTTCAGCGTGGTGAAGCCGTCCGACGCCAGGTAGGTGGCGTAGCGACGCGGCATACCCTCGGCACCCAGCCAGTGCTGCACCAGGAAGGTGGTGTGGAAGCCGATGAACAGCGTCCAGAAGGTGATCTTGCCGAGGCGCTCGTCCAGCATCTTGCCGGTCATCTTCGGCCACCAGAAGTGGAAGCCGGCGAACATCGCGAAGACGACGGTGCCGAAGACCACGTAGTGGAAGTGGGCGACGACGAAGTACGAGTCCGAGACGTGGAAGTCGATCGGCGGGGAGGCGAGCAGCACACCGGTCAGACCACCGAAGAGGAAGGTGACCAGGAAGCCGACCGTCCAGAGCATCGGGGTCTCGAAGCTCAGCGAGCCCTTCCACATGGTGCCGACCCAGTTGAAGAACTTCACACCGGTGGGGACCGCGATCAGGAAGGTCATGAAGGAGAAGAACGGCAGCAGGACCTGCCCGGTGACGTACATGTGGTGGGCCCACACCGTCACGGAGAGACCGGCGATACCGATGGTGGCCGCGATCAGACCCGAGTAGCCGAACATCGGCTTGCGGGAGAAGACCGGGATGATCTCCGAGATGATGCCGAAGAACGGCAGCGCGATGATGTACACCTCTGGGTGGCCGAAGAACCAGAAGAGGTGTTGCCAGAGCAGTGCTCCACCGTTGTTCGGATCGAAGATATGCGCCCCGAATTTACGGTCCACCTCCAGCGCGAAGAGCGCGGCGGCGAGCACCGGGAAGGCCAGCAGCACCAGCACCGAGGTGAGCAGGACGTTCCACACGAAGATGGACATCCGGAACATCGTCATGCCAGGGGCGCGCATGCAGATGACGGTGGTGATGAAGTTGACCGCACCGAGGATCGTGCCGAAGCCGGAGAAGGCCAGACCCATGATCCACATGTCGGCGCCGACGCCCGGCGAGCGGACCGCGTCCGACAGCGGCGAGTAGGCGAACCAGCCGAAGTCGGCCGCGCCCTGCGGGGTGAGGAAGCCACCGACCGCGATGGTCGAGCCGAACAGGTACAGCCAGTAGGCGAACATGTTCAGTCGCGGGAAGGCGACGTCCGGTGCGCCGATCTGCAGCGGCATGATCCAGTTGGTGAAACCGGCGAACAGCGGCGTCGCGAACATCAGCAGCATGATCGTGCCGTGCATCGTGAACGCCTGGTTGAACTGCTCGTTCGACAGGATCTTGCCGTCCGGCTGCGCCAGCTGGGCGCGCATGACGAGCGCCAGGATGCCACCGATCAGGAAGAACGCGAACGAGGTACCGAGGTACAGCGTCCCGATCGTCTTGTGGTCGGTGGTGGTCAGCCACTTGATGATGGTGGCGCCCGGCTTGCGGGTGCGCGGGGCCGCGTCGGCCCTGGCGGTGCCCCCAGGTGCCCCGCCGGCCGCGGCGGGTTCGTTGAGGATCGTCACTTCGTTTCACTTCCCATGCTCGTGATGCCCGAAGGCACCGCGCCGGCCTGGCCGCTGGCCCGCAGCTGCTGCAGGTGGTTCACGTAGTCGTCGTGACTGACGACCTTCACCTTGAAGAGCATCCGGGAGTGGTCCACACCGCAGAGTTCCGCACACTTGCCGTCGTACTCGCCGATGACCGTGGGCGTGACCTCGAACTTGTTCACCACGCCCGGCACGACGTCCATCTTCATCATGAAGTTGACGGGCCAGAAGTCGTGGATCACGTCACGGGAGGTCAACCGGAACTGGACCGACTCGTCGACCGGCAGCCACAGCGTGGGGATCTGGCTGGGGGTGCCCACGTCGTACGCGGCGGTCTGGCTATTCGGGTCCGGGTTCTCGGTGTTCTCGTAGTTGAACGCCCAGCTCCACTGGAAGCCCACCACGTTGACGAAGTGCTGCGGCTTGGCGGAGACCTCGGTCAGCTTCGCCTCGTCGCGCGCGACGAAGTAGAAGAGGACCGAGACGATGACGATGGGGACCGCGGTGTAGAGCGCCTCGATGGGCACGTTGTACCGGGTCTGCGGAGGGATCTCGATGCCGGTGCGGCTGCGGCGGTGGAAGATCACACTCCAGATGATCAGACCCCACATCAGTACGCCGACCACCAGCGCCGCGATCCAGGACCCCTGCCACATCTGAAGGACAAGATGTCCAGTCGTGGTCACAGGGCTGGGGAGGCCAAGCCTGGGCAGGTCATTGGCCGAGCAGCCGGTAGCGGTCGCGATGACGAGGCCCAGTGCCAGCGCCTGAGGCAGCTTCCGCCGCATCGTGCGCCGCGGCGAGCGGTCGGAGCCGTTGGGACTCACGTAGCGCCTTCCCGAAGTCTCGCCCGCGATCGCGCCGCCCCCGGGAGTACTGTGAGGCTCCCCGGCGACCCGTCCACGGGCACGGTTTGAATGCTTATGCGGGCCAAACCCTACTCCAGCCTTATGCGCACCTGACGAGCAGGTCCCGGTAACGCGCCGCCCCGCTACCCGATCAGCCCCGATAGGCGTGGACTCGCAGGTCATGGTGGACTTTCGGGCCCCGTACACCCGATCGGGGGATGGCCATGCGACGACCGGGTGACGGTCCGTCGGGAGCGGACGAAGCGGACAAAATGCCGCGCTGCGGGGTGATCGGCTGACGGGGTGTGAGGCCCCGGTACGGTGTCGGGCATGCCGTCGACCGAGCCCCTGTATTTCGATGTGGCCTCCACCGCCCCGCTGCACCCCGTGGCCCGGCAGGCACTGGCCGCCGCGCTGGACGAGGGCTGGGGCGATCCGGCCCGGCTCCACCGCTCCGGCCGGCAGGCCCGACTGCTGCTGGACGCCGCCCGGGAGACGGTGGCCGAGCTGATCGGCGCCCGCCCCGACGAGGTCTCCTTCACCAGCAGCGGGACCCAGGCGGTGCAGTTGGGCATGCTCGGCGCGCTGCGCGGGCGGCGCCGGACGGGCCGTCACCTGGTGCACTCGGCGGTGGAGCACTCCAGCGTGCTGCACACCGCCGAATCGCACCTGGCCGAGGGCGGCGAGGTTTCGGTGGTCCCGGTGGACCGCGGCGGGCGGGCGGGCGCCGATCGGTTCGCCGCCGCGGTGCGGCCGGACACCGCGCTGGCGGTGCTGCAGTCGGCCAATCACGAGGTCGGCACGGTGCAGCCGGTGGCCGAGGTGGCCGAACTGCTCCGCGGGACGCCGGGCGGGGTGCCGCTGCTGGTGGACGCCGCGCAGAGCATCGGGCGGCTGCCGGCACCCGCGGGCTGGTCGCTGCTGACGGCCAGTGCGCACAAGTGGGGCGGGCCGGCCGGGGTCGGGGTGCTCGCCGTGCGCAAGGGCGTCAGGTTCAACTCCGCGCTGCCCGCCGACGAGCGCGAGGGCGGCCGGGTGCCGGGCTACGTCAACGTGCCGGCCATCGTGGCGGCCGCCGCGGCGCTGCGCGCGGTGCGGGCCGAGGCCGCGGCCGAGAACGCCCGGCTGCACGCGCTGGTGGAGCGGATCAGGTCCCGGGTGCCGCAGCTGGTGCCGGAGGTCGAGGTGGTCGGCGATCCGGTGCTCCGGCTGCCGCACCTGGTCACCTTCTCCTGCCTCTACGTGGACGGCGAGGTGCTGCTGACCGAGCTGGACCGGGCCGGCATCGCGGTCTCCTCGGGCTCCTCCTGCACCTCCAGCACCTTGACCCCCAGTCACGTGCTGGCCGCGATGGGCGTGCTGACCGAGGGCAACGTGCGCCTCTCGCTGCCGACCGGGACGACCGAGGCCCAGGTGGACCGCTTCCTCACGGTGCTGCCCGAGGTGGTGGCCGCCGTACGGGCGCCGCTGGGGCTGGAGCTGGCGGCGCCGGCCGCCGACGCGCCCGCGGAGCTGGTCATCGACGCGCTGGGCAAGCGCTGCCCACTGCCGGTGATCGAGCTGGCCAAGCGGATCGGCGAGGTGCCGCCCGGCGGCCTGGTGGTGGTGCTCGCCGACGACGAGGCCGCCCGACTCGACATCCCCGCCTGGTGCGAGATGCGCGAACAGACCTACGAAGGCGAAGCCCCGGCCAGCGCCTACGGGGCGGACCGGGGCTTCGCCTATCGGGTGCGGCGGGTCGGCTGACCCGCCGCCGCCCGGGTGTCCAGGGCCTCAGGCGAGCTTGGCGCGCACCTCGGCCGCGGCCGACTCGCCGTAGGCGGCGGCGAAACGCTCCAGGAAGTGGCCGGTGCGCAGCTCGTACTCCTGGGTGCCGATGGTCTCGATCACCAGGGTGGCCAGCGCGCAGCCGATCTGGGCGGCCCGCTCCAGGCCCAGGTCCCAGGACAGGCCCGCCAGGAAGCCGGCCCGGAAGCCGTCGCCGACGCCGGTCGGGTCGGCCTTCTTCAGCTCGGGGACGCACCCCACGGTCAGCGACGGCTCGCCCTTGCGGTCGATCCGCACGCCCTTGCTGCCCAGCGTGGTGACCCGGATGCCGACCCGGTCCAGCACCTCGGCGGCCGACCAGCCGGTCTTCGACTCGATCAGGCCGGCCTCGTACTCGTTGGTGAACAGGTAGGCGGCGCCGTCCACGATCTCGCGGATGTCGTCACCGTCCAGCCGGGCCAGCTGCTGCGAGGGGTCGGCGGCGAAGGCGTAGCCGCGGGTGCGGCACTCCTGGGTGTGGCGGACCATCGCCTGCGGGTCGTCCGCGCCGATCAGCACCAGGTCCAGGCCGCCGACCCGGTCCGCCGTCGGCTTCAGCTCGATGTTGCGGGCCTCGGCCATCGCGCCGGTGTAGAACGAGGCGATCTGGTTGTGGTCCTCGTCCGTGGTGCACATGAAACGGGCGGTGTGCCGCGTCTGCGAGATGTGCACCGACTCGGTGTCCACGTTGTGCCGCTCAAGCCAGGACCGGTACTCCTCGAAGTCCGCGCCGGCCGCGCCCACCAGCACCGGGCGCAGTCCGAGCACGCCCATGCCGAAGGTGATGTTCGGGGCGACCCCGCCGCGACGGATGTCCAGCGTGTCGACCAGGAAGGAGAGCGATACCGCGTGCAGACGGTCGGCGACCAGCTGATCCGTGATTCGACCCGGGAAGGTCATCAGATGGTCGGTGGCGATCGAACCGGCGACGGCGATGCGCACGACTGGGCTCCTCGGTAAGGGGGCAGCAGGTGAACCCCCATACGGTACCCGGCGGTGGCACGGTCAAAGGTCGTAATGGCCACTCTCCCGTCCGAGGGACTACCTGTGGGTAGGTATGGCCCGATTCGCGCCGGCGGCCTAGGGTCGCGAGCGTGAGGCTGGTCATAGCCTCCCGGCCGCGCGCGACCGGGCCGCGGCCGCGATTCGGTGCACCCCTGTGGATCGGAAGTCACGGATGTTGCCCAGCCACTCCCCCGTCCAGCTCCCTGGTGTCCTCCTCGGCGAGGCGGACACCGACACCCTCGACGCGCTGGTGGACTCCTCCCGCCGGCTCGGCACCTTCTGGCCGCTGCTGGCCGGCGGCGACCAGCCCGGCAACGCGCCGAGCGGCCCGATCACGGTGCCCGCCCGCACCCGCGCGCTGGTCGCGGGGATGGCCGAGTACGGGGTCTGAGCCGCTCGCCCACCCGTCCTGACCGGTCCGCGTCATCACGTGGGAACCGGATCCCGCCGTGCCACGTCACATCCGCGCAGCCATCGCTGCCGTAGGGATCCGCAGACCTCTGGAGGACGTCGCACCATGGACGAGAACACCACCGCCGAGCAGCTCCACCACCGCGCGGCGCCCCGCTCGAACGGGCCGCTCGGGCGTCGGCGGCGGACTCTGGCAGCCGCCGCTCTGCTGCTCTCGCTCGCCGCGACGGTCAGTGCCTGCAACAGCGACGGCAGCACCAAGAACACCGCCGCCAGCAGCAGCGCCGGCTCGTCGGCGACCGGTTCGCCCAGCAGCTCCGCCGGCGCCTCCCCCTCCCCCAGCGGCTCGGCCGGCACCAGTGCGACCCCGGCGCCCGGTTCGGCCCAGCCCAGCGCCCCCGCCGGCGGCGGGACGAGCAGCGCGCCCATCAAGCCGGCGCCGAGCTCCCCGGCCCCCGGTCAGAGCCAGCCGACCGCCCCGAGCGGCGCCACCCCGCCGGCCACCACCCCCCTGCCGGTGGACCCGCAGGCGCAGCTGAAGCCGGCCAACTACCTGACCAAGGGCAACCAGCTGACGGTCTTCTTCTTCGGCGGGGTCTGCGACAAGTACGGCCTGAAGGCGGACGAGAGCAAGGCCGGCCAGGTCACCGTGCAGGTGGTGATCACCCAGAAGCCGCCGGCCGGGCAGATCTGCCCGGACCTGGTCAAGCAGCAGTCGGTGACCACCGACCTCGCCCAGCCGCTGCAGGGCCGCAAGGTGGTCTCCGCCACCGGGGCGGACGTGCCGCTGGAGTCGGTGCCCAACGGCGGCCCGGTCAGCGCCGGCAACTGACCGCGGCGGCCCACCGGCCCGGACACGACGACGGCGGCGGCCCCGGAGGATTCCGGGGCCGCCGCCGTCGTCGACAAGCCTTAGCTGAACGAGTCGCCGCAGGCGCAGGAGCCGGTGGCGTTCGGGTTGTCGATGGTGAAACCCTGCTTCTCGATCGTGTCCACGAAGTCCACCGTGGCACCGCCGAGGTAGGGCGCGCTCATCCGGTCGGTGACGACCTTGACGCCGTTGAAGTCCTTGACGACGTCGCCGTCGAGCGAGCGCTCATCGAAGAAGAGCTGGTACCGCAGGCCGGAGCAGCCACCGGGCTGCACGGCGACGCGGAGCGCGAGGTCGTCGCGGCCTTCCTGATCCAGCAGGCCCTTCACCTTGGCCGCAGCGGCATCGGTAAGGAGCAGACCACTCTCGACGGTGGTCTCGTCCTGGACGGTCATCTGCTTACTCCCGGTCTATGACGACATACTGCCGCCAGTGCCAACCAGCGGCCGCCCGGATTGATTCCGGGCAGTGGATCCGATCACGCGGACGGTGATCCGTGCTCCGTCCATCCATGCTCGCACACCGCGCCCGCGGCGGTCACCGATCGCTCGGCCGCGCGAAACCCGGACCGTGCTGGTCGGGATGGCCGGAAGCGGCCCCGGACACCCGCCGCGAACCAGGAAGATGGACGGATGATCCTGCGTCAGATCCGCGACACCCGCGCGGACGCCGAGACCGTCCGACTGATCGCGACCGAGGCCTTCGCCGCGCTGCGCGGCGTCGCGGGAGCCGCGGCCGGGCGGCTGCCGACCCTGGCCGAGATCACCCTGCACCAGGCCCGGACCAGGCACCTGGCCGAGACCGACCCGCAGGGCTGCTGGCTGGCCGAGCAGGACGGGCGGGCGATCGGCTTCGCGCTCTCGATGCGCCGCGAGGGCATCTGGATCCTCGCGCTGACCGCGGTGCTGCCCGAGTACCAGGGCAAGGGGGTGGGCCGGCTGCTGCTGGAACGGGCCGCCGAGCACGGCCGGGCCTGCCTGCGCGGCATGATCACCGTCTCCGGCGACCCGGCCGCCGCCCGCCGCTACCGCAAGGCCGGCTTCAGCCTGCACCCGACCATGCGGCTGACCGGCCCGGTGGACCGGGCGGGCCTGCTGGACGCCGGCAGCATCCCGGTGCACCCGGGCAACGCGACCCACCGGGAACTGCTGGACTCGATCGACCGCCGGCTGCGCGGCGCGGCCCACGGCCCGGACCACCAGCTGATGCTCGCGCACTACGACGAACTGCTGGTCGCCGACACCGTGTTCGGCAGCGGCTACTGCTACCGGCTGGGCGGCAGCGTCAAACTGCTGGCGGCCACGTCCAAGCGGCTGGCGGTGCGGCTGCTGCGCGAGGCGCTGGCCCGGGTGCCCGAGGACACCGAGGCCACGGTGGGATTCCTCACCGCCGAGCAGGAGTGGGCGGTGGACGTCGGTCTGGAGCTGGGGCTGAGCCTGACGAACCGCGGCTACCTCGCGCTGCGCGGGATGCGGCCACCGGTGCCCTACCTGCCCGGCGGGGCCTTCCTCTGAGTGTGGGGCCCGGTGCTAGGCCATCGTGTCGAGGATCTCCTGGACCATCTCCATGGTGGTGCCCGGGTGCAGGAAGGCGAACCGGGCGACCGTCTCGCCGTCCCAGCCGGTCGGGGTGACGAAGCCGATCTGGTCCGCGAGCAGCTGGTGCGACCAGGTGTAGTAGTCCTGCTCGGTCCAGCCGGTGCGGCGGAAGCAGACGGCGGACAGCTGCGGGTCGTGCAGCAGTTCCAGGTGCTCGGTGCGGCGAATCGTTTCCGCAGTCTCCCGGGCCAGGGTGAGGCCGGCCTCGATCGCGTCGGTGTAGGCCTGGGTGCCGTGCACCGCGAGCGAGAACCAGAGCGGCAGGCCGCGGGCCCGGCGGGTCAGGTGGTAGGCGTAGTCGGTGGGGTTCCACTCGTCGCCCTCGTGGTGCAGCACGTCCAGGTAGCCGGCGTCCTGGGTGTGCACGGCCTTGGCCAGCCGCGGCTCGCGGTAGATCAGCGCGGCACAGTCGAAGGGCGCGAAGAGCCACTTGTGCGGGTCGACCACGAAGGAGTCGGCGTGCTCGATGCCGTTGTAGCGCTCGCGCACCGAGGGGGCGAACAGGCCCGCGCCGCCGTAGGCGCCGTCCACGTGGAACCACAGGCCCCGCTCGCGGGTGACCTCGGACAGGCCCTGCAGGTCGTCGATGATGCCCTCGTTGGTGGTGCCGGCGGTGCCGACCACCGCGATCACCGTCTCCGGGTTCGGGTCGGCCGCCAGGGCGGCGCGCAGCGCCTCGCCGGTGAAGCGGCGGTCCACGGTGGGGACCTTGAAGGCCTCGACGCCGATGATGTTGAAGGTGTTCTTGACCGAGGAGTGCACCTGGTCGGCCACGGCGACCCGCAGCCGGGCCTCCGGACCCACCCCCAGCCTGCGGCGGGCCGCGTCGCGGGCCACCACCAGGGCGGAGAGGTTGCCTGCCGAGCCGCCCGAGACGAAGGTGCCGCCGGCCGTCAGCGGCAGCCCGGCCCGGTCGGCTATCAGGCGCAGCACCTGGTTCTCGGCGGCGATCGCGCCGGCCGCCTCCAGCCAGGAGATGCCCTGCAGCGAGGCGCAGGAGACCACCATGTCGAAGAGCAGTGCGGCCTTGGTCGGCGCGCACGGGATGAAGGAGAGGTAGCGCGGGCTGTCGGCCGAGATCACCGCGCGGGACAGCTCGTGGTCGTAGAGCTTGAGCACGTCGGCGGGGGCGTTGCCCCGCTCGTTCAGCAGGCCGGCCAGGTGGGCCCGGAGCTGCTCGCCGTCGCCGGGGTGGTCCAGCGGCACCGGGTCGTACTGCAGGCGCTCGCGCATGTAGCCGAAGACCAGGTCGACCAGGTCGTTGTCGGGCTGGTGCATGCGGTGCGGGACGGCTGCGGACACGGGGTGCTCCTCGGGGCTCTGACACGGCTCTGATCTTCGGCTCAGATCTGAAGATCAGCCTAGGCAGCGGGACGGATCGTCCGCGCGTCCGAATGCGCCGGTTCAGGCAGCTTTCGAGCGTGTTCGAGCCGGGTCGCGCAGGATTCCTGCGTCGGCCCCGGCTAGCCGATCAGCTGCGACAGCACCACCGAGCTGCGGCTGCGCTGCACGCCGGGCTCGCGCCGGATCCGTTCGATCACGGCCTCCAGGTGCCGGGTGTCGGCGGCACGCAGATGGACCAGCGCGTCCGGGTCGCCGGTGACCGTCCAGGCCGCGACCACCTCGGCGAACTGGCGCAGACTGGCCAGGATCTCCTCGGGCGCGGTGCGCTCGCGGCAGTAGATCTCCACGAAGGCCTCGGTCTGCCAGCCGAGCACCTCGGGGTCGAGCACCACGGTGAAGCCGCGCACCACCCCGCGCGAGCGCAGCCGGTCGATCCGGCGGCGCACCGCGGTGGCGGAGAGGTTGGCGAGCAGACCGATCTCGGCGTACGAGGCCCGTCCGTCCCGGCCCAGGTGGGCCAGGAGCAGGCGATCGGTCTCGTCGAGCACGACGCCCCCGGACGCTCTGAATCGGTCGCTCTGCTCGCTCATGCGGTGCGGGGTCTCCAGGCTCGGTAACCGACAGGTGGGGTGCCGCCGGATGGGGGTGCCGACGGGTGCGGCTACCGCCCATTCTCCCGGACCCCGGTGATCAGTCCACCGCCACGATCAAGAAACCAGCAGCACGATCTTGCCCCGGGTCCGCCCCTCGGCGCTCAGTAGCTGCGCCGAGGCGGCCTGGGCCAGCGGGAAGGTCGAGGCGACGGTGACGGTCAGCCGGCCGCTCCGCACCAGCTCGCCCAGGGCCGCGAGGTCCGCGGCGTCCGGGCGCACGAAGACCAGACGGCCGCCGATGGCCAGCACCCGGGGGTCGACGATCGAGACGATCCTGGCCGGGTCCTTGACCAGCGCGCGGGAGGAGTCCAGCGGCTCACCGCCGCCGACCAGTGCGAAGGCCGCGTCCACGCCGTCGGGTGCCAGCGCCCGCACCCGCTCCACCAGGCCCTCTCCGTAGCTCACCGGCTCGGCGCCCAGCGAGCGCAGGTAGTCGTGGTTGTGCGCGCTCGCCGTGCCGATCACCCGGGCGCCACGGGCCACCGCGATCTGGGTGGCCAGGCCGCCGACCCCGCCGGCCGCCGCGTGGATCAGCAGGGTGTCGCCGGTGCCGATCGCCAGCGCGTGGACCAGGCCCTGGTAGGCGGTCAGCCCGGCCAGCGGCAGTCCGGCGGCCTGCGCCCAGCTGAGCACGGCGGGCTTGGGCGCCAGGGTCCGCACCGGGGCCGCGACCAGCTCGGCGTAGGTGCCGTGCTGGATGGCGTCCTTGCGGACGTAGCCCATCACCTCGTCGCCGACCTGGTACTCGGTGACGGCGGCGCCCACCTGCTCGACCACGCCGGCCACGTCCCAGCCCATGATCAGCGGGAAGTGCGCGTCCACCACGGCGTCCAGGCGGCCCTCGCGGACCTGCCAGTCGACCGGGTTCACCCCCGCGGCCCGGACCCGGACCAGGACCGTGTCGGGAGCCACCTTGGGATCGGGCAGCTCGACGTACTCGACGACCTCGGGGCCGCCGTACCTGTTGATCGCGATTGCCTTCATGCCCCCAAGAAATCACGCGCCCCCGCCGGTTCGGCAGCCCCTCGCCGACGTTGCGTCAGGTCCACACGCTGGGCCGAGTGGAGTCGGACATCGCGTCGAGTCGTTCGTGTCACATTGACATGATGGCCATCGTCAGACTGACGCGAACGGGTTATCATAGATAACGTCAGATAGACGAGAAGGCTGGGAGCGTCCGGCCGCATCAGGAGGGCACCCGCCCGTGACCACCACCGTTGACACCACGTTCGCCGAGCCGACCGCCACGCCGCTCGCCCTGCTGCTGCTCGGCCGCCAGGCCGACCCGAACAGCGAGCGCGGCGTGGAGTGCCCCGGCGACCTGCCGCCTGCCTCCGACCCCGACCTGGTGGAGCGCGCCCGCGCCGCCAAGGCGAAGCTCGGCAACCGGGTGTTCATCCTGGGGCACCACTACCAGCGGGACGAGGTCATCGAGTTCGCCGACGTCACCGGCGACTCCTTCAAGCTCGCCCGGGACGCCGCCGCCCGCCCGGAGGCCGAGTACATCGTCTTCTGCGGCGTGCACTTCATGGCCGAGTCCGCCGACATCCTCACCGGCGACGCCCAGCGGGTCATCCTGCCCGACCTCGCGGCCGGCTGCTCGATGGCCGACATGGCCACCGCCGAGCAGGTCGCCGAGTGCTGGGACGTGCTGACCGACGCCGGCATAGCCGACGTCACCGTCCCGGTCTCGTACATGAACTCCTCCGCCGACATCAAGGCCTTCACCGGCCGGCACGGCGGCACCATCTGCACCTCCTCCAACGCCAAGCGCGCGCTGGAGTGGGCGTTCGAGCAGGGGAGCAAGGTCCTCTTCCTGCCGGACCAGCACCTGGGGCGCAACACCGCGGTGCGGGACATGGGCTTCTCGCTGGACGACTGCGTGCTCTACAACCCGCACAAGCCGAACGGCGGGCTGACCGTCGAGCAGCTGCGGGACGCCAAGATGATCCTGTGGCGCGGCCACTGCTCGGTGCACGGCCGGTTCACCGTGGAGTCGGTCGAGGAGGTCCGCGAGCGGATCCCGGGCGTGAACGTGCTGGTGCACCCCGAGTGCCGCCACGAGGTGGTCGCGGCCGCCGACGAGGTGGGCTCGACCGAGTACATCATCAAGGCCCTGGAGGCCGCCGAGCCCGGCTCCAAGTGGGCGATCGGCACCGAGCTCAACCTGGTCCGCCGGCTGGCCAAGGCGCACCCGGACAAGGAGATCGTCTTCCTGGACCGCTCGGTCTGCTTCTGCTCCACGATGAACCGGATCGACCTGCCGCACCTGGTCTGGGCGCTGGAGTCGCTGGTCGAGGGCCGGGTGCCGAACGTGATCACGGTCGACCCGGAGACCGAGAAGTACGCCAAGGCCGCGCTGGACCGGATGCTGGCCCTGCCGTAGCGCCGAGTGGGCCCGGGGCGTGCGCCCCGGGCCCACCGCCACCCGGCGGATACGGCCGGCGGATACGGCCGGCGGATACGGCCGGCGGATACGGCCGGCGGATACGGCTGAGGGGCGGCGCCCACCTGTTGGTGGGTGCCGCCCCTCAGCCGTTCGTCCCTACTCCGGCAGACCCGGAATCAGTCCATCGCCCTCGGACCGCAGCAGCTCACGGACCTGGTCCAGCGAGGCGCCCTCGTCCGGCAGGATCAGCTCGGACGGCTCCAGCGAGTCGTCCGGCAGCGGAGAGCCGACCTCGCGGACCGCGCTGAGCAGGCTGCCCAGGCTGGTCCGGAAAGCCGCCTCGTTCCCCGATTCCAGAGCGGTGAGCAGCTCGTCGTCGAGCTGGTTCAGCCGGTTCAGGTGCTCGTCCGCCACCCGGAACTGGCCCTCACCCATGATCCTCATGATCATGCTGGCGTCTCTCCCTGCTGTCGAAGCGGCCGACTTACTTGTGGTAGTTGATGCTCGGCGGCGGGGTGTCCTGCTGCGCCTGGCCGCCACCGTGCTGCTGCGCGCCACCACCGTTGCCCTGCTCGATCGCGGCCGGGCCCGAGGAGGGTCCACCGCCGAGCTCGGCCTTCATCCGGGCCAGCTCCAGTTCGACGTCGCTGCCGCCGGCCACCCGCTCCAGCTCGGCCTCGATGTCGTCCTTGCGGCCCAGACCGCTGGAGTCGTCCAGCGCGCCCGAGGCGAGCAGCTCGTCGATCGCACCGGCACGGGCCTGCATCTGCGCGGTCTTGTCCTCGGCCCGCTGGATCGCCAGGCCCACGTCGCCCATCTCCTCCGAGATCCCGGAGAAGGACTCCGCGATCCGGGTCTGCGCCTGGGCGGCGGTGTAGGTGGCCTTGATGGTCTCCTTCTTGGTGCGGAAGGCGTCCACCTTGGCCTGCAGCCGCTGGGAGGCGAGCGTGAGCTTCTCCTCCTCGGCCTGGAGCTGCTGGTACTGCACCTCCAGATCGTTGATCTGCGACTGCATCGCGGACTTGCGGGTGAGCGCCTCGCGCGCGAGGTCCTCACGGCCGAGGGAGAGCGCCTTGCGGCCCTGGTCCTCGTACTTCGCGGACTGCTGCTGGAGCTGCGTCAGCTGCAGCTCCAGGCGCTTGCGCGAGGTGGCGACGTCCGCCACGCCCCTGCGCACCTTCTGCAGCAGTTCAAGCTGCTTCTGGTACGAGTAGTCGAGCGTCTCGCGCGGATCTTCTGCACGGTCCAAGGCCTTGTTGGCCTTGGACTTGAAGATCAGCCCCATACGCTTCATGATTCCGTCGCTCATGGGCCTCGGGTGCCCCCTTCTCCGGCCTGCGGTTTCTATCTCGTACCGAAATCTACTGCGAGTGTATGTGCAGCGGGGTCACCACCGCAGTACACCTACCTGCAACAAGAGTGCTACGACCGCGGCGCCGCGGCCTCCTCCCCCAGGTGGATCTCCGGAGCCCCTCCCTGACAGGGCCCCGTGAGATGCCTCGGGGGATGGGGGTGATCGGGAGGTCAGCACGTACGCTTGTCGTGTGTTCCGACGCCGTTCAGACGATTCCGCCTCCTCCGCCACCGTGCTGGCCGAGCAGGACGACGCGCCCGCAGGCCGCGACCCGCAGGCCCCCAAGGGCCGCCCGACGCCCAAGCGCAGTGCTGCCGAGGCCAACCGGCGCACCCGGGTGACGGTCCCCAAGGACCGCAAGGAGGCCGCCAAGCAGGCCCGCGAGCGGCAGCGCTCCGACCGCGAGAAGCAGCGGATGGCGCTGCTCAACGGCGACGAGCGCGCGCTGCCGGCCCGTGACAAGGGCCCGGTGCGCCGCTTCACCCGCGACTACATGGACTCGCGCTGGTCGCTGGCCGAGTTCTTCCTGCCGTTCGCCGTGGTGATCCTGGTGCTCAGCGTGCTGCGCGTGCCGGCCCTGCAGCTGCTCTCCACGCTGCTCTTCGCCCTGTTCCTGGTGCTGGTCATCGTCGACTTCCTGCGCCTGGGCCTGGGGCTGCGCAAGTCGCTGGCCAACCGGTTCCCGGACGAGAGCCACCGCGGCGCGGTCGGCTACGGCCTGATGCGCAACCTGCAGATGCGCCGACTGCGGCTGCCCAAGCCGCAGGTGAAGCGAGGCGAGCACCCCTGACCGCCGAGCCGCTGCCGTACAACTGGGCCCCTGCCGCACAGAGCGCGTCAGGATCTGGTCTGTACGCGCTGCCCGGCCAGCTGGGGGGCCAGCACGACCGGACCCCGCAGCACGCGGGGTACGGCTACGGCGGCACCCAGGCGGACACGCAGAGCGGCACTCAGGCCGGCCCTCAGAGCGGCGCTCAGGTCGGCGGCCCCGGGCCGTACGGCAACCACCACGGGCTGCCGGCCCGCAGCGGTTCGTTCGCCGGCGGGGCGGGAGCCTGGCTGGAACGCCAGGGCGGCCTGCACAACCTGGTCCGCCAGGAGATGGTGGCCCGCCAGCTGGCCGAGCAGCTCGCCGCGCACTTCGGCGAGCGCGCCCGGCTGGCCCCACTGCGGGTGCTGGACGTCGGCTGCGGGCAGGGCACCCAGGCGCTGCGGCTGGCTCAGGCCGGCCACCTGGTCACCGGGCTGGACGCGGATCCGGTCACGCTCGGCGCCGCCCAGGCGATGCTGGCCGCCGAGCCGCCGGAGGTCCGCGAGCGGGTCCGGCTGCTCAGCGGCGACGGCCACCACTGCGGGCGCTGGTTCGGGCCCGGCAGCTTCGACGTGGTGCTCTGCCACGGCGTGTTGATGTACCTGCCCGACCCGGATCCGCTGATCGCCTCGCTGGCCCGGATGCTCGCCCCCGGCGGCCTGCTCTCGCTACTGGCCCGCAACCGGGACGCGCTGGCCATGCGGGCCGGGCTCACCGGCGACTGGCGGGCGGCACTGCAGGCCTTCGACTCCGACCACTACACCAACCGGCTGGGCCTGACCGCCCGGGCCGACCGGCTGTGCGACCTGGTCACCACGCTGCGCGAGGTCGCGGTGCCGCTGCGGCACTGGTACGGCGTGCGGGTCTTCAGTGACGCCATGCCCGACCACGCCGCGCCGGTCGACGGGCGCCAGCTCGGCCAGCTGCTGGAGGCCGAGGACCGGGCCGGGCGCGAGGACCCGTACCGCCAGGTCGCCTCGCTGCTGCACCTGGTCGGGACCAAGTAGCCGACCTGGCGGCCGAGCGGGTCACCGCGGGGCTCCCGGCGCGACGGGAGCGACGGGAGCGACGGGAGCGACGGGAGCGACGGGAGCGACGGGAGCGACGGGAGCGACGGGAGCGACGGGAGCGACGGGCGACCGTCAGGCCTCGTTCAGGCTCATCGGGTAGATCTCCTGGTCGTCCTCCAGCAGGACCACCCGCTCGACGCCGTCCGCCAGCAGCCGCTTCCACTCCTCGCCGATCCACGACTCGGCGTCGCCCTGGCTGGAGAACTCCTCGACGCCGCCGGCCGGCGTGATGACCGCACCGTCCGTCGCCTCGTACCGCCACGTCCACACCATGCCCGGCTCCTTCACTTCCGCTGCCCGCCGGCGCTGGCCGGCCGACGCTCGATCCGCATGTCCGCGCAGGCTACCGCGCAGGGGTCAGGCTGCCCGCCGCACCACCGCTCAACCCCTCAAGACCGACCGGCACATGCCGGGCGGTGTCGCGCCGCCCGGACTCGGCCCGCTGCGAACATCAGCCGCTGACGCGGCGGGCGCTCCTTCACCCCCCCACCATGTGCCGGTCGGTCTGAGCCAGGATGGGCCGCATGACTCGCACCCTGATCCTCGGCGGCGCGCGCTCCGGCAAGTCCACCCGGGCCGAGGCGCTGCTGCTCGACCAGCCCGACGTGCTGTACCTGGCCACCGGCGGCCACCGGGACGACGACCCCGACTGGGCGCAGCGGATCGCCGTGCACCGCGAGCGGCGCCCGGCGGGCTGGCGCACCGCCGAGACCGTCGACCTGGTGCCGGTGCTGGCCGACGACAGCGACCCGGCACCCGTGCTGATCGACTGCCTGGGGCTCTGGCTGACCACCGTGATGGACCAGGAGAACGCCTGGGACGACGCAGCCTGGGAGCAGGGAGCCGCCCGCGCGGTGGAGCGGCGGTGCGCCGAACTGGCCGAGGCGGTGCGGCACACCGCGCGCCGGGTGGTGGCGGTGAGCAACGAGGTGGGGCTGGGCGTGGTGCCGGCCACCGCCGCCGGGCGCCGCTTCCGCGATGCCCTGGGACGGCTGAACATGGCGGTGGCCGAGGCCTCGGACCAGGTGCTGCTGGTGGTGGCCGGACAGGTGATGACCATCAAGGCCGAAGCCCAGGGCGCCGCACCCCGGACAGGCTGACCCCCGGTTGGTATGGTTCCGCACGATGGACACCACTGTGGATCTCGATTCCTTCGCCTCGCTCGTGGAGCGCCCCGACGACGTTGCCCGGCGCGCGGCCGAGGATCGCTGGCTGGCGTTGGACAAGCCGCGCGGCGGTCTGGGCCAGTTGGAAGAGCTGGGCAGCTGGCTCGCCTCGGTCCAGGGTGGCACCCGGGTACGCGCGTTGAACGCGCCCAAGGTGCTGCTCTTCGCCGCCGATCACGGCATCGCCTCGCTCGGGCTCTCCGAGCTGCCCGCCGAGGGCGGCACCGTGCGGCGGGTGCACGCGGTACTGGACGGCAGCGCGCCGGTGGCCCGGCTGGCCCGCCGGTACGGCGCCGGGCTGCGGGTCATCGACCTGGCGGTGGACGCGGACACCGAGGAGTTCGGCTTCGAGGTCAGCCGCTACCGGGTGCGGCGCGGCTCGGGTCGGATCGACGTCGAGGACGCGCTGAGCGCCGAAGAGGCGGCCCAGGCGTTCCGGATCGGCATGGCGATCGCCGACGAAGAGGCCGACCTCGGCACCGACCTGGTGCTGCTCGGTGACCTCGGGGTCGGCTCGACCACGGTGGCGGCCGTGCTGATCGGCGCGCTCTGCGGGACCGACGCCGCCGCGGTCTGCGGCCGCGGCTCGGGCATCGACGACCGGACCTGGATGGTCAAGTGCGCCGCGATCCGCGACTCGCTGCGGCGCGCCCGCCCGGTGCTCGGCGACCAGTTGGGACTTCTCGCGGCCACCGGCGGCGCCGACTTCGCGGCGATGACCGGGTTCCTGCTGCAGGCCGCCGTGCGCCGGCTGCCGGTGCTGCTCGACGGCGTCGTCTCGGCTGCCTGCGCGCTGATCGCGCAGCGGATCTCCTTCCGTGCCCCGGAGTGGTGGCGGGCCGCGCTGCTGACCGGTGAACCCGCGCTGGCCAAGGCCTACGACCGGCTCACCCTGACCCCGCTGCACGACCACCAGGTCACCATGGGCGAGGGCGTCGGCGCCCTGCTGGCCCTGCCGCTGCTGCAGGCCGCCTCCGACGCGCTCGCCGAGGAGTCCTTCGTGCCCGCCCCGGCCGCGCCCGTGGAGCCGGCCAGGCTGCCCACCGCCGCCGAGCTGCTGGGCCGGCTCTGAGCGGCGCCGAAACTCGCGCGCTTCGCCTGCCCGGTCTGCGGTTCGCCTTCGGGACGCTGTCCGTGCTGCGGGTGCGGGTGGCGCGCTGGGACCGGGAGGCGGGCGGCCGGGCGATGATCGCCGCACCGCTGGTCGGACTGGTGCTGGGCGCGCTGGCCGGCGGGCTGGGTGCGCTGGTCTGCTGGCGCGGTGGGCCGCTGCTCGGCGCGGTGGCCGCCGTCGCCGCGCTGGCCGGGCTGACCCGCGGGCTGCATCTGGACGGGCTGGCGGACGTGGCCGACGGGCTGGGCAGCGGCAAGCCCGCCGAGGAGGCGCTGCGGATCATGAAGCAGTCCGACATCGGCCCGTTCGGCGTACTCAGCCTCGTTCTGCTGATGCTCGGTCAGATCGCCGCCCTGAGCGGGCAGTTCGCCCACTCCGAAGGGCGCGGCGCGCTCGCCGTCCTGACCGCCGCGGTGGCCGGGCGGTGCGCGCTCGGCTGGGGCTGCCTGCGTTCGGTCCCCGCCGCCCGGCCCGGCGGCCTGGGCGCGATGGTGGCCGCCACCGTGCCGCTGCCGGCGGCGCTGGCCGCCACCCTGCTCAGCGCCGCGGGACTGGCCCTGCTGGGCACCCACCCGCGCTACGCCCTGGCCCTGACGCTCGGTCAACTCGCCGCCGCCGCACTGCTGCGGCGCTGCCTGCGCCGGTTCGGCGGGATCACCGGGGACGTGCTCGGCGCACTGGTGGAGACGGCGGCGCTGGCCGCGCTGCTGGTGCTCGCCCTGGGACCGTGAGCCCGGCGCGAACCCCGACGGCAGGTCCATCCGTACTCAACCCCGGTGAACCCGCACGGAATCCGTCCCGGATTCCGTCCCGAAATCCCACGGACGCCCGGGCGCGGCGGCATCCCACCATGCGGACTACCATGCGGTGAGCACTGTAGCCCTGCGCCGTCACGGCGGAGCATGCTGGGGCTGTTGCCATACCGCATAAATCCGGCCGTGGACCGCGAAAGAACAGGACGCAAATACGTGACTGCATTGTCTGTGAGCACCTCCTCCGCCGCCGCGCTGCGCGCGGATGCCGTGGTCATCGGCGTAGCGAAGGGCCCCAAGGGCCTGGTCGTCGCCGCCGGCGCCGAGGCGCTGGTCGAGGCCTTCGACGGCAAGCTGGCCGACGTCCTGACCACCCTGGGCGCCACCGGTGCCGAGGGTGAGACGGTGAAGCTGGCCGCTCCGGCCGGCCTCAAGGCCGGCTTCGTGCTGGCCGTCGGCCTGGGCCAGGCGACCGAGGACGGCTACCCCGAGGAGGCGCTTCGCCGGGCCGCCGGCGTTGCCGCGCGCACCCTGGCCGGCGCCAAGAAGGCGGGCCTGGCGCTGCCGGCCGAGTCGGCCGAGCAGGTCGAGGCCGTGGCTCTGGGCGGCCTGCTGGGCGCCTACGACTTCACCGCCTACCGCACCAACGGCGGCGGCAAGGAGCCGGTCGGCGAGCTGATCGTGCTGACCACCCGCAAGGGCAGCAAGGACGCCAAGGCCGCCCTGGAGCGCGCCACCGTGCTCGGCGAGGAGATGAACCGGGCCCGCGACCTGATCAACACCCCGCCGAACGACCTGCACCCCAAGGCCTTCGCCGCCATCGCGCAGGCGGCCGGCAAGGAGCACGGCATCAAGGTCGAGGTGCTCGACGAGAAGGCGCTGGCCAAGGGCGGCTTCGGCGGCATCCTGGGCGTCGGCACCGGCTCGGTCAACCCGCCCCGCCTGGTCAAGCTGGCCTACACCCACCCGAAGGCCAAGGCCACGCTGGCCTTCATCGGCAAGGGCATCACCTACGACTCGGGCGGCATCTCGCTCAAGCCGGCCGGCCACAACGAGACCATGAAGTGCGACATGTCCGGCGCCGCCGCCGTGTTCGCCGCCGTGGTCGCCGCCAAGCGCCTGGGCCTGGCCGTCAATGTCACCGGCTGGCTGGCGCTGGCCGAGAACATGCCCTCGGGCTCGGCCACCCGCCCCGGCGACGTGCTGCGGATGTACGGCGGCAAGACCGTCGAGGTGCTCAACACCGACGCCGAGGGCCGCCTGGTGCTGGCCGACGCGATCGTGCGGGCCGGCGAGGAGAGCCCGGACGCGATCGTCGACGTGGCCACCCTGACCGGCGCCATGGTGATGGCGCTGGGCACCCGCACCTTCGGTGTGATGGCCAACTCGGACGGCCTCCGCGACCAGCTGCACGCCGTCGCCGGGCGCGCGGGCGAGCAGTCCTGGCCGATGCCGCTGCCGGCCGAGCTGCGCAAGGGCATGGACTCCCCGGTGGCCGACCTGGCCAACATGGGCGAGCGGATGGGTGGCGGCCTGACGGCCGGCATCTTCCTGCAGGAGTTCGTGGCCGACGGCATCGACTGGGCCCACCTGGACATCGCCGGCCCGGCGTTCCACGAGGCCGCGCCGTACGGCTACACCCCCAAGGGCGGCACCGGCAGCGCCGTGCGCACCCTGGTGCAGTACGCGCAGGAGACCGCGCAGCGCTGATCGCCACGCTGATCGGCCGATGGGGCCCGGTGTCACTGGACACCGGGCCCCATCGGCCTTTCCGGCCCGTCGGGCACACCGCTCCACCGACCGGCTTGTCGCTGTATCGACTTTTCCACCCGGTTACCGATCAGTAGCAGGCGCAGGCCGTCGACCTGCGCATTCGACCGCTGTTCGCCTCCGGCGAAACTTTGTTCCACGAAGCGGAATCCCAACCCCGACAGATCGGCGTGAGCGTCCGATCAGGCCGCGGCAAGGCCGCGTTGACCTGGGCCGACAGGGCCGGCAACGGGTCTTGGCAGCCCTCCGGAGGCGGTCGCACACCCCCCGCAGGGTGGACCCGGACACCAGCTGCCGTGAACAAGTGCGAAGATGTATTTCCGGCACGACTGGGCGCCCCACAAGGGCTTCCCGCACACCGGACCAGCACCGGCCCGGACGGATCCACACCCCATGGCATGGAGGACGTGACGTGGCGAACGACGCCAGCACCGTTTTCGACGTAGTCATTCTCGGAGGCGGAAGCGGCGGTTACGCCGCGGCGCTCCGCGCCGCTCAGCTGGGTCTGAGCGTGGCCCTGATCGAGAAGGGCGAGCTGGGCGGTACCTGCCTGCACCGGGGTTGCATCCCCACCAAGGCGCTGCTGCACGCCGCCGAGATCGCGGACGAGACGAAGGAAGCCGCCGAGTTCGGCGTGCTGGCGACCTTCCAGGGCATCGACATCAACGGCGTCCACAAGTACAAGGACGACGTGATCGCCGGCCTGTACAAGGGCCTGCAGGGTCTGGTCGCCTCCCGCAAGGTGCACTTCATCCAGGGCGAGGGCCGGCTCTCCTCGCCGACCTCGGTGGATGTCAACGGCCAGCGGGTCGAGGGCCGCCACATCGTGCTCGCCACCGGCTCCGTGCCGAAGTCGCTGCCGGGCCTGGCCATCGACGGCGACCGGGTGATCTCCTCGGACCACGCCCTCAAGCTCGACCGGATCCCGAAGTCGGCCGTCATCCTCGGCGGCGGCGTGATCGGTGTCGAGTTCGCCTCGGTCTGGAAGTCCTTCGGCGTCGACGTCACCATCGTCGAGGCCCTGCCGCACCTGGTGCCGCTGGAGGACGAGAACTCCTCCAAGCTGCTGGAGCGGGCCTTCCGCAAGCGTGGCATCAAGTTCGAGCTCAAGGCCCGCTTCTCGGGCGTGGAGTACACCGAGACCGGTGTGCGCGTCTCCACCGAGAACGGCAAGCAGATCGACGCCGACCTGCTGCTCGTCGCCATCGGCCGCGGCCCCGTCTCGGCGGGCCTCGGTTACGAGGAGGCCGGGGTCGCGATGGACCGCGGCTACGTCCTGGTCGACGAGTACATGCGCACCAACGTGCCCACCATCTCGGCCGTCGGCGACCTGGCCCCGACCCTGCAGCTGGCGCACGTCGGCTTCGCCGAGGGCATCCTGGTCGCCGAGCGGCTGGCGGGCCTCAAGGCCGTGCCGATCGACTACGACGGCGTGCCGCGGGTCACCTACTCCAACCCCGAGGTCGCCTCGGTCGGCATCTCCGAGGCCAAGGCCGTGGAGCTGTACGGCAAGGACAAGGTCGTCACGCTCAAGTACAACCTGGCCGGCAACGGCAAGAGCAAGATCCTCAAGACCGCCGGCGAGATCAAGCTCGTCCAGGTCAAGGACGGCGCCGTGGTGGGTGTCCACATGGTCGGCGCCCGCATGGGTGAGCAGGTGGGCGAGGCCCAGCTCATCTACAACTGGGAGGCGCTGCCCGCCGAGGTCGCGCAGCTCATCCACGCCCACCCGACCCAGTCCGAGGCGCTGGGCGAGGCCCACCTGGCCCTGGCCGGCAAGCCGCTGCACGCGCACGACTGATCGTCTGGGCCCGTCCTTACATTCCCTGAACTTCCTGAACGCAAGACTTGATAGGAGTCGCTGAAACCATGGCGGTCTCAGTAACGCTGCCCGCGCTGGGCGAGAGCGTGTCCGAAGGTACTGTCACCCGCTGGCTGAAGGCCGAGGGCGAGCGAGTGGAGGCCGACGAGCCGCTGCTCGAGGTGTCGACCGACAAGGTCGACACCGAGATCCCCGCGCCGGCCTCCGGCATCCTCGCGTCGATCAAGGTCGCCGAGGACGAGACGGTCGAGGTGGGCGCCGAGCTGGCGATCATCGACGACGGCTCGGGCGCCCCGGTCGCGGCTGCCGCCCCGGCCGCCGCCGCTGCTCCGGCCCCGGTCGCCGAGGCTCCGGCCGCGCCGGCCCCGGTTGCCGCCCCCGCTGCCCCGGCCCCCGCGCCGGTCGCCGCCGCCCCGGCCGCGCCCGCCGGCGACGCCACCCCGGTGCTGCTCCCCGCCCTGGGCGAGTCGGTCACCGAGGGCACCGTCACCCGCTGGCTCAAGGCCGAGGGTGACACCGTCGAGGTGGACGAGCCGCTGCTCGAGGTCTCCACCGACAAGGTCGACACCGAGATCCCCTCGCCGGTCGCCGGCGTCGTGGTGAAGATCCTGGTCGGCGAGGACGAGACCGCCGAGGTCGGCGCCCAGCTCGCGCTGATCGGCGCGGCGGGTGCGGTCGCGGCCGCTCCGGCTGCCCCGGCCGCCCCGGCCCCGGTTGCCGCCCCCGCCGCACCGGCCGCCCCCGCTGCCCCGGCCCCCGCGCCGGCTCCGGTCGCCGCCCCGGCCCCGGCTGCTCCGGCCCCGGTTGCCGCTCCGGCTCCGGTCGCCGCTGCCCCGGCCGCTCCGGCTCCGGCCCCCGCGCCGGTCGCCGCCGCGCCGGCCCCGGTTGCCGCCGCCCCGGCCGCCGACGCCGGTGACGCCTACGTCACCCCGCTGGTCCGCAAGCTCGCCGCCGAGCACGGCGTCGCGCTCTCCACCGTCGCCGGCACCGGCGTCGGCGGTCGGATCCGCAAGCAGGACGTGGTCGCCGCCGCCGAGGCCGCTGCTGCCGCCGCCGCTGCCCCGGCCGTCGCTGCCGCCCCGAAGGCCGCCGCGCCGGTCGCCGCCTCGCCGCTGCGTGGCCAGACGGTCAAGATGACCCGGATGCGCAAGGTCATCGGCGACAACATGCTGAAGGCCCTGCACGAGCAGGCCCAGCTGACCAGCGTGGTCGAGGTGGACGTCACCAAGGTCATGAAGCTGCGCGGCAAGGCCAAGGACGCCTTCCTCGCCCGCGAGGGCGTGAAGCTGTCCCCGATGCCGTTCTTCGTCAAGGCCGCCGCCCAGGCCCTGAAGAGCCACCCCTCGATCAACGCCCGGATCAACGAGGCCGAGGGCACCATCACCTACTTCGACACCGAGAACATCGGTATCGCGGTGGACTCCGAGAAGGGCCTGATGACCCCGGTCATCAAGGGTGCGGGCGACCTCAACCTGGCCGGTATCTCCAAGAAGACCGCCGAGCTGGCCAGCAAGGTGCGCGGCAACAAGATCACCCCGGACGAGCTGTCCGGCGCCACCTTCACGATCAGCAACACCGGCTCGCGCGGTGCGCTGTTCGACACCGTCATCGTGCCGCCGAACCAGGTCGCCATCCTGGGCATCGGCGCGACGGTCAAGCGCCCCGTGGTCATCGAGACCGAGGAGGGCACCGTCATCGCCGTCCGCGACATGACCTACCTGTCGCTCTCCTACGACCACCGCCTGGTGGACGGCGCCGACGCCGCCCGCTACCTGGTGGCCGTCAAGGAGATCCTGGAGTCCGGCGAGTTCGAGGTCGAGCTCGGCCTGTAGCCCCGGCTTGCCATCAGCGGTGAACGTCGGCCGGCCCGCCCCGCTCGGGGCGGGCCGGCCGACGGCATTTCCGAGCACACCACGGCACGGCCCGCCACCTCCCGTTCACCCGAACCGGGGGCGTGGCGCGAGTGGCGCGGGCGCGGATGGTGTGCGTTTGCCACGTAGAACAGGGATGCTGGAGCGGTGATGTACGAGACGGACTTCTGGCAGATCATCGACGAGTGCCGCGACGCCGCCGAGGGCGATCCGGACGATCAGGCCGACCTGCTGGTGGAGCGGCTCGCGCAGCTGACACCGGATGAGGTGATCGACTTCGCGCGGCTGTTCGAGGCGCGGTTCCAGCGCGCGTACACCCGGGAGCTGTGGGGGGCCGCCTACCTGATGCTCGGCGGCGCGTCGGAGGACGCCTTCGACTACTTCCGCTGCTGGCTGATCGCGCAGGGCCGGGAGGTGTTCGAGGGGGCCCTGTACCACCCGGACGACCTGGCGGAGCTGGTGCCCGACTTCGACGAGGAGGAGGACGGCGACGCCGAGGAGTTCGGCTACGCCGCCGACGAGGCACACGAGCAGCTGACCGGGCTGCCGCTGCCGGACCTGGGCAACAACCAGCCCCGGCTGCCCGAAGGGCCGCGGTTCGACTTCGCCGACGGCGCGGAGATGGCGAAACGATTCCCCAAGTTGTGGGAGATCTACGGGGATTGAGGCCGATCGGGCCATCGTGCTGCCGGCCGGCGGCCCAGGGGCAGCGGCCGGGAGGTGCCCCCGCGGGAAGAGAGTCCGGGCGTCGCGACGCCCGGATTTCCGCTGTCAGGTGGCGTTCGGGGCGGTGGCCGGCTGGATGCCGGTGGCGATCTGGTCCAGCACGGCAGGGCCCGGGGCCTGCGGGTCGTCGTCCACCGAGCCCACCATGGTGGTGAAGCCGCCGCCGGGGGCCGGCAGGGCGATCAGCAGCAGGTAGCCGGGCCCGGCCTGTTCGGGCAGCACGTGCCAGCGGACCGCGAAGCCGCTCTGCCCGGCCACCGTGACCGGGCCGCTGGCCAGCTCCTGGTGCGAGCTGAGCCGGCCGAAGAGCTGCGGCGCGTAGTCCGACATGGTCTGGCGGGCCACCGTCTGCGCGTCCGGGCCGCTCGCCGCCCTGCTGTCGATCTCGAAGTTGCCGCGCACGCAGCCGCCCGGGGTGGCGCACTGATAGGGGCCGGTGACCAGCAGGAGGGTGGTGGAGGCGTCGTGCTGGGCGACGGACCAGCCCTGGGGCAGCGGAACGCTCCAGCTGTGCGCGGCGTCCGGCACCAGGCCGGCGCCGGGCGAGGCCGGGGAGACCGGGGAGGCATCCGGCGGGAGGGCGCCCGGGGAGGCCGTGCCCGGCGGGAGGGCGCCGACGCCGGCCGACGGCGGGTCCGCGGGCGCGGTGGCGGGGCCGGTGGGGCGCAGCGAGGCACCGTTGCCGGCCGGGCCGGTGCCGCTCGGCAGCGGACCGCGGCCGGTCCCGGCGCCGGGCGGCACCGCCGCCGAGGCGTGCTCGCTCCGGCCGGGGCTCCTGACGAGCGAGATCGAGATCCCGGCCGTGAGCACCACCAGGGTCAGCGCCCCCGCCAGCACTCCGACGATCAGCCCCGTGCGCTTGCGCGCGGGCGGCGGTGCCGGGTAGCCGGGCGGCTGGTAGCCGTAGGGCGGCGGCACCGTGGCGGGGCCGGGCGGCAGCGGCGCCGGGGCCTGGGCCGGCGCCTGCACCGGCACGGGGTAGCCGTAGCCGAGGACCTCGGCCGGGTCGGGGATGGCCGGGTGGCCGTAGGCCGGGGAGGCGTCGGAGAGCGAGCTGGGCGGCTCGGCGGGGCCGGCGACGACCGGGTGGGCGGAGGGCTGGGGAGCCGGCTGCGGGGCCTGCGGCACGGCTGCCGACGGCGGGGCGGCCGCGATCGGCGGGGCGGTGTGCGGCGCAGCGGGGTACGGCGGGGCCGCCGCCGGTGGCGCGGCGGCGGGGACGGGCGCGGCGGGGACGGGCGCGACAGGAAGGGACGCGACGGCCGGCGGCGGGGCGTCCGGTGGTGGAGCGGCCCCGTCCCGGCTCCCGTGCGGAGCCGCGGCGAACGGCGCACCCGAGGGCGGCAGCGGCCGGGTACGGGCGGTCCACACCGCGCCGTCCCAGAAGCGCTCGCGCGCGCCGTCCGCGCCTGCGGCGGACTCCGGGTCGGGGTACCAGCCGGGAGGGGTGAAGTTGCTCACCGCCGTACCGTATCGGGCCCGGTGAACCCACGTCAGCGGTGCCCCGACCAGCGGCGCACAGGCGGGTCGCGGTCCGCCCGGCGGCCGGGCCCTGCCAGGATGGCGGCATGCGTATCGCTGTCACCGGTTCCTCGGGCCTGATCGGCTCCGCCCTCGTCCGCTCGCTGCTGGCCGATGGCCACCAGGTGGTGCGGCTGGTGCGCCACCGCCAGGCGCTGGGCCCGCGGCCCGACGGCTCGGTGGCGATCGGCTGGAACCCGGCGCGCGGCGAGCTGGACCGGGCCGGCCTGGCGGGCACCGAGGCCGTGGTGCACCTGGCGGGAGCCGGGGTGGCCGACCACCGCTGGACGCCGGCCTACAAGCAGGAGATCCACGACAGCCGGGTGCTCGGCACCCGCACCCTGGCCACCGTGCTGCCGACCCTGGACACCCCGCCCGCCGTGCTGGTCAGCGGCTCGGCCGTCGGGTACTACGGGCAGACCGGGGCCCGGCCGATCGACGAGACGACGCCCGCCGGGGACGACTTCCTGGCCCGGGTCTGCATGGACTGGGAGGGCGCCGCACAGCCCGCCGCCGAGGCCGGGATCCGGGTGGTGCACCCGCGCACCGGGCTGGTGCTCAGCGCGGCCGGCGGTGCCGGCGGGCGGCTGTTCCCGCTCTTCAAGCTGGGGCTCGGCGGCCGGCTGGGCTCCGGGCAGCAGTACTGGAGCTTCATCTCGCTGGCCGACCAGGTCGCCGCGCTGCGGTTCCTGATCGACCGCCCGGAGCTGACCGGCCCGGTCAACCTGACCGCGCCGGAACCGGTGACCAACACCGAGCTCACCGCCTCGCTGGGCCGAGTGCTGCGGCGCCCGACGCCTTTCCCGGTACCGGAGTTCGCGCTGCGGCTGGCCCTGGGCGAGATGGCGGTGGAGGTGGTGGGCAGCCACCGGGTGCTCCCGGCCAAGCTGCTGGCGGCGGGGTTCGTCTTCGCCCACCCGGAGGTGGACCAGGCGGTGCGGGCCGCGCTCTGAGCCGGTGACCGCGCGCGTGGGCCCCACCGGCGTGCCACCCGGTGGGGCCCACTGACGGACGCTCAGGAGCCCACCTCGGCTCCGCCTGGAACGGGCCTGTCAGGACCGCTTCCGGCTGATGTGCAGCGCTGCAGCGCCCGCCGCGAGGAGCGCGAGAGCGGCGGCGGCCAGCATCGGGGTCTCCGAACCCGTCTGGGCCAGCTCGTGGTGACCGTGCGGGCGGGCCGTCGGGTACGAGGCGCCGTGCCCGTGGTGCTCGGCCTTTCCGCTGCCGCCGCTGTGCGGCGCCACCTCGAACTCGTAGAGCTTCACGATGGTCACGTTGTGCGTGTCCTGCTTGTTCTGCAACGCCTGTTCGACGTCCTGCTTGTTCTGCTGCGCTTGGTTGTTGGTCTGGTTGTTCTGCAGGGTCAGCGCGAGGTTGACGTTCGTGGACTGGCCCTGGGTCTGGGTGTCGGTGTGGCTGTCCGTCTGGGTACCGGTGTTGCTGTTGGTGTCCGTCTGGGTGCCGGTGGTGCTGCTGGTGTTGGTGTTGGTGTCCGTCTGGGTGCCGGTCAGACCCTGGCCCTGCTGGTTGCCCTGCCCCTGGCTCTGACCTTGACCCTGGCCCTGCCCCTGACCTTGGCCCTGGCCCTGGCCCTGGCCACCGGGCTGACCGCCGTGGTCGCCGTGGTCGCCGTGGTCGCCGTGCTCACCATGGTCGCCGTGCTCGTCCTCGCCCGGCTTCACATCATGGTCGCCGTGCTCACCATGCTCGCCGTGCTCACCGTGGTCGCCGTGCTCGTCCCAGCCCGGCTTCGCACCGTGCTCACCGTGGTCGCCGTGCTCACCATGCTCGCCGTGCTCACCGTGGTCGCCGTGCTCGTCCCAGCCCGGCTTCGCACCGTGGTCGCCGTGCTCACCCAGCCCGGGGAGCACGCCGTGGTCGCCATGCCCGAGCTCGCCCCACGGCATGGTGGGAAGCCAGCTCTCGCCGTGCTCAGGCCCGACACCGCCCGGCGTCTGCGGCTTCCCACCGCGGGCCGGGTCCTGCCCGGCCGGCTGCTGGGGGTTGCTCGCGTCCGCCGGGCCGGCGGCGGTGTTCACGTCCGGCGCCATGGCCGCCGGGTCGGCCGCGTCCGCCGGGCCGGTAGTGGCGATCACGTCCGGGGCGGCAGCGCCGACGCCCGGACGCATGGCCTCCGGCGTCCCCGCGTCCGGAGCCGACGCGTCCGGCTGCGAAGCGGCTGCGAACCGGTCATCACCGGAGTCGGCCTGCCGACCCGGGTACATGACCTTGGTGGTGGCGCCCTGCTGCCCGTCCATGGCCATCTGCAGGACGCTGTCGATCCAGGCGCCCTCCGCGCCCATGGTGTCGCTGGCCGCGCCGTGGTCCGGGACGGTTGCGGCCTCGGCGACGGTGCTGGCACCCCAGACAAGTGCGACCGACGTGAGTCCGGACAGGGCGAGGCTGGTGATGCGTGTTCGCATGTCACTCCCAGTTGATCGGAAAACCTGATCAACTGTGTACGCCCGCCAGTGAGCGCATCGTGGCAAGCGAAGCCGCGGGGTAGCTGGTTCGAGTGGATGCACTACTCCGATTCACCGCCTCGCCGCGAGCCGTGTGGCACCGGAGCTCGCGACGGCGCGCTCTTCGGCGCGAGGGGGCGCACGCTACGGCGCACGGCGCCCGCACATGCCCCCAGGCGTGCTACCGGCGCAGGGCGGAGCCCATCGATCCGGGCCAATGCCCTTGCCTGATCACGCTCCTGACGGGGCATCACCCCGTGGAACCGTCCCGGCACCCCGCAGCCGTCCGCCGGCCGGAGCTCCGGGACCAGGGAGGGAGCTCGCTCGTGACGCCACAGGACATCACCCGCCGCACCCGCGCCGACGATCCCGATGTGATCGTGGTCGGTGCGGGGCTGGCCGGCCTGGCCACCGCCCGGTCGCTGACCTCCGCCGGACTGGACGTCCAGGTGCTGGAGGCGACCGAGCGGATCGGCGGCCGGATGGCCGGCCACCAACTGGACGGCTACCGGCTGGACCACGGCGGTCAACTGCTCAACACCGGCTTCCCCGAGCTGGTGCGCCGGCTCGACCTGGAGGGGCTGGAGCTGCGCCCGCTGGCCCCCGGGGTGCTGGTGCACAGCGGCGGCCGCCGCTGCCGGGTCGGCGACCCGCACCTGCCCACTGCCCGGCAGGCCACCATCCGCTCACCACTCGGCAGCCCGCTGGAGAAGGCCCGGCTGGGCTCGGCGCTCAGCCGCCTGGCCGCCACCCCGGCCCACCGGCTGCTGGCCCGCCCCGAGACCAGTACCGCCCGCGCGCTGGCAGAGCGCGGGCTGCCACTCAAGATGGTGGACGGCTTTCTGCGCCCGCTGCTCACCGCACTGCTCAGCGACCCGGCACTCGGCACCAGCAGCCGGATCGCCGACCTGGTGCTGCGCGGCTACGCCCGCGGCCACCTCGCGCTGCCCGCCGCCGGCACCGCGGCCGTCCCTGACCAGCTGGCCGCCACCCTGCCGACCGACACGGTACGACTGGGCGTGCGGGTGGCGGCGGTCGGTGCGGACGGGGTGTGGACCGAGGAGCACGGCCGCCTCGGCGCCCGCGCTGTGGTGCTGGCCACCGACGCGCGGTCGGCCACGGACCTGCTGCCGGGCCTGCGGTTACCCGACTTCCACCCGGTGACGACCTATTACCACACCACCGCCGAGACACCACTGAACGAGGCGGTGCTGCTGCTGGACGGCGACCGCACGCACGGCCCCGCACCCATCTCGCACTCGCTGGTGCTCAGCCAGGTGCACGAGTCCTACGCCCCGGCGGGCCGCGCGCTGGTGGCCACCACCGTGCTCGGCCGCCGCGCCTTCGGCACCGGCGGGCCCGCCGCACTGGAACCGGCGGTACGCGCGCGGCTGACCGAGTTGTACGGGGTGTCGACGCGCGAGTGGGAGTTCCTGAGCGTGCGCCACCTGCCGGACGCGGTACCGGCGATGCCGCCGCCGCACAACCTGCGCCGCCCGGTGCGGGTGCTGGCCGGGCTCTACGTCTGCGGGGACCACCGGGACACCAGCAGCGCACAGGGCGCACTGGTGTCGGGGCGGCGGGCCGCCGAGGCGGTGCTGCGCGACCTGGACGTGTCCCGGCCGGCCGAGGTCAGCCAGGCCCGGGCGGCCTGAGCTCGACGGCCCGGGCCGACCGCCTGACCTGGACGGCCTGGGCTCGACCGCCTGACCTGGGCTGCCCGACTCGGGCTGCCCGGCCGGGGCAGTCCGGCCAGGTCGACCGAGCGACGGACCTGACCGCCGAGAGCCGCACCGCCGCCTTGCCGGAGCAGGGGGCGGCGGTGCGGCCGGCCCGGCGGCAGCTCGCCGCGCCCGGCGGCTGAGGGCTACTCAGATCACCCCCGCCTGCCGGGCCGACTCCTCGAAGGCGCGGGCTGCCGGGCTGCCGCGGTAGGGGGCCAGCCGGCGGTGGAAGTCGCGCAGGTACTCCACCGTGCGGGCCGAGCGCATCTCCCCCGCCGCGCGCAGCCCCTCGGTGGCCAGGGCGCAGGACTCGTCCAGGTCGCCCATCCCGAGCCGGGCGGCGGCCAGCACGATCCGGCAGAAGACCCGGCTGCGCGCGTAGGCGGCGCCGCGCAGCCGCAGCGACTTCTCGGCGTGCTGGGCGGCCGGGCGCCACTGCTGGAGGTCCCGGTAGCAGTGGGCAAACTCGTCGGCCAGCTGGGCCTCGTCGAAGTAGCGGGCCCAGCTGGGCAGGTCGTCGCCGCTGCGGGCGAGCGCCAGGGCCCGCTCGGAGCGGACCAGCGCCGTGGTGCAGGAGCGGGCATCGCCCAGCACCCCGTGCCCGCGCGCCTCGGCGGCGTGCATCAGCGACTGGATGGTCGCCGGGGCCGCGGTGCCGACGCCCTGCTGCGCCACCCTGGCCAGCTGGACCGCCTCCCGGCCATGGCCGAGGTGGACCGCCTGCTGGCTCATGGTGATCAGCACATGGCCGCCGAGCACCCGGTCGCCGGCCGCCTGGGAGAGCCGCAGCGCCTGGACGAAGTAGCGCTGCGCCAGACCGTGCGCGGCGATGTCGAAGGACGTCCAGCCGGCCAGTCTGGTCAGGTCGGCGACGGCCGCGAACAGCGCCCGGCCGATCTGCTCGCCGTAGCGGCCGCGCAGCATCGGCTCGGCCTCGCTCTCCAGGTAGCGCACCAGCGCCTGACGGGCGTGGCCGCCGCCGTAGGCGTTGTCCAGCGCGCGGAACAGGTCGCCGACCGCCCGGACGGCGGCGATGTCGCCGCGGCCGACCCGCAGACCCGCGCGGGCCACCCGCGTGCTCGCCTCGCCCGGGGCTGTCCCGGCCTGGGCCGGCAGGGCCGCCGTCCGGGTGCTGGAGACCAGCGGTCGCCGGGCCTGCGAGGGCACCCGCCCGGCCGGGGTGACCCGGCCCGCGGTGGGTCCGGCCCCGCGGGGCGGCGGATCGGCGTGATCCACCGCCGGGTCGAGCCGGGCCAGCGGGCCGTCCGGTCCGGCGACGTAGATGCCCGCCGAGCCGTCCCGGGCCACCTGCTCGTCGCTGCGGCCGATCAGCCAGTCCCGGCTGGGGACCACCAGGCCGGCCGGGGTGAAGGCGATCCGGCGCAGCTCGGACTGCGGCCCGGTGTCCTTGCGCCACATGCTGGCGACGATGTCCACGGCCTCCTGCGGGGTCTCGGCGAACTCCAGGCCCGCGTAGACCGGGGCGCAGGCGTCCAGGCCGATGTCCTGGGCGGACAGCCGTCGGCCCAGGCGCCGGGTGAAGACCTCCGCGATCAGGGCGGGCGTGGCGCCCCTCGGCTGCTGGCCGCGCAGCCAGCGGGTCACCGAGGTCTTGTCGTAGCGCAGGTCGAGGCCGTGCTCCAGGCCCAACTGGTCGACCCGGCGGGCCAGTCCCGCGTGCGAGAAGCCGGCCTCCTCGATCAGCGCGGCGAGCAGCGGGTTCTGGGCGCGGGCGGACTCGGCACGGGTCTGGGCCTCGCCCGGCGGGCTGTGGTGGAGTTCGGCCGGGCCCAGCGGGTGGTCGTCAGGGCGGTGCTGGAGGTCGTCAGGGCGGTGCTGGAGGTCGTCGTCCAGGCCGTGCCGGCCGTCCAGCGGGCGCGGTTCGTGCAGTGCGTCCTCGCCGTCCTCGCCGTCCAGATCGTGCTGGCGGTGCTGGCCGTCCAGCGCGTGCTGGTCATGCTGCTGGTTGTGCTGGTCGTCCGGCCGGAGCGCGCGGCGGTCGGCGAGCGGCGAGCCGTCCTGGCGTTGCGAGGGCAGGGCGGGCGCGCCGGAACGGTCCGGCTCGCCACGCCGTTCGTGCGGGGCCAGCGGGTCGAGCGGATCGTAGGCCGGGCTGTCGGTTGCAGGCCGTTGGGACATGTCAGTCAACACCTCTCGGACGCCGCGGTCCGGCCCCCCGGTGCCGTGCGCGACGCCCCTGTCGGGAATCGGCGTGAATGTAGCGAGCATTCGGGCGCTATGGGTGGATCTGGGCGGGCAATCCTCCGAACGGGTGAAGAGCACGCGTCCGTTCTGAGGAAGGTGCGGCGCTGGGGGTTTGGACCGCGCACGCCCCCGGCGCGCCCGGCCACCATGGCTTTCACCGCTACTCCCGCACCGACGGCTATGGCGACGCGGCACATGCCACGGCCTTCCCGGCCGGCGCCGAGATCTGACAGCATGTCGGGCACCATGGACGACCCCGGCGACCCACCCGCTGTCGGCACCGCCGTCGACGCCGCCGCCCCCGCGCTGCGACAGCTGCTCGACCTGCTCGCCGCGGGGGCCGCCGCCGAGGACTTCCCCGAGGTGCTCGCCGAGGCCCGCCGCCTGGGCGCCTCCCCCGCCGTGCTCGCCGAACTGGCGGAGGGCACCCGGCAGGCACTGCTGGTGCACCGGACGCTGCGTCAGAATCAGTCCCTTGAAGCCGAGTTGACCGCGCTCTTCGAGACCGCCACCGACCTGGCCGCCTCCCGCGACCTGGACGCGGTGCTGCGCGCGATCGTCCGCCGGGCCCGACTGCTGCTGGACGCCGACACCGCCTACCTGACGCTGTTCGACCCGGTGGCCGGCGACACCTGCATGCGGGTCACCGACGGCTCGGTCTCGCCGCTCTTCCAGGGACTGCGACCGGGCCTCGGCGACGGCCTGGGCGGCCTGGTCGCGCAGTGGGCCCGGCCGTACGCGACCGGCGACTACCGCACCGACGAGCGGTTCCGGCACACCGACCGGGTCGACGCCGGGGTGCTGGAGGAGGGCCTGGTGGCGATCCTCGGAGTGCCGCTGCTGCTGGGCGCGGATGGCGGCAAGGTGATCGGGGTACTGTTCGCCGCCGACCGCGCCCCGCGCGTCTTCGCCCCCGACCAGGTGGCCCTGCTCCGCTCACTGGCCGCGCACGCCGCGGTCGCCCTGGACACCGCGGACGCGCTGGCCGGCACCCGCACGGCGCTGGCCGAACTGAGCGCTGCCAAGGCCGAGTTGAACACCGCGAGCACCGTCATCCAGGCGCACGCGGCCGCCGTCCAGCGTGCCGAGCAGGCCCATGACCGGCTCACCGACCTGGTGCTGCGCGGCGCCGACCTGGCGGAGCTGACCGCCGAGGTGGCCGCCCTGCTGGGCGGCGAGGTCGCGGTCCACGACGCCGAGGGCCACCCACTGTCGGGCCGTCAGGGCGCGCCGCGCCGGCTGGCCGAGGCCGTGGAGCGCTCGCGCGCCGAGGGACGGGCAGTGCGACACGGCGACAGCTGGGTGCACGCGGTGCCGGCCGGGCAGGAGCCGCTGGGCAGCCTGGTGCTGCGCGGGCCGGCTGCGCTGGACGATCCCGACCGGCGGCTGTTCGAACGGGCGGGGGTGGTGACCGCGCTGCTCCTGCTGCTGCGCCGCTCGGTCGCCGAGACTGAGAACCGGGTCCGCGGCGAACTGCTCACCGACCTGCTGACCGCCCCCGAGCGCGACCGGGCCGGGCTGCTGGCCCGCGGGCGCCGCCTCGGGGTGGACCTCACCCGCGGCCACCTGCTGCTGGTGGCCGAGGCCGAACCGCAGGGGCGGGCCCGGCTCGCCGGCGCCGCCGCGCGGTACCTGTTCGGGCTGCGCGGCCGCGGCGGCGCCCGCGGGGTGAGCGCCGAACACGGCGAGGCCGTGGTGCTGCTGCTCCCGCAGGACGCCGCCGGGCCGCCCGAGCAGGCGGCCCGGGAGGCCGCCGAGCGGTTGGCCGGGCTGGCGGGCGGACCCGTGACGGTGGGCACGGGCCGGCCCGCCGCCGACCCACCGGCGCTGGCCGCCGCCTACGCCGAGGGCCGGCGCTGCGTACGCGCGCTGCGGGTGCTGGGCCGGGCCGGGCAGGGGGCCTCGGTCGAGTCGCTGGGCTTCCTGGGCGTGCTGCTCGGCGACGGGCACCAGGTGACCGGCTTCGTCACCCGCGCGCTGGGCCCGCTGCTGGCCTACGACGCACGACGGGGCACCGAGCTGGTGCACACCCTGCGGTCCTACTTCGCCTGCGGCGGCAGCCTGACCCGGGCCAAGGACGAGCTGCACGTCCACGTGAACACGGTGGTCCAGCGGCTGGAGCGGGTGGGGCAGCTGCTCGGGGCCGACTGGCAGGAGCCGGAGCGGGCGCTGGAGCTGCAGCTGGCGCTGCGCCTGCACCTGCTGACCTGAGGCGGGCGCCTGCCACGGAGCCCTGCCACCCAGCCGTCCGGGAGGGCCCGCCTGGAGGGTCGTCCAGGCGCCCCGCAACCCCTCTCGGACATCAGATCGAGCGGGCGTACAGTGGCGAGGTTGGGTCGCGGTCGGTCGCGAACGCCTGGGCAAGGAGCAGCGGTGAGCGAGAACGTGCGGTTCGTCCGGATGCGCATCGGCGAGGGCGCGGTGCCGTACCAGGAAGCCTGGGAGGAGCAGCAGCGGCTGCACGCCCTGCGACTGGCCGACGAGATCCCCGACACCGTGCTGCTGCTCGAACACCCGCCGGTCTTCACCGCCGGCAAGCGCACCAAGCCCGAGGACCTGCCGCTGGACGACACCCCGGTGGTGCAGGTCAACCGGGGCGGCGAGGGCACCTGGCACGGCCCCGGGCAGCTGGTCGGCTACCCCATCGTCAAGCTGCCGGAGCCGATGGACGTGGTCGCCTACGTCCGCCGCCTGGAGGAGGCGCTGATCCTGGCCTGTGCCGACCTCGGCGTCGGGAGCAGCCGGGTGGAGGGCCGCAGCGGGGTGTGGGTGCTGGGCCAGGAACTGCCGGACGCCGCCGTGGACCCGGCCAAGGTGATCGACATAGGCAAGCTGACCCTGCGCCTGGGCCTGCCGCTGGGCATCGACCCGCGACTGGCCGGCCCCGAGTACGCGCCCTCCAACGCCGGGCAGCGCGGGGACGACCGCAAGCTCGCCGCGATCGGGGTCCGGGTGGCGCGCGGCGTGACGATGCACGGGTTCGCGCTCAACTGCAACCCGGACATGACCTGGTTCGACCGGATCATCCCGTGCGGCATCCGGGACGCGGGCGTCGGCTCGCTCTCCACCGAGCTGGGCCGCGAGGTGACCGTGACCGAGATGGCACCGGTGGTGGAGCGGCGGCTGGCCGAGGTCTTCGCCGCGCTGCCCGAGCCCGCGCTGGCCCGCTGAGACGGCCGGCCCCGCGCCGCGCCGCCCGCCGGGTGCCCACCGAGGCGCTCGGGAATCTCCCGGTGCCGAGCGCTGTTGCCCTGCGAATGCGGGGCGCAGGCCCAGCACAGACCGCACAAGCAGAGGCGTACCCTGGTGGGTACTCCCGTCCACTTCGTTCATAGGAGCCGCACGTGTCCGCTGTCGCGCCCGACGGCAGGAAGCTTCTCCGCCTGGAGGTCCGCAACAGCGAGACCCCCATCGAGCGGAAGCCCGAGTGGATCAAGACCCGGGCGAAGATGGGCCCGGAGTACAACGCCCTCCAGTCGCTGGTGAAGAAGGAGGGGCTGCACACGGTCTGCCAGGAGGCCGGCTGCCCCAACATCTTCGAGTGCTGGGAGGACCGTGAGGCGACCTTCCTGATCGGCGGGGACCAGTGCACCCGGCGCTGCGACTTCTGCCAGATCGACACCGGTAAGCCCGCCGAGTTCGACCGTGACGAGCCGCGCCGCGTGGCCGAGTCGATCGTCACCATGGACCTGAACTACGCCACCATCACCGGCGTCGCCCGCGACGACCTGGCCGACGGCGGCGCCTGGCTGTACGCCGAGACGGTCCGCCAGGTGCACGCGATGACCGCCGAGCGGGCCGCCGGGCGCACCGGCGTCGAGCTGCTGATCCCGGACTTCAACGCGGTGCCCGAGCAGCTCGCCGAGGTCTTCTCCTCGCGTCCCGAGGTGCTGGCGCACAACGTCGAGACGGTGCCACGGATCTTCAAGCGGATCCGCCCGGCGTTCCGCTACGAGCGCTCGCTGGACGTCATCACGCAGGCGCGGGCCGCCGGCCTGGTGACCAAGTCCAACCTGATCCTGGGCATGGGCGAGACCCGCGAGGAGGTCAGCCAGGCGCTGGCCGACCTGGTCGGCGCGGGCTGCGAGCTGATCACCATCACCCAGTACCTGCGCCCCTCGGTGCGCCACCACCCCGTGGAGCGCTGGGTCAAGCCGCAGGAGTTCGTGGAGCTGCAGGAGGAGGCCGAGGAGCTCGGCTTCGCCGGCGTGATGTCCGGGCCGCTGGTGCGCTCCTCCTACCGCGCGGGCCGGCTGTACCGGCAGGCGCTGGAGCACCGCGCGCGCACGGCCGTCTGACGGGTGCTGCCCGGCACGCTGCCTGGCACACGGTGGGGCTCGGAGCACGCTCCGGGCCCCACCGGCGTTCCGGGCGGGACTTTCATGCGGGGTTGACCGGTGAGTCATCGGCCGGTAACAGCGGTGGCCGAGACTGGGGCTCGGCTCGGGCTCAGCGCGGGCTCGGCAAGGGGAGGGGCTCGGATGCGTACCACCATCGGCACGGCGATCAGGCTCGCGGAGAGCCTGCTGCTCGCGCCCGGCCGCCGGCAGGCCCGGCGCAACGCCTGGAGCGCGGTCTGCGAGAACCGGCGCCACGCGGCGGACCGCGCGGCGGCACAGGCCGGCCTGCCGGCGGCGCGGTAGCCACCACGGCTCGCGGGGGGCGGCTCGCGGGGAGGCGGCTCGCAGGGGGCGGCTCGCGGGGTGAGATCTCACCCGGTGCCGGCTCGCGCGGCGAGGCCGGAGGGTGCCGTCGGTGCGTGACCCGAGGCGGGCGACAGGTGGCAGCCCGTAACGATTTCCTGCTCGGTTGGACCGAATCGGTACCGGGCTTCGATATCCGATGTCCACGCCACGTACCATGACCATCATGGCGAGGGAAACATCCGAGACACCTGGGCGACTCAAGCAGATCCGCCAGGCGTACATCATGACCAAGAAGGTCGACACCAAGATCGGCCTGATCATCGGGGGCGTTGGCCTCCTCACCTTCGGCGTGTTCCTCGCCATCGGTTTCCTGGTCGGTCACCCCATCTACCTGGGGATCCTGGGCTTCATCGTGGCCTTCCTGGCCTCGGCCATCGTGTTCGGCCGACGGGCCGAGCGGGCGGCCTTCGGTCAGATGGAGGGCCAGCCGGGCGCTGCGGCGGCCGTGCTGAACAACATCCGACGCGGCTGGAGCGCCAACCCGACCCCGGTTGCCGTCACCCGCAACCAGGACGCGGTCTACCGCGCGGTCGGCCGGCCCGGTATCGCGCTGATCGGTGAGGGCAACCCGAACCGGGTGCGCCCGCTGCTCGCCGCCGAGAAGAAGAAGATGGCCCGTGTGGTGGCCGATGTGCCGGTGCACGACATCATGGTCGGCGACGGCCCGGGCGAGGTGCCGCTGAAGAAGCTGCAGGTCCACTTGATGCGGCTGCCGCGCTCGATCACCCCCGCTCAGGTCACCGAGACCAACGACCGGCTGCGCGCGCTGGGCGACCTGCTGTCGAAGGCGCCGATCCCCAAGGGCCCGATGCCCAAGGGCGCCCGGATGCCCAAGGGCGGCGGCCAGGCTCGCTGAGCCCCCACCACCTCGCCCGCCCCGGCCACCGCCGGCCGGGCACACCCACGAAAAAGGCCCCGCCTCCTTGGCGGGGCCTTTCCCTTTGCTCCTGCTGACCTTGTACTGGCTGACCTTGTACTGGCCTTGCTGACCTGGTACTTGGCTGACCTGGTACGTGGCCTTGCCGATCTTGTACTGATCTCGGCGTCAGATCCGGACCTCGACCGTTCCGACCGCCTTGTCGTGCAGGCCGCGCTGGTCGCGGTCCCAGACCGCCGCGGGCACCACCAGGCAGAGCAGCACGGTGCGCAGCAGCGCCTGCGGGATGCTCGCCCGTCCGCCGTCCAACCGCACCACCCGCAGACCGAACAGCCGCTTGCCGATACTGGTCCCGGTGGTGGAGAGCAGCAGCGCGCTCATCGCGAAGAAGAGCGGCAGGCTCAGCAGGTTGGCCTTGGCCGGGTCGCCGTGGGCCAGCGTGCCGTAGGCGATCAGGCTGGCGATCCAGCCGTCCACGCAGAGCGCGCCGATCCGCCGCAGCGGGCCCGCCATCGAGCCGGGACCCGAGCGCGGGCGGCCCAGCCGCTCACCGCGGTAGCCGAAGTCGGCGCCCATCCGCTCGGCGGCGGCCTTCGGGCCGTCCAACCACGATCCCAGTGCTTCTCTACTGTCCACGAACCCACAGTAGCCGGGCTTACCGGGCGGATCGGCGCCGACTCCCCCTGCGAGTGAATCCGCGTGGCGGGCCCATTTCAAGTGGTCCAGACCACTTGTGGAGAACGGCGCTGCCGGGAGCCCCTTTTGCCCCCACCCGAGTGACTTTGCCGCCCGTTCGGGGCCGCTGGTTAACATGGGTGAAACGATTGGGTCACCGTGAGGAAACGGCCGGTTCCTATGGTGAGCCGCACCACGGCCGGTTGGGACGACTGGTCCGTGCAGGTCTGGTCCCGGTCAGCGCGGCCGGGCAGAGGAGGACAGTCATGTTCCAGAATGCCGATGAGGTCAAGTCCTACATCGCCGAGAACGACATCAAGTTCGTGGATGTGCGGTTCTGCGACCTGCCAGGCGTGATGCAGCACTTCGCCGTCCCCGCGGCCACCTTCGACCCCGCCGAGACCCTGATGTTCGACGGCTCCTCGATCCGCGGCTTCCAGGCGATCCACGAGTCGGACATGGCGCTGGTGCCCGACCTGGCCACGGCACGGCTCGACCCGTTCCGCAAGGACAAGCACCTCAACATCAACTTCTTCATCCAGGACCCGATCACCGGCGAGGCCTACAGCCGCGACCCGCGCAACGTGGCCAAGAAGGCCGAGGCCTACCTCGCCTCCTCCGGCATCGCCGACACCGCCTTCTTCGGCCCCGAGGCCGAGTTCTACGTCTTCGACGAGGCCCGCTTCGAGACCAGCGCGAACGCCTCGTACTACTACATCGACTCCGAGGCCGGCGCCTGGAACAGCGGCCGGATCGAGGAGGGCGGCAACCGCGGCTACAAGGTCAAGTACAAGGGCGGCTACTTCCCGACCCCGCCGGTCGACCACTTCGCCGACCTGCGCGCCGAGATGTCCCTGGAACTCGCCAACTCCGGCCTGCAGGTGGAGCGTCAGCACCACGAGGTGGGCACCGCCGGCCAGGCCGAGATCAACTACAGGTTCAACACCCTGCTGCACGCGGCCGACGACCTGATGCTGTTCAAGTACATCATCAAGAACGTGGCCTGGCGGAACGGCAAGACGGCCACCTTCATGCCCAAGCCGATCTTCGGTGACAACGGCTCCGGCATGCACGTGCACCAGTCGCTCTGGACCGACGGCTCGCCGCTCTTCTACGACGAGCAGGGCTACGCGGGCCTGTCCGACACCGCCCGCTACTACATCGGCGGCCTGCTGAAGCACGCCCCGTCGCTGCTGGCTTTCACCAACCCCTCGGTGAACTCCTACCACCGCCTGGTCCCCGGCTTCGAGGCCCCGGTCAACCTGGTCTACTCGCAGCGCAACCGCTCGGCCGCGATCCGGATCCCGATCACCGGCTCCAACGCCAAGGCCAAGCGCATCGAGTTCCGCGCGCCCGACCCGTCCTCCAACCCCTACCTCGCCTTCTCCGCGATGCTGATGGCGGGCCTGGACGGCATCAAGAACAAGATCGAGCCGCTCCAGCCGGTCGACAAGGACCTCTACGAGCTCGCCCCCGACGAGCACGCGGGCGTCCCGCAGGTCCCCGCCTCCCTCCCCGCAGTACTGGAGGCCCTCGAAGAGGACCACGAGTACCTGCTCGCAGGCGGCGTCTTCACGCCCGACCTGATCGAGACCTGGATCGACTACAAGCGCACCAACGAGATCGCCCCGATCGCCCTGCGGCCCCACCCGCACGAGTTCGAGCTGTACTTCGACCTGTAGGACACCGAGCAGAGTGCTGCATTGACGACGGCGGGCAGCGCCCCCGAGGCTCTCCCCGGAGAGCCTCGGGGGCTCGGTGTTTTCCCAGGCCGGAAACGTGAGGATGCAGCGAAGGCAGCAGCCTCCAGAGCCTCGATCGTCTTGGCCTGGGCCGGCGGCCGGTCAGTGCCCCATCGGGCTCAGGGCGAGCAGGGCCAGGTCGTCGGTGGCCGGGCCGCCGTGGGTGTGGACGTCGGCGCCGACGAAGTTGACGAGTTGTTCGGGGGTGACGCAGGCGCGGGTGGCGAAGCGGGTGGCGAGGCGCTCGGTGAGGGGGTAGAAGTTGCCGGCCCGGTCGCGGGCCTCGGTGACGCCGTCGGTGTGCAGCAGCAGGGTCTGGCCGGCCGTGAGCGGGACCGAGGTGGGCGGCGTGGGGTGCTGGGTGCGCAGGTGGCCGAGGCCGAGCGGGAGGTCCTGGCGGCAGTGCACGGTCTGCACGGTGCCGCCGGCCAGCACCACCGGGTCCAGGTGGCCGCGGTTGATCAGCTGGACCGACTCGGCGCCCGGCTGGTGTTCCAGCAGGACGGCGGTGACGAAGAGCTCCTCGTCCTCGCGTTCCAGCGCGACGCGGCGGACCTGGCGGTCCAGCAGCGCGGCGAGTTCGGCCAGTTCGGCGGTCTCGTGCGCGGTGGCGCGGAAGGCACCGAGCAGGTCGGCCACCGTGCGCACGGCCTCCAGGCCCTTGCCCCGGACGTCGCCGAGCAGCACCCGGGTGCCGAACGGTGTGTCGCACAGCTCGTAGAGGTCGCCACCGATCGCCACCTCGGCCTGCGCGGCCCGGTAGTGCCCGGCCGTGCGCAGCGAGCCGACCTGTTCGGGCACCGGGTGCAGCACGGTGCGCTGCAGCGCCTCGCTCACGGTGCGGGCGCGCACCAGGTGGCGGGCCTGCCGGGTGCGCTGGTGGGCGAGCATCACACCGGCCAGCGCGGCCAGCAGGGTGGAGAGGTAGACCCAGAGGTGGTGGTGCTCGTACAGGTGGCCCACCCGGGCCGCGAGCACCAGTTGGAGCACCAGCGCGCCGACGCCGGAGGCGGCGGTGGCCAGCGCCCCGAAGCCGAAGGCGACCAGCACGGGCAGACCGGTGAGCAGGAACCCCGCCGCCGTGGCCTGTGGGAAGGCGACCTCGATGCTCAGGTCGATGAGGATCAGCAGGGTGGGCAGCCAGCGGACCCAGTACGGCGCCAGGTCCGCCTGGTGGTCTGCGGGGGCGGGGCCGGCGAAGCTCGCGCGCAGCCGGGCTCCGAGCGGGTCGCGCGCCCCGGCGGGCGCGGACCGGACGGCCTTGGCGGGCGCGCCTGGTCTCGCGGGGGCGGCGGCCTCGGCGGGCACGGCGGACCTCGCGGGCACGGCAGACCTCCTCGGCCGCTCGGGAACGTGGGTGAGCTTCCATCGTCGCCCACCCACCGCTCCGGCGCCGGAGGCCCTTCGGCCCGCCGCCTCGGGACCAAAGTCCCGGTTGCTGCTGGCGTCAGCCCCGCACCGCGACCGCCAGCTCCTGGTAGCCGCGCAGCACCAGGCGCGAGCGGCGCACCGGTTCCCCCGTCAGGGCCAGCCGGGGGAACCGGTTGAGCAGGGCGGGCAGCGCGCAGGTCGCCTCCAGCCGGGCCAGCTGGGCTCCCAGGCAGTAGTGCGGGCCGCCGCCGAAGGAGAGTGCCTGGCTGTCCTGGCGGGTCGGGTCGAACAGGTCGGGGCGGTCGTAGCGGGCCGGGTCCCGGTTGGCCGCGCCGATCAGCAGGAAGACCCCGCCGGCGGGCGGCACCGGCACCCCCGCCACGCTCAGCCCCTCGGCCAGTGGCAACCGGGTGGTGAGCTGCACCGGGGAGTCGTAGCGCAGCACCTCCTCGACGTAGCCGGCCGAGCTGATCCGACCGCTGCGCAGCCCGTCCGCCGCCCAGGGGTGCTCGAAGGCCAGCGCCAGCCCGTTGCCGAGCAGGTTGGTGGTGGTCTCGAAGCCGGCCACCAGCAGCACGAGCAGGTTGGCCAGCAGCTCCTGGTCGTCGAGCCGCCCGTCGGCGCCGTCGGCGACCCGGACCAGCGCGCTGACCAGGTCCGGTCGCGGCTCGGCGCGCCGTCGTGCGGCCAACTCGCCGAAATAGTCGATCAGTTCGTCAGCGGCGGCATCCGCGGTGGCCAGCTCCTCGGTGCTGACCATCGGCTCCAGGATCGCCGCGAGGGCGCCGGCCAGGGCCCGGAACCGGTAGCGGTCCCGCTCGGGCACACCGAGCAGCTCGCAGATCACCCCGACCGGCAGCCGGAAGGCGAAGGTGTCCATGAAGTCGACCGGGGCGCCGTCCGCCCCGAGTTCGGCGAGTTCGGTCAGCAGCCGGTCGACGGCGGCCCGCACCGCCGGCGCCAGCGCGGCAACCCGGCGGGCGGTGAAGACGGAGGCGATCAGCGAACGCATCCGGGCGTGGTCGGGCGCGTTGCTCTCCAGGACGGACCGGCTGAGCAGCAGCCTGGAGGAGTGCTCGTGGAAGAGCGGGTCGAACTCGTGGCGGGCCCGGGCGTCGGTCACGCCGAAGGCGGAGTCGCGCAGCAACTGGTGCACCGTGCGGTACCCGTTGGCGAGCAGCATGTCGTCCCGGACCCGGCTGACCGGACCGAGCCGGTGCGCGCGGGCATAGAGGGGATAGGGGTCGGCGGAGCCCGCTGGGGTCAGCAGAGCATCGATGATCTCCGTACCGTCCAAGGCGTCCATACCCGGTATCAACCGGGCGGCGGGTCGGCCGAGTTCCCGTGGCCACATACGCTGGGGGCATGGAGATCTGGATCAACCCCCGCTGCGGCAAGTGCCGCAGCGCGCTGACCGCGCTGGAAGCGGCTCAACTGAAGTACACCGTACGGCGCTACCTGGAGGACCCGCCCTCGGTGGCCGAGCTGACGGCGGTGCTCGGGCGGCTGGGCCTGGAGCCGTGGGACATCACGCGGCTGGACGAGGCGGTGGCCAAGGAACTGGGCATGCGCCAGTGGGAGCGCGCGGCCGCGGACCGGCAGCGGTGGCTGGCGGCGCTCGCGGAGCACCCGGTCCTGCTGCAGCGCCCGATCATCACCGCCGACGACGGACACGCCGTGATCGCGCGCACCCCGGAGGCACTCCAGTCGGTGCTGCCCAAGCAGCCCGAGCGGCCCGAGCAGCCGTAAGGCGCGGTGCCGGCCGGTCCCGAGGCGCGGTGCGGGCGCCACGGGCGGCCGGATGCGCCACACTGGCCGGGTGGCAGACCAGATGACCTTCATCGCCTTCCTCCGCGCCGTCAACGTGGGCGGTCGCACCGTCAGGATGGAGCGACTGCGCGCGCTCTTCGGCGACCTCGGCCTGACCGGCGTACGGACGTACATCCAGAGCGGCAACGTCTTCTTCACGGCGGACGCCGCGGTGGACCGCGCCGCGCTGACCGGCCGGATCGAGGCGCACCTGAGCGAGTCCCTCGGGTACCAGGTACCCGTCATGCTGCGCACGGTGGACGAGCTGGCGGACACGCTGGCCCTGGACCCGTTCCAGGAGGTGGAGATCACCCCGGAGGTCCGGCTCTGCGTGGTCTTCCTCTCCGAACCGCTGCCCGCCGGCCTCACCCTGCCGCTGCGCTCCCCCAAGGGTGACCTGGAGGTGATCGGGGCGACTCCCGGCGAGGCCTTCGTGGTCGCCCAGCACCTGCCCGGACGCTCGGCGTCCAACCCGGCGACGGTCTTCGGCAAGGGCTATCAGGGCCACGGCACCAGCCGCTTCTTCCACACCGCCGTCAAGATCCTCGCTGCGGCGCGGAAGGACTGACCGAAGCGGCGTCTCGCTCCAACGCGGCTTCCCCGGAGCACAGTTGGCCGGGACAGCAGTCCGTGAGCCCGCCACTCGGGCGGCGGGCCCACGGGTGCCGGCCGGCGGCTCAGCCGGCGGCCAGGCGCGCGACGGTGGCGGAGCTCAGGGCGAGCGTGTCGGCGGACAGCGGCGCCAGCGCGGCACGGACGGCGCCCTGGTCGCCCTGCTTGGCGAGGGCGACCAGCGCGGCGGCGTCCTTCTGCAGGGCGGCGAGCTGGTCCTCGGCGGCGGCCGCCGGGAGCGACGCGGCCACGCGCTGGATCGGCCCGCCCGGGAACACCCCGGCCGGCACCGAGGGCACGGACGGCTCAGCAGCGCCGGACGGAACGGCGGCCCCCGACGGAGCAACCGATCCCGAGGGCCGCGCCGGGGCGCCGGCCGCCACCGGCAGCACCGACTTGAGCCGCTCCGCGGCCATCCCCAGCTGCCCCAACTTGCCCTGCAGCGCGGGCTCCTCGGTCGCCGTGCCGGAGCCCGGGGTGCTCACGGTGACCAGCTCGTTCACCGTCTGGAGCACGCTGCCGAGCGCGCCCATCGCGGCCATGGTCCCGGCCGCGTCGGGCGCCACCGCCGGATTGATCATCGGATGGCGGCGGTCGGCGGCCAGCGGGCTCGCGCTGCTGACCGCGATGCCGGTGGTGGTGGCGATGGCGCCGGCCAGCGCCGTGCTGAGCAGGACCGTGGTCCACTTGCTGTACATGGAGATGGGCTTCCTTCCAAGGAGTCGGGGCCTGAACGGCCTTCCCCCACCTTGGGCACCCACAGTGACGGGCCGCCATCGCGGATAGTCCGAAAGTGGCCCAACTACTGCGCCGCACCGGCCAGATCAGCGCCTGGACAACACCGCCCCGGCGGGACGACCCGCACCAAAAGTCACCATCCGCGGCGAAGGCCGCTACCTACCCCGAACGTCACCGCCCGCACCGAAGACCACCGCCCGCCCCGAACGTCACCGCCAGCGCCGGCCTCACTCCCCCACCGGCGAGGTCCCCCACAGCTCCGCCACGCATCGCGCGTAGACCGCCTGCCAGTGCGGCCACTGGCGGGCCGTCAGGTCGTCGCACTCGGCCAGCAGCGCCTCGATCTGCTCCGGCGCGACCCCCTCCAGCAGCCAGGCCAGGGCGTCCGGCGTACCCGGGCCGTCGGCCATCCGCAGCAGGTCGAGCAGCTCGCCCAGGGTGCCGACCCGGGAGTGCGTCGGGAGCAGCTTGGCCATCTCCGGCAGCACCTGCTCCTCCTCGATCCGCAGGTGGGTCTCCAGCCGCGCGGCCAGCTCCTCCACTGCGTAGGCCACCGGCCAGGCGCTGGCCGGATCCCGGGTGGCCACCCGCATCAGGGTGGTGGTGCGGGTGAAGGAGTGGTCCAGGTTGTGGTGGTCGTCCTCCAGCCAGTTGACCAGCAGCCGCAGCTCGGGGGCGAAGCGGCGCAGCATCGGCCAGAGCCGGACGTCCTCCTGCTCGTGGTGGCAGGTGAGCATCGCGGTCAGGAAGTCCCAGTGCCGCTGCAGGGCCGCCGCCCCCACCTCGTCATCGGGCTGCAGCAGCCGCAGCGCGGTGGGCAGCCGGGCGAGATCGCGGCGCAGGGCCGCATGGACCAGGCGCAGACCGGCGAAACGGACCGGGCGCACGGCCGGCACCACCTCATGGGAGCCGCGCGCGGCGGGGACGACAAGCAGATGCGGCTGCATGGCACTCTTTTCAGGACTGTCATGGCGAGGGTTCCGGGACCAGACGGCGCCGCTTCCCCGGAGCAGATGTGAGCGGGAGGCGCGACGTTGCGGTTCCAGCGTGCTCACAGTCGATCAGAGGCGAATCAACACCGGGTTGCTGCGCAGGTCAGAGGGGTTGTGGCAGAAAAAGCGGGGCGGCGCCGACAGCTCGTCGGCACCGCCCGTCTCGTCGCCCGCCGCGGCGGGGATCAGGCCGCGGTCGGCCCCTGGAGGTTCTGGGTGAGCCACTGCAGGGTGTCGGGGATCATCTTCTTGAAGTGCGAGGTGAGGTGCTTGCCACCGGGCTGCTCGTAGTAGTCGATCCTGGTGGGCGGGGCGGCCTTCGCCGCCCAGGCTTTGACCAGCTTGACCTCGTCCGGCGTGGCGCCACCGGCCGTGGCCAGCATCCGCACGTCCGCCTTGCTCTGGCCGACCAGCACGTCGGGGCTGTTGGCCAGCCGCTCGGCCTCGTGGCCCTTCCAGAACGAGGAGTCCGGGTTGAAGTAGCCGTCGATCGGCACCGCGGCCTTGTAGAGGTCCGGGTGCTGCAGCGCCATCTTGGCGCTGCAGAACGCGCCGGTGGAGGCGCCCATCAGGCCCCAGCCGTCACGGCTCTTGAGGGTGCGGAAGTTGGCGCGCACGAAGTCGGGGACGTCCTGGGACATCCAGGTGCCCATCTTCGGCTGACCGGGGATGTCGCTGCAGTCCAGGGTCTGCTTCTCGTCGGAGACCAGGTTCTGCACCGGCATCACCATGATGAACGGGTGCGCCTTGCCCTGCTTGACCAGTTGCTCGTCCTCCACCTGGATCGGCAGCTGGTCGTCGGTCCAGGTGTTGTAGCCGTTGCTCTGGCCGCCCGCGTAGAGGGTGAGTACCGGGAACCCGTAGTTCGCGTACTTGGGGTCGTTGTACTCCGGCGGGAGCCAGACCCACACCTTGCCGGTCACCCCGGACTTCTTGCCGGCCAGCGTGGTCATCATGATCGGCCCGGCCGCGGTGTCCCGTGCCTTGCTCAGCTGGGTCACCGGGCCGGTGGGCATCTGCACCTTGGCCGAGTCCCCGGCCGGCGAGCCGCTCGGCGAGGCCGGAGCGGACGGCGAGCCGCCCGGCGAAGCGGCACCCGCGGCTGCTCCCGAAGCGCCGCCGGAGGCACCGGGCGAGGGCGTCACGTCGGCGGCGACCGGCGCGGCCTTGGCCGTCGGCTTGCCGCCACCGGGCCCGCACGCGGCAAGCGCGCCCGCCAGGACCAGGGCGACGGCAGAGGACAGAACGACACGTGGACGGGCGAGCGGCGGCTGCAAGGTCGGACTTTCCGGGTGGTGGGTGACACCCGGACGAGTGGCCCCGGGCGGCGGCGACCTGGGCGGAGATCGGCACGCGGTGTTGTCGATCCTACGACGTGCACCGCGTCGCCCATGGTTGCGACCGGGCGGGCCAGCACCCGACAACCGAGGCCGATTTGGCAAAGATCCGCCGATCGGCGGGGGTCGATCGGCTGGATGGCGGACGCCCGGACGGTGCCGGGGGCACCGCGGCAGTGTCGGCCGAGGGGAGCGCCTTCGACCCACCGGGGAGTGGGCGGTGGGACGCGGCGTCACCCGCTCGACGGAACCCGCATCGCCGGAGCCGGCCGCCACGGAACCCGCCGTTACGGAGCCGACCTGGACGGAACCGGCGGACAGCAGGACTCGGCCACCGCCACGGTGCCACGCCACAGCGGCAGCACCGCCCGGTGGCGCAGGTCGGGCTCCGCACCCAGACCCGGCCCCGACGGCAGGACCAGGCGGCCCTCGCCGATCCGCTCGGCGCCACCGAGCAGTTCGGCGCGCCAGTCCACCTCGCCGAACGCGAACCCGAGCGACTCGGCGCGCAGCAGTGCGGCCAGGTGGGCGCTGTGCAGGGCGGCCACCGGCCCCGCCGGGTTGTGCAGCGACACCCGGGCCCGGCCCGCTGCCGCGGCCAGCGCGAGCACGGCGGCCGGGCCGCCGGCGTGCTTGACGTCCGGGCGGAGCACGTCCAACAGGCCGTCCACCGCGGCCAGTTCTCCCACCGAGGCGGCGGTCCGGCCGCCGGCCAGTGCGAGGCCGGTGCGGCGGCGCAGCTCGGCCAGCTCCGCGGGGCGCCCGATCCCCACGCCGTCCGCCAGCCAGCCGACCCCCAGCTCGGCGAACGGGTCGAGCAGCGGGGTGAGTTCGGCCAGCGAGAGGCGCTCGCGGCAGTCCACCAGGACCGCCACCCCGGGCCCGACCGCGGACCGCACCGCCCGCACCCGGGCCAGCCCGAGGTCGGCCAGCCGGTCGCCGCCGGGAGCATCGAAGGGCGCGAGCTCGACGGCGGTGAAGCCCGCCCGTACCGCGGCAGCGGCCGTGTCGGCCAGCTCGCGCGGGGCACGGCCGCCGGGGGCGCGGTTGAGGTCCGCGACCAGCGGCACCCCCGCGGACGGCGCGGTGGCGGACGGCTCCGCGGCCCCGGCGCCCGCCAGCCAGCGCCACAGCGGCTGGCCGGCGCGGCGGGCGGCCTGGTCGGCCAGCGCCTGGCGGAGCGCGCCGAGCACCGTGCGGCGGGTGAACTCGCCGACCGTGTCGGCACCGCCACCGCCACCGCCCGCGCGGCCGGCCAGCACGCGCAGCACCGCGGCCCGCGGCCCGGCGTCGGAGCACTCGCCCCAGCCGGTCGCCCCGTCCTGGTCGGTGAGCCGCAGCAGCAGCCAGTCGGTCCGCCCGGTGACCGCGCAGCGGTACAGCTCGGCGTACTGGGTGAGGGTGGTACCCGGTGCGACGCTCGTGGTCACAGCAGCCCCAGGGAGGTGAACGGTTCGGTGATGACCCGCTCCAGCACCGGCACCGCGGAGGACCGCACCAGGGTCCTGGCGCCGAAGACGGCGGGCACGATGTCGGCGGCCACCTCGGCACCGCGGTGGCTGCGCTCGGCCACCTCGGCCCGCAGGTCGTCCAGGTACTCCTCGGCCACCAGGATCCCGCCGGCCAGCACCACCCGGCTCGGGTTGAGCAGGTCGACCAGGGTGGCGATGGCCCGTCCGGCCCGCCGGGCCCGGCGGCGCAGCAGCTCCTGCGCGCGCACGTCCCCGCTGCCGGAGCCGGCCGGGCGGGCGGCGGCCACCAGGCGTTCCAGATCGAGCGAGCCGCCGGTCCCGCCGTGCACGGCGGGGCCGAGCAGGCCGGCCGAGCGCGCCTCGGCGACGAGCGTGAGGTCGCCGGCGGCCGCGCTCAGGCAGCCGGTGCCGCACCGCGGGCAGCGCACGCCCGGCTCGTCGGTGGCGAGCAGGTGCTCGATGCCACCGGCCGCGGCACCGGGGCCGCGGTGCACGGTGCGGTCCACCACGATCGCCGCGCCGAGCACATTGCCGATGAAGACCAGCGCGAAGTCGTCCACCTCGCGGCCGGCGCCGAACCACAGCTCGGCGCGGGCGATGGCGCGCACCGTCTGCTCCAGCACCAGCGGCCCGGGCAGCTTGCCGGTCAGCTCGTCGAGCAGCGCCACCTCCCGCCAGCCGAGCGGCCCGTGCTCGACCACCTGGCCGCGCGCGCCGTCCACCCAGCCGCCGATGCTGACCCCGGTGCCGACCAGCCGGCGCCCGTCCAGCCGCTCGTCCAGGAAGGCCCGCACGCCCTCGGCGGCCCGCTCGGCGATCCGGCGCGGGGTCGGCTCGCCCTGGCCGGCGTGCGCGAGCTCGCGCTCGACCAGCACCCGGCCGTCCAGGCCGACCAGGCCGAAGGTGGTGCGCAGCAGGCCGATGTGCACGCCGAGCGCCACAGTGCGCTCGGGGTCGACCCGCAGCGGCACCCGGGGGCGGCCCTGGGTGGGCTCCACCGGGGCGAGTTCGCCGAGCAGCCCGGCCTCGATCAGGGTGCTGGTGAGCTTGGTGACGCTGGGCGCGGACAGCCCGGTGTGCCGGGCGATCTCGGCCCGGGAGACCGGGCCGTAGGCGAGGACGGCGCGCAGTACGGCGGAGGCGTTGCCCTGCCGCATGTACTCGGCGCGCTGTCCTGGGGTGATCAGGCCCTGGGGCTGCTCGCTGCGGGTGGTCCCCCTGCGGATCGTCACGGTGATCGCCTCCTCCCCGGCACCCTATCGTCCCTCACTCTTAGTTATTTTCCGAAACTTAGTGACCCCCGGCGCTCCTGACAAGACCCCCGCCACCCGCGGCACGCTCTTCGGTGCGCTCCTACCAATGACAGCGCCGCACCCGGTCGGCGATCATCGGCTCACCACCAGCCCAGGGAGTTCCGCATGCCACAGCAGATCGCCGTCGTCACCGGGGCCGGCACCGGCGTGGGCCGGGCCGTCGCACGCGAACTCGCCGCGGCCGGCTGGCGGCTGGCGCTCGCCGGACGGCGGGCCGAACCACTGCACGAGACCGCCGAACTGGCCGGGGTGCCGGCCGCCGTGATCCCGACCGACGTCACCGACCCGGCCGCGGTGACCGCGCTCTTCGCCGAGGTGGCCGAGCGCTTCGGGCGGCTCGACCTGCTCTTCAACAACGCCGGCAGCTTCGGTGCGGCCGTCCCCGTCGAGGACCTCTCGGTCGAGGACTGGCGCGCGGTGATCGACCTCAACCTGACCGGGACCTTCCTCTGCGCCCAGGCCGCCTTCCGGCAGCTGAAGGGGCAGCGGCCGCAAGGCGGGCGGATCATCAACAACGGCTCGATCTCCGCCCACGTGCCGCGCCCGCACAGCATCGCCTACACCGCCAGCAAGCACGCGGTCACCGGGCTGACCAAGTCGCTCTCACTGGACGGACGGCCGTACCGGATCGCCTGCGGGCAGATCGACATCGGCAACGCCGCCACCGACATGACCGCCGCCATGGGCCACGGGGTCCGCCAGGCCGACGGCCGGATCGCACCCGAGCCCACCATGGACGTGGCGGACGTGGCCCGCACCGTGCGGCAGATGGCCGAGCTGCCGCTGGAGGCCAACATCCAGTTCGCCACCGTGCTGGCCACGGCCATGCCCTACATCGGGCGCGGCTGAGCGCCCGGGGCCCCGGCTCAGAGCGCGTCCGGCCCGCGTTCGCCGGTGCGCACCCGCACCAGGGTGTCCACCGGGACCATCCAGACCTTGCCGTCGCCGATCTTCCCGGTCCGGGCGGCCGCCACCAGCGCCTCGACGACCGGCTCGGCGTCGTCGTCGGCCACCACCACCTCGAGCCGCACCTTGGGAACCAGGTCGACCCGGTACTCCGCGCCCCGGTACACCTCGGTGTGCCCGTGCTGCCGGCCGTAGCCGCTGACCTCGGTGACGGTCAGGCCCCGCACCCCGAGGTCGTGCAGCGCGGTCTTGACGTCGTCCAGCTTGTAGGGCTTGAGGACGGCGGTGATCAGCTTCATATCGCGTGATGGTAGCGATCGAGCTGCCGCCGGTACGTCAACCTGGCCTGTGACCAGCGCTTTCACCTGACAGCGGGCCGCGGCGCAGCAGTTCGGCGGGCTGTGCCACACCTGGAAGACGACAGCCCTGCGACCCCGCCTCGCACCTGGTATTGCGAACGCGTAACAATGGAACTCATGTGTGTCCCTCCGATGCGCCTCGATCGCGCGTACCGTGCCGCCTCCCCCACCCCGGTCGGGGGCAGCCGCCTCGCACTGTGGGAGGACAGCCGGTGAAGAATCCACGACCAGAGGATGATCGGACGACCACGGAACGTCTGGCAGACTTCTCGTCCATGGGGGAACCGACCGACAAGCAGACGCAGGGCGGCGACGAAGCCGCTCAGCTCCGTAGCGGCGGTTCCGTCCGAGCCACCGGCCGAACGGCCGACGAGGCGACGGACGGAGCCGGTGGCAGTACCGCCCTCCCCACCGCAAAGACGCTGCGCAGTCGGATCGTCGCGCAGCGGCGCATCCCCACCCGGCCCCGGCTCTGGTTCGAGCTCGCGCTGATCGGCGTCAGCTACTGGCTGTACTCGCTCGTGCGCAACGCCTTCCCGACCCAGGCAGCCGTCGCGCAGCAGCACGCCGACTGGGTCTGGCACACCGAGCAGTTCCTCGGCATCGCCGTCGAGCGCTCGATCAACCACGGCGTCAACTCGGTCAGCTGGCTGATCGTCGGGATGAACTACTACTACGCCACCTTGCACTTCGTGATCACCATCGCCGTGCTGGTCTGGCTCTACCGCTGCCATCCGGGCCGCTACGCGGCCGCCCGCACGGTGCTCTTCATCACCACCGGCATCGCGCTGGTCGGCTTCTACTTCTTCCCGCTGGCCCCGCCGCGGCTGGCCGGTTTCGGCTTCATCGACACCGTCACCGTCCACCACACCTGGGGCTCGCTGGCCTCGGGGGCGGCGGCCAGCGCCACCAACCAGTTCGCCGCGATGCCCTCGATGCACATCGGCTGGTCGGAGTGGTGCGGGCTGACCATCTTCTTCCTGGCCGAGCGCAAGTGGGTGCGGGCACTGGGCGTGATCTATCCGCTGTGCACCCTGACGGTGATCATCTCCACCGCCAACCACTACTGGATGGACGCGGTCGGCGGCCTGCTCTGCCTGGCCATAGGGTTCGTCGGCACCCGGCTGGTGTACCACCGCTGGGCCTACCAGTTCCCGCAGATCCCTGCCTCCTGGCAGAGCAAACCGGCGGTGCCCGAACAGCGGCCCACCCCGGTCGGTGCGGGACACGGCTAGCCCAGCCGGTCACGCCACACACCTCGGGACACACGTCGAGCGCCCGTCACGGACCACCCGTGGCGGGCGCTCAGCCGTAGAAGAGGCGCTCCACCACGGTCCTGGCCCGCCGGGTGGCCCGCCGGTAGTCGTCCATCAACTCCCCGCTGTGACCGGCCCCGTACCCCAGGTAGCGGGCCACCTGCGCGAGTTCGCGCGGCTCGTTCGGAAAGCTGTCCCCGGGGCGCCCGCGGACCAGCATCACCGCGCCGCGCACCCGCGAGGCCAGCACCCAGGCGGTGTCCAGCACCTCGGCGTCCTCCCCCGCCAGCAGGCCCGCCCGGGCGGCCGCGAGCAGCGCCGCGCGCGTCCTGGTGGTGCGCAGCCCGGGCAGCTCGTGGCCGTGCTGGAGCTGCAGGAGCTGCACCGTCCACTCGACGTCCGCGAGTCCACCGCGGCCGATCTTGGTGTGGGTGGTCGGGTCGGCCCCGCGCGGCAGCCGCTCGCTCTCGATCCGCGCCTTGATCCGCCGGATCTCCAGCAGATCCCGCTCCGGCACCCCGCCCAGCGGATAGCGCAGCGGGTCGATCAGCTCCCGGAACCGCTCCCCCAGCTCCGCGTCCCCGGCCACCGGCTCGGCCCGCAGCAGCGCCTGGCTCTCCCAGACGTGCGACCAGCGCGCGTAGTACGCCGCGTAGGAGCCCAGCGTGCGGGTCAGCGGCCCCTGCCGGCCCTCGGGGCGCAGGTCGGCGTCGACCAGCAGCGGCGGCTCGGTGGAGGGCGCGGCCAGCAGGGTGCGCAGCTCGTTGCAGACCGCGCGGGCGGCGGCGGTGGCGTCGTGCCGGGTGTCGGGCAGCGCCTCGTGCACGAAGAGCACGTCGGCGTCCGAGCCGTAGCCCAGCTCCCGGCCGCCGAACCGGCCCATCGCGATCACCGCGAGCCGGGCCGGGAACGCCTCGCCGTGCGCCTGCTCCCACCCCGCCGTACAGGCGGCCAGCGCCCCGGCGAGGGTGGCCGCGTTGAGGTCGGTGAGCGCATTGGCGGCGGCGTCCAGGGCCTCGCCCGGATCGTCGCCGAAGCGCCCGAGCAGGTCGGCCGCCGAGGTGCGGAACAGCTCCCGGCGGCGCACCGAACGGGCCGCCGCCACCCCCGCCGCCGCGCTCGGCGCCCGGCCGACCGCCGCCCGCGCCTCCTGCTCCAGCGCGGCCCGCCCACGCGGCACCAGCCCCTGCGGATCGCCCAGCATGGCCACTGCCTCGGGCGCGCGCAGCAGCAGGTCGGGGGCCAGCCGCCCGGCCGACAGGATCCGGGCCAGCTGCTGGGCCGCCGCGCTCTCGTCCCGCAGCAGGCGCAGGTACCAGGGGGTGCGGCCGAGCGCGTCGGAGACCTGGCGGAAGCCCAGCAGCCCGGCGTCCGGGTCGGCGGAGTCGGCGAACCAGGCCAGCAGCACCGGCAGCAGGGTGCGCTGGATGGCGGCCTTCCGGCTCACCCCGCTGGCCAGCGCCGTCAGGTGGCGCCGGGCGGCCGGCGGGTCGGCGAAGCCCAGCGCCTTGAGCCGCTCCTCGGCCGACTCCTGGCTCATCGCCGGGGTGCCCGGGGTGAGCGCCTCACCGGCCGACAGGTCGGCCACGGCCGCCAGCAGCGGGCGGTAGAAGAGCTTCTCGTGCAGCCGGCGCACCTCCAGGGCGTGCCGCTTCCACTCGCGCTCCAGTGCCGCCACCGGGTCGGCGCGGGTGTCGCCGTTGATCATCGTGGCCATCGAGCGGGCCAGCCGGCGCAGGTCGGCCGGGTCCTTGGGCATCAGGTGGGTGCGCCGCAGCCGGTGCAGCTGGATCCGGTGCTCCAGCTCGCGCAGGAACCGGTAGGCGGCATCCAGCGAGGCGGCGTCCGCCCGCCCGACGTAACCGCCCGCCGACAGCGCGGCCAGCGCCTCCAGGGTGTTGCCGCTGTGCAGCCCGGGGTCGGTGCGGCCGTGCACCAGCTGGAGCAGCTGGACCGAGAACTCCACGTCGCGCAGCCCGCCGGGGCCGAGCTTGAGCTGGCGGTCCAGCTCGGTGGCCGGGATCGCCTCCACCACCCGGCGGCGCATCTGCTGCACGTCCGCGACGAAGTTCTCCCGCTCGGCCGCCTGCCAGACCAGCGGTGCCAGCGCCGCCACGTACGCCTCGCCCAGCTCGGCGTCACCGGCCACCGGGCGGGCCTTCAGCAGCGCCTGGAACTCCCAGGTCTTGGCCCACCGCTGGTAGTAGGCGAGGTGGCTGGCCAGGGTGCGCACCAGCGGTCCGTTGCGGCCCTCGGGACGCAGATTGGCGTCCACCGGCCAGATGGTGCCCTCCCGGGTGGTGTCCGAGCAGAGCCGCATCATGGCGGCGGCCAAGCGGTTGGCGGCGCTCAGCGCGAGGTGCTCGTCGACCCCCTCGCGGGCCTCGGCGACGAAGATGACGTCCACGTCGGAGACGTAGTTGAGCTCCCGGCCACCGCACTTGCCCATGCCGATCACGGCCAGCCGGCAGGCGTCGGCGGCGGCCGGCTCCTGCTCGACGGCGATCATCAACGCGGTGCGCAGCGTGGCGCCGGCCAGGTCGGCGAGCTCGGCGGCGGTCTGCACCAGGTCGGTGGTGGCGGTCAGGTCGCGCGCGGCGATGGTCAGCAGGCAGCGGCGGTAGGCGGCGCGCAGCGCATCGGCCGGCTCCCCCTCGGCGGCCCGCACCCGCTGCTCCAGCTCGCGCCGGAAGTCGTTGGTGCCGGGGTGCATGTCGCGCTGTTCGAAGGTGACCAGGGCGTGCCAGTCCCGCGGGTGGGTGGCCAGGTGGTCGCCGAGCGCGGCCGAGGCGCCGAGCACGCCGAGCAGCCGGTCGCGCAGCGGCTTGGAGGTGGTCAGGGTGTCGCGCAGGGTGTGCCGCTGGCTCTCGCCGAGCGATTCGAGCAGCCGGGCCAGACCGAGCAGGGCGAGGTCGGGGTCGGCGGTGGCACCGAGCCCGTCGAGCAGGATCGGATCATCGGCCAGCCCGTGCAGAGCCGGGGCGGACAGCCTGCGCACGGCCGCCTCGGGGTCGGTGAACCCCCGGCGGACCAGTCGGTTCTCGGGCCTGCTGACGCGGCTCCCACCGGAGGTCATCGCACTCCTCGTCGCTCATATGATCAGCATTTAGCCTAGGTGCTTCTCCCAGTCATTCCCCGCCGCGGCCCCCCGACGCACAACCGCCGCAGGCCCGGTCCGCTCCACCCGGACGGCCCAAGGCGCGCTGCGCGCCACACCGACGACGGTGGAGGGTGGACAGCGCGGACCGTCCGGGCCCGCCGCCGCTCCCGAGGAGTGTCCATGCGCCTGATCAGCCTGCCGCTCGGCCTGATATCGGCCATCGCCCTGACCGTCTCGACCGCCACCGCCGCCCCTCCCGCCGTCGGTACCGCAGCAGCGTTCGCGGCCGCCACCATCGCCTTCCAGGACGACTTCCACACCCTGGACGTGGGCCCGGGCCACACCTGGGGCTGGCAGACCGGCGCCTACCAGGACTGCGTGGACAACCAGCACGACTTCAAGCTCGACCATCTCAGCGAGTCCGCGCTCAGCGCCGGCGGCGGCCACCTGACCATCACCGCCTCCCCGCGTCCCGACGGCAACTGGGACACCGGCCTGCTGACCACCGGCGACTCCTGCGACACCGGCGGCGACGGCACCGAGATGCGCACCGGCGACCTGATCATGGCCCATGTCCAGCTGCCCGCCGCCGATTCGGGCGCCTGGCCCGCGCTGTGGAGCTGGCGGGACGGGCAGAACGAGGTCGACGTCTTCGAGTGGCAGGCCGACCACCCGAGCACGCTGGAGTTCGTCAACCAGGTCCACAGCGGCACCGGCCGCTACACCAACGCCACGGTGTCCGCCGACGGCTGGCTCTACATCGGCGCCCGGCTGGGCGCCGACAACACCACCTGGTACGTCGGCCCCAGCCTCGACCGCCTCGCCGTCGCCTACTGCGACCACAGCGGGGTCGGCACGGACTTCGCGGCCTACCCGGTGCTCAGCCTCTCCGTCAACAACGGCGTCTACCACCCGGCCCCCACCACCTCGACGCCGATCTCCTTCAGCGTCGACTCGCTGACCATCTACCGCCCGGCCCCGGCCGGCCTGCCCGACTCCTGACCGCCCTCCAGCCGGTCCTGACCTGCCGTCAGGCCTGGGGAGCGGAGCGCAGCTCGGCGTTGCGCCGGGTCTTGACCCAGCCGTTGCGGCCCTTGGCGAACCGTCCTGCCGCCCGCCAGGTGCACAGGCAGTAGAGCCAGATGTAGCAGGAGTAGGCCACGCCCCAGCCCAGGCAGCGCCACAGGCCCGCCGCCCGCTCGCACTTGAACCAGTAGAGCGGGCCCCAGATGGTGAACTGGACCACGCTCAGCACCAGATAGGCCAGCAGCAGACCGTAGCCGCCACCGCTCGACAGGAACACGCCGAGCGCCTCCGGGTGCCGGACGAAGCGCACCGCCAGCAGCACCGCCAGCGCCGGGAAGACCACGCTGCCGAACAGTTGCAGCCAAGGCTGCAGGAGGCAGTAGGTGATCTCCAGGACGCCCATCGTGGTCAGCTTCCGGGAGTCCCAGATCTGCGGCAGGTAGCGCATGCACTGCATGGCGCCCTGGCTCCAGCGGGCCCGCTGGGCCAGCAGCTGCCGCACGTTCCACAGGCCCTCCTGGTCCACCCAGGTGTCCCGGGTGAACGCGGTGCGCCAACCGGCCAGGGTCAGCTGCAGGCCGAGCTCGTAGTCCTCCAGCAGCGAGCCGCCCCAGGGGCCGCCCTCGTCCCCCCGGTTCCCCTGGAGGGCGATCCCCTTCAGCGCGGAGAGGCGGGTGAACTGCCCGTTGCCGCCCATCGCCACCGTGCGGGTCATCCGGCGGCTGAGCTGCACGGCCGGGATCGCGGTGCGGAACTCCAGGTCCTGCATCCGGACCAGGGTGCGCGCCAGCAGGTTGCGCACCAGATAGGGGTGGGGCAGCGGCCGGCGCTCGTCCCGGTTGGCCATCCGCACCTCGATCTGCACCGCCGCGACCTCGGGGTCGCCGAAGAGGTGGTCGGCGGAGATGATCTCCAGGCAGCCCGGCCCCGGGGTGCCGTCCGCGTCGAACACCCCGACGACGACCCGCTCGGGCGCGGCGTCCTCGGGCAGCCACGCGCACAGCGCGCGGTAGGCGGTGTTCAGCGCCGCCCCCTTGCCGGTCCTCGCCTGCGGCAGCACGCGCTGCACCAGGTGCACGTACGGGTCGGCGGCCGCGGCCGTGCTGATCACCTGCGCCGTCCCGTCGACCGAGGCGTCGTCGATCACCCACACGTGCAAGGCCGGGTGCAGCCCGCGCAGCCGGGCCAGGGTCTGGCCGATGACGGCCTCCTCGTCCCGGCAGGGCACCAGCACGTGCCAGTCCAGCAGACCCGCGTCGCCCGGCAGCCCCGGCCTGCTGCGCAGCAGCGGCGTCACCAGGACGGCCACATAGGCCACGAAGACCGCGCCCAGCAGCAGCGAGACCGCCATGGCGAAGCTGAGCACGGTACCGGCGGAGTGGTTCACCGGGTACCGCCTCTCGGAGCCGGGGTGCCACCGGTGATCGTCCCGGGGCCGGTCGGGGTGCCCGCGGGCGGCGGCCCGTACCGCCCCCGCGGCGGCGACACAGGCATCGGCGACGGCGACACGGGGATCGGCGGCGGCACGGGGGTCGTCAACGACCTGGTCGGCAGAGGCCCCGTCAGCGGCAGCCGCGGGGGCCGGAGCGCGCGGTCACGCGCTCCGGCCCCACAGGCGCTCTCGCCGACCGGGTGACCTGCCTCAGGCATTCCCGCCGCGCCGGCGCGCGGCCCGCGTCAGCAGGGCACCGCCCAGCACCATGACCGCGGCCAGCACGGTCAGCAGCAGGGTGTGGCTACCGGTGGCAGCCAGTTCGCAGGTACCGGCGGCTGCGGCGGCGCCACCTACACAGGGCTTGTACACGGACGTCCTCCAGGGAGTCGATGGGTCGTACGGGGTTCGCAGGCGGCCACCGAGGCCACCGCGTCTGGGGGCACCGGCAGCCCGGGCTCGCCGCACACCTGGCCGGCCGGCACGGCCCGGCCACGCGCGTCGGCCAGCGCCAGGGTCAGCGCGGTGATCCGCTCACCGGCCCGCCCGTCGCCGTACGGGGACGGCAGTGCGGCCAGCCTGGCGGTCAGCGAGGCGTCGGCGATCAGCCGCCGCGCCAGCTCACCGATCGCCGGACCCGGGCGGAGCAGGGTGGCGAAGCCGGCCTCGACCGCCTCCGGGCGCTCCGTACTGTTGCGCACCACGATCAGCGGCTTCTTCAGCACCGTGCACTCCTCCTGCACGCCGCCGGAGTCGGAGACCAGCAGGCGGGCGCGGCTCGCCAGGCCCAGGAAGGACGGGTGGTCGATGGGATCGATCGCCAGCAGCCCGGCGAGCCGCTCGGCCAGGCCGTGCCGGGCGACGCACGCCCGGGTGCGCGGGTGCAGCGGGAGCAGCACCGGCAGGCCGAGCCCGCCGAGTTCGGCCAGGATCCGCTCCAGCCGGGCCGGGTCGTCGGTGTTCTCCGGCCGGTGGACGGTCGCCAGCACGAACCGCTCCGCCCGCACCCCGTACCGCCGCAGCAGCTCGGCGCACTCGGCCGGACCCGGCAGCGATTCGGCGACCGCCTCGACGATGGTGTTGCCGGTGAGGTGGATGCGGCTCTCCGGCACCCCCTCAGCCCGCAGGTTGGCGGCCGCCGCCGCGGTCGGCACACAGTGGGCGTCGGCCAGCACGCCGACCACCTGACGGTTGATCTCCTCGGGCATCGCCCGGTCACGCGAGCGCAGCCCGGCCTCCACGTGGACCACCGGAACCCCGTGGTAATGCGCCGCCTGCGCCCCCGCCGAGGTGGTGTTGGTATCGCCCTGCACCACCACGGCCGCCGGCGGCTCGGCGGCGAAGAGATCCGACAGCGCCGAGATCATGTCCCCGATCTGACGCCCGCGCACCGCGCCGCCGATGTCGGTGAGGCGGACGTCGGGCGGCGCCAGTCGCATCGCCCGGAAGACCCCGCCGGCCATCGCCTCGTCGTAGTGCTGCCCGGTGTACACCACCCGGGCCCGGTCACCGAGAGCGCGGATCACCCCGGCCAGCTTGAGGATCTCGGGCCGGGTCCCGAGCACGACCGCGACCGCGTCCGAGTGCGGACTGGACACCACCGACCGACCTCCTGGGCTCAGCTGGTGCCATGCGCACCGACCAGGAGGATTAACCGAAAATCAGCCCGCCTCGCCCATCAAACGTCGAGATCCACCCTGATGGCCCGCCCCTTCACCCCACCGGCGCACCTACGGGCCCGCCCCGACGCCCGACGCAGTCGGTGGGGCGGGCCCGTACGGAACCCGGGTACTGCCGAGCCCTCAGAGCACCTGGAGGTTCTTCCGCAGCTCGAACGGGGTGACCTCGGAGCGGTACTCCTCCCACTCCTGGCGCTTGTTGCGCAGGAAGAAGTCGAAGACGTGCTCGCCCAGGGTCTCGGCGACGAGTTCGCTGCGCTGCATCAGGTCGATCGCCTCGCCGAGGTTCTGGGGCATGGGCTGGATGCCCATGGCGCGGCGTTCGGCGTCGGAGAGGGCCCAGACGTCGTCGTCGGCGCCGGGCGGGAGTTCGTAGCCCTCCTCGATGCCCTTGAGGCCGGCGGCCAGGGTGACGGCGTAGGCGAGGTAGGGGTTGCAGCCGGTGTCCAGGGAGCGGACCTCGACGCGGGTGGAGCCCTGCTTGCCGGGCTTGTACATCGGGACCCGGATCAGCGCCGAGCGGTTGTTGTGGCCCCAGCAGATGTACGAGGGGGCCTCGCCGCCGGCGCCCGCGGTGCGCTGGGAGCCGCCCCAGATCCGCTTGTAGGAGTTGACCCACTGGTTGGTCACGGCGGCGGTCTCGGCGGCGTGCCGCAGCAGGCCCGCGATGAAGGAGCGGCCCACCTTGGAGAGCTGGAACTCGGCGCCGGACTCGTGGAAGGCGTTGCGGTCGCCCTCGAAGAGCGAGAGGTGGGTGTGCATGCCCGAGCCCGGGTGCTGGGAGAAGGGCTTGGGCATGAAGCTGGCGTGCACGCCCTGCTCCAGCGCCACCTCCTTCATCACCAGGCGGAAGGTCATGATGTTGTCGGCGGTGGAGAGCGCGTCGGCGTACCGCAGGTCGATCTCCTGCTGGCCGGGGGCGCCCTCGTGGTGCGAGAACTCGACCGAGATGCCCATCGACTCCAGCATCGTGATGGCCTGCCGGCGGAAGTCGTGGCCGACCCCGCGCGGGGTGTGGTCGAAGTAGCCCGAGTGGTCGGCGGGCACGGGCGCGGTGCCGTCCCCGGGGAGGTTCTTGAGCAGGAAGAACTCGATCTCGGGGTGGGTGTAGAAGGTGAAGCCCTGGGCGGAGGCCCGCTCCAGGGTGCGCTTGAGCACGAACCGCGGGTCGGCGTAGGAGGGCGAGCCGTCGGGCATCAGGATGTCGCAGAACATCCGGGCGGTACCGGGGACCTCCGAGCGCCAGGGCAGTATCTGGAAGGTGGTCGGGTCCGGCTTGGCGATCATGTCCGACTCGTAGACCCGGGCGAAGCCCTCGATCGCCGACCCGTCGAAGCCGATCCCCTCGTCGAAGGCCTGCTCCAGCTCGGCCGGGGCCACCGCCACCGACTTGAGGAAGCCGAGCACATCGGTGAACCACAGCCGGACGAACCGGATGTCACGCTCTTCGAGCGTACGAAGCACGAACTCCTGCTGCTTGCCCATGGGGACAGTCTCACCTCTGCTCTTTACGTTCGTGTTACGCAAACACCCCACCCACGAGCACCCCTCGGTGGGACATGCGAACGACTACTGCCCATCATTCCGGATTCCGGCGCCGCCGGAGCACCGGGTGCCGGGAACAGCTCGGGAACGGGTTCCGAACGACTCGAACTGGTGACGGCCCCCACCCCCCATAGCGTCAGAACGACGATTACACTGGGCCCATGCCGAATCTCCGCCTCGCTCTGGCCCAGTTCGACCCCTCCGTCGGCGACATCGCGCACAACAGCGACGAGGTGGTGCGCTGGAGCAAGCGCGCGGCCGAGCGCGGGGCACGGTTGGTCGCCTTTCCCGAGATGGCGCTGACCGGGTATCCGGTCGAGGACCTGGCGCTGCGGGCCTCCTTCGTCGAGGCCTCCCGATCCGCCCTGGTGGAGCTGGCCGAACGACTGGCCGCCGAGGGGCTGGGCGAGGTGCCGGTGGTGCTGGGGTACCTGGGGCGGGCGCAGGCGACCGGGTCGCCGCAGAACTGCGCGGCGGTGCTGCACGGCGGCAAGGTGGTGACCAGGTTCGCCAAGCACTTCCTGCCGAACTACGGCGTCTTCGACGAGTACCGGTACTTCGAGCCGGGCGACCAGCTCCCGGTGGTGCGGCTGGACGGCGTCGACGTGGCGCTGGCGATCTGCGAGGACATCTGGCAGGAGGGCGGCCGGGTGGCCGCCGCGGGGCAGGCGGGGGCCGGGCTGCTGCTGGTGCTCAACGGCTCGCCGTACGAGCGCAACAAGGACGACGTGCGGCTGGAGCTGGTGCGGCGCCGGGCCGCCGAGGCGGGCTGCACGCTGGCCTACCTGAACATGGTCGGCGGCCAGGACGAGCTGGTCTTCGACGGCGACTCGCTGGTGGTGGACGCGGCCGGGCAGGTGCTGGCCCGGGCACCGCAGTTCGAGGAGAGCCTGCTGGTGGTCGACCTGGAGCTGCCCGCGGCGGGTGTCACGGCGGCGGACGGCGAGCGGTTCGGCGACGGGCTGCGGCTGGTCCGCACCGACCTGGGCGGCGAGCCGCGGCCGCGGCCGGCCCAGCCGCAGGGCGAGATCGTGCCGGGGCTCACCGACGAGGCGGAGATCTACGCCGCGCTGGTCACCGGGACCCGGGCGTACGTGCGCAAGAACGGCTTCAAGTCGGTGCTGATCGGCCTGTCCGGCGGAATCGACTCGGCGCTGGTGGCGGCGATCGCGGTGGACGCGATCGGGGCCGAGAACGTGCACTGCGTCTCGATGCCGAGCCAGTACTCCTCGCAGCACTCCAGGGACGACGCGGCCGAGCTGGCCCGGCGCACGGGGCTGCACTTCCGGACCGTCTCGATCGCGCCGATGTTCGACGCCTACATGGCCTCGCTCGGGCTCACCGGGCTGGCCGAGGAGAACCTGCAGTCCCGGCTGCGCGGCACGCTGCTGATGGCGATCTCCAACCAGGAGGGCCACATCGTGCTGGCCCCGGGCAACAAGAGCGAGCTGGCGGTCGGCTACTCCACCCTCTACGGCGACTCGGTGGGCGCCTTCGGCCCGATCAAGGACGTCTACAAGACGCTGATCTTCCAGCTGTGCAAGTGGCGCAACGAGGCGGCGGCGGAGCGCGGCGAGGTGCCGCCGATCCCGGAGAACACGATCCTCAAGCCGCCGAGCGCCGAGCTGCGCCCCGACCAGGTGGACAGCGACTCGCTGCCCGACTACGACCTGCTGGACTCGATCCTGGACGCCTATGTCGAGGGCGACCAGGGCCGCGACGCGATCGTGGCGCTCGGCTTCGAGGCGGCCGTGGTGGACCGGGTGGTGCGGCTGGTGGACACCGCCGAGTACAAGCGGCGGCAGTACCCGCCGGGTCCGAAGATCTCGCCCAAGGGCTTCGGGCGGGACCGCCGGCTGCCGATCACCAACGGCTGGCGCCGCGGGTGACGACGGCGGGTCGGCCGGCGCGGCCGACCCGCCCTCCTGGCGGTCGCGGCCTCAGCGGCTGTAGCGGTAGTCGGCGGCGATCGCCCGGTGGTCGCTGCCGTCGGCCGGCAGCACCCAGGAGTCGGTGGGCTTCATCCCGCGGCTCATGATCTGGTCGATCCGGGCCATCGGGAACTGCGTGGGCCAGCTGAAGCCGAAGCCGGAGCCGGCCGAGCCCTGGGCCGAGCGCAGCTGCGAGGTGACCGGGGCGAGGCTGCGGTCGTTCATGGTGCCGTTCAGGTCACCGAGCAGCAGCACCTTGCCCTGCGGCTCGTCCTGGATCGCGTCGCCCAGCGCCTGCGCGCTGACGTCGCGCTGCCCGGCCGTGAAGCCGTCGTCGAACTTGACCCGCACCGAGGGCAGGTGCGCGACGTAGACGGCGAGCGGGCCCTGCGGCGTGGCGACCAGCGTGCGGAAGGCGCGGGTCCAGCCGATCTTGATGTCCACCACCCGGGTGCCGCTGATCGGGTACTTCGACCAGAGGCCGACCGTGCCCTCGACGGTGTGGTACGGGTAGTTGGCCGCGAGCCCGCTGGTGTAGGTGGGCAGCGCCGCGCCGGTCAGCTCCTCCAGGGCGACGATCTCCGCGCCCGAGCTGTTGACCAGCCGCACGGTGCTCTCCGGGTCGCGGTTGCCGGCGTCGACGTTGTGGGTGAGCACGGTGAAGTCGCCCTTGCCGGTCCCCTTGTCGCTGAGCTGACCGCCGAAGAGGATCGTCCACAGCACGGTCGGCAGCAGCAGCGCGATCAGCGCGGTGGCCGAGCGGCGCAGCAGCGCGGCCACCAGCAGGAGCGGCACGGCCAGGCCCAGCCAGGGCAGGAAGGTCTCCAGCAGACTGCCGAGGTTGCCGGCCGAGTTGGGCAGTTCCCGGTGGTAGCCGAGCAGCACCCCGACCAGCACGGCCAGCGCCGCGATCACCCAGCCCCGGCGCCAGGTGGAGCTGCCGCGGCGGTCGCGGCCCCACTGGAGTATCCAGGGCCGCCGCCGCTCGGTGCCGGTACCGGTACCGGTCGAGCCCGACCCGCCGGCCTCGGCGGTCGGGATGGCCTCGGTCGCCTCAGCGGCCTCGACGGCCGGTGCGGCCTCGGTCACCTCAGCGGTCTCGGCGCTTGGTGCGGTCTCGGCGGTGGGTGCGGAGTCGGCGGTCGGCGCGGCGCCGTCGGCGCCAGCCCATGCCTCGCCGGCCTGCGTCATGCGGTGACCCCCTGCTGGTCGTCGGGTGCGTGTCCAGGCTGTCTACGGACGTATCCCGAAATATGGGATCTTCGGCTCAGCCTATGCCGTGACAGACGCACCGCAGCACATCCAGGGTTCCGCCGATCGGGCAGGTCAGGCCGCGCCGGCCCGGTGAGCCGGGCCACAGAGCCCCTCCAGCAGGGAGTCCACGATAGTGGCAGGCAGCTCGGGGTCGTCCAGCGGCGAGTCGTCCCAGACCACGGCACGCAGCAGCATCGGGGCGATCAGCATCTCGCCGAGCAGCTCGCCGTCCAGGTCGGCGCGGAACTCGCCGGCCGCCACGCCGCGCTCCACCACCCGGCGGATGTTCTCCCGGCGCGGCTGCACGACCTGGTCGTAGTAGGTCTCCTTGAGCGCGGGCATCGAGTGCATCTGTTCGATCACCACCCGCAGCATCCAGCGTGAGCGCTTGGCCAGACCGCGCCGGCGCATGAAGTCCAGGAGCACCACCAGGTCGTCCCGGGCGCTGGTGCCGGGCAGCGCCGGCTCCGGCTCCTCCAGCCGGACCAGCACGTCGACCAGCAGCGCCTCCTTGTTGGCCCAGCGGCGGTAGATGGTCGCCTTGCCCACCCCCGCGGCCTGGGCGATGCCCTCGATGGTGAGGTCCGCCAGGCTGCCGCCCTCGGTCATCAGCCGCTCCACCGCACCGAGGATCGCCTGCTCGGCGGCCTCGGAGCGGGGCCGCCCCCGCCGCGGCGGCACGCAGGGCGGCGGCGCGGCGGGGGCGGTGAGGGTGGCGTGACGGTCCGTGTCCATGGGCCCATTGTCCATCGTGAGTCTTAGGCCTTGGTCGATTCGGCGGTCGGCACGGCACGCAGCGTCGGCGCATCGGCGGGGGCGGCGCCGGGACCCGGGGCCGCGGCCTTGCCGGGCAGGAAGAACCAGGCCAGCAGCGCGCCGATCAGGGTGACCCCGGCGGACAGGCCCGCCACCACGTGCATCGCGTGGATGAAGGAGTCATAGGCGGGCTGGACCAGCACGCTGCCCCGGGCCCCCAGGCTCCCGGCCACGCCCAGGGTGGCCTCCACCGACTCGCCCGCCTTGTCGCGCAAGGCAGGCGGCAGCACGGTCAGCTTGTCCGCGATGCCGTCGCGGTAGCTGGTGGAGAGCACCGCGCCGAGCACCGCGACGCCGAGCGAGCCGCCCACCTGGCGGAAGGTGTTGTTGATCGCCGAGCCGGCGCCGGCCTTCTCCCGGGGCAGCGAGCCCATGATCGCCACGGTCACCGGCGGCATGACGTGCGCCATGCCGGCGCCCATGATGAAGCCGATCACCTCCAGCACCCAGATCGGGGTGGACTGGCCGAGCAGCAGGTAGCCGAGGAAGGCGATCACGATCAGGCCCATGCCACCGGCGCAGGTGGCGCGCACGCCGAGCCTGTCGACCACCAGCCGCGCGCGAGGCGCGAAGATCAGCTGGGCGCACGCCAGCGGCAGCATCAGCGCGCCGGAGGCCAGTGCGCTGTAGCCGCGCACGCTCTGGGTGTAGAAGACGCCGAAGAAGGAGACGCCCATCAGCGCGAAGAAGACCAGGCCGATCACCGTCACCGAGGTGGAGAAGGCCTTGTTGCGGAACCAGGTGACGTCCAGCGCCGGGTGGCTGACCCGCCGCTCGTAGACCACGAAGGCGACCAGCGCGACCACCCCGACCAGCACCGGCACCCAGGCGCCGGCGGCGGTGAAGTCGGCCAGCTCGCCGCCCTTGATGATGCCGTAGATCAGCGCCACCAGGCCGATGATCGACAGCAGCACGCCCACCGGGTCGAGCCGGCCGGGGTTGGGGTCACGGGAGTCGGGGACCAGCAGGAACATCGCGACCAGCGCCACCGCGACGATCGGGACGTTGATCAGGAAGACCGAGCCCCACCAGAAGTGCTCGATCAGCAGACCGCCGGTGATCGGGCCGATCGCGATCGCCAGACCCACCGCACCGGCCCAGATGCCGATGGCCTTGGGCTGCTCGTGCCGCTCGAAGACGTTCATGATGATCGCCAGCGTGGCGGGCATCACGAAGGCGCCGCCCAGGCCCATCACCGCACGGAAGCTGATCAGCTCGCCCGGGCTGGTGGCCAGCGCCGAGAGCAGCGAGCCGACGCCGAAGACCAGCATGCCGGCCAGCAGGGCCTTCTTGCGCCCGAACCGGTCGCCGAGCAGGCCGGAGGTGAAGAGCAGCCCGGCGAAGACCAGGGTGTAGGAGTTGATCGCCCACTCGAGGTCGCTCTGGGAGGCGCCCAGGCCCACCGGAGCCGGGGTCGCGATGGTCTTCATCGCGACGTTGAGGATCGAGTTGTCGAGGACGACGACGAGCAGCGCCAGGATCAGCGTGCCGAGGATCGCCCACCGACGGCGGTGGATGGCTTCCGGCACGCGTGGCGCGGTACCGGCTACTGCGGTGGTCATACGTCTGTCCCGTTTCCGTACGGAGGTGTGCGGCGTGCAGGCGAGGTACTGGCCGGAGCCGCCGAGCGGTGAGCGGAGACTCATCGAGACGGAACCGTCTCGTAATCCCCCCGGCCCGACTGTACTCCTTTTTCCGATACGAGACGTACTCGTTTCGCAAAGGTTCGTTTCGCGAGGAACTGCCGCGCCGTCCCGGGGCGCCCCCGGCTCTTTGCGCCGCGCCCGGGCCGTGCAAGCATGGAGGAGATCCGGGGACGCCGTACGGCGCCACGAGACCACAACCCTTCAGGAGCCTGTTCGATGAACGCTTCTCAGCTTTCGCCTGCCCAGACGCAGAACGGCCAGGGCCAGACCGCCCAGGGCCAGGCCGCCCAGTCGCCCGGCGGCGACAAGGCCTCCGCGTCCGGGGGGCACTCCCTCTACGGTGGGGTCACCCACCGCCGGGTCACCGTGCGGGACCTGGCCGCCGCCAAGCAGCGCGGGGAGCGATGGGCGATGCTCACCGCCTACGACGCCCTGACGGCCGGCGTCTTCGACGAGGCCGGCATCCCGGTGCTGCTGGTCGGCGACTCCGCCGGCAACTGCCACCTCGGCTACCAGACCACCGTCCCGGTCACCATGGACGAGATGGTGATGCTCAGCGCCGCCGTGGTGCGCGGCACCGAGCGCGCGCTGATCGTCGGCGACATGCCGTTCGGCTCCTACCAGGAGTCCCCCGCCCAGGGCCTGCGCAACGCCGCGCGGCTGATGAAGGAGGCCGGGGTCGGTGCGGTCAAGCTCGAAGGCGGCGAGCGCAGCGCCCACACCATCGAGCTGCTGGTGGACGCCGGCGTGCCGGTGATGGCCCACATCGGCCTGACCCCGCAGTCGGTGCACGCGCTCGGCGGCTATCCCGTGCAGGGCCGGGGCGAGGAGGCGGCCCACAAGCTGCAGCGCGACGCCAAGGCCGTCCAGGAGGCGGGCGCCTTCGCGGTGGTGCTGGAGGCGGTACCGGCCGAACTGGCTGCCCACGTCACCGAATCGCTGGCGGTACCGACCGTCGGCATCGGCGCCGGGTCCGGCTGCGACGCCCAGGTGCTGGTGTGGACCGACATGGCCGGCATGACGGCGGGGCGGGTGCCGAAGTTCGTCAAGCAGTACGCCGACCTGCGCGGTGTGCTGGGCGAGGCGGCCCGCGCGTACGCCGCCGACGTGCTCGACGGCAGCTTCCCGGCGCCGGAGCACACCTTCAAGTAGGCGCCTCCTTCCCGTAGTCGCCGTCCCCGGTCGGGGGCGGGGGGGGCCCCCCCCCGGGGGGGGGCCCGGGGGGGGGCGCCCCCCCCCGGGGGGGGGGGGGGGGGGGGGCCCGCGTGTGGCCAGGACAACAACCCCCCCCCCCCCCCCCCG